>CAYUOL010000406.1:0-5534 GCA_964446345.1 uncultured Iamiaceae bacterium | reverse complement strand
GCCGGGGCCTAGCGGAGATCTCGGAGTGCAGAGCGCAGCAGAACATGACCAACACAAGTCAAGCGGCTACCGATGATCTCGGTCCCGGCAACCCCGGCATGTCCGGCATTCACACGTGCATGACCAATACGGATCAATTTGACTACCGGTCAGGCGAACCCCGCCCCGGCCAGTCGGGAATTCACACCGCGATGACTAACACGCGGAATACCCCCATCGAAGCGCTGGAGCGGGCGTTCCCGCTGCGAGTGCTCCGGTACCGCCTGCGGCGTGGCAGCGGCGGCGCCGGGTGGTCAGCGGGCGGCGAGGGCATCGAGCGAGACCTCCAAGTGCTCGAGGACGCGACGGTGTCGCTCATCACGGAGAGGCGCGTCTCGCAGCCTTGGGGCCTCGCGGGTGGCGAGCCAGGAGCGGTCGGGGAGAACTGGCTGCTGCCCGGCGGCGACGAGGCCCAAGCGGAGCGTCTGCCCGACAAGTGCACGATCCAGCTCAAGGCCGGCGACGTTCTCCGGATGCTGACGCCCGGTGGTGGCGGCTGGGGCAGACCTACCGGAACGGATTCCAGCTGAAGGACACCTCGCTGCGGATGAGCTCGGCCAGCACCGCATCGTGAGCGCGCAATGGCGCAAGCTTCTCGTGGAAGTCGGCGATGTTCATGCCGGCGTCGTCGGTGCTGGCTGGGGTGCGCCACGCTTCGTTCATGAGACCACCCGCGATCCGACGGTGGTCATCGACGGCTACCACGTACTCGTCGTAGAGGCTCGGAGCCTCGGCCCCAATCCAGATCGAGGCTTCGGTCAACTCGCGCTGGACCTGCATGATCTCGGTCGAGATCCTCCGGCGTTCCGCCGCTTGGTCGTTCTCGTCCCGGCGACGGATCACGCAGGGGTACTCGCGGTAGGCGGCGAGTGCGCCCACGGCCTTGGCGAGCACTTCACGCTTGCGAAGTCGTCGCTCTGCCGCAGCCGTGAATGCGGGGCTGAGGAGAGCGACGACCACTGCGACAGCTCCAGCGATCAGAGCCGGGACGTACGCAGGGTTCACGCCGCGACCTTCGGGCTGTGCGGCGCTTCGGGGCCCAACCACTCGCCAGTTTCCCGCCAATGTGCTTCGCGGTAGAGGTGTAGCGCGACATGGTCGATGAGGGCGCCCAGTCCGTCCCTGAACACCCACCGGTTCGTCTCGGGGTCGTCCGGATGCCACATGCACAGATGGCCATCCGGGTATCGGTGCTTCGAATCCGTGGGGCCGTCGACCTCGACGGTGACGAAGGTGGGGGCCTCGGCTCCGAACCTGATCGTCGCTGCTCGATCCTCGAAGTGGCCAAGGACGATCGGGACGGCGTACTCGACGCCGCCGCGGGTGAGACGCCGCCGGAAGGGGAGTCGACGTGCTCGAGCGTTGAACTCGAACCGAGCCCGTTCGGTGTCGTTGCCGAACCACGGCCCGTGGTAGCGCTTCTTCATCCTCCGAACGACCGGGTGGTCTTGACCTGGCTCGCAGCGGCTGTAGTGATCCCGCTCGCCGTGTAGCGGACCCCTTCGTTGCCGCCTCGGAGGGAGGCGGAAACCGATGCCTTGGACTGCTGGTCTGCTGGCTCCAGGTAGTTCGGGAACGCGGCAGCGATGAGGTCCTGCACTTCGTCGTCGTCCTCCGACTCGATCGCCTTCGCCAAGGATGCGGCAAGGGAGTTCAGCCGGCTGACCACGATGTCCCGGTCGAGCAGCAGCTTGATCGGCGGCGACACCTCGGCGGGGTCTGGCGTGAGGCGCTTGGCCAGATCGGTAGCGCCGTGGTCAGCGATCGCATGGAGAGCTTCCGGCAGTCCCATCCCTGACTCGACGGCAACGAGTGCGAGCGCCTCGAGGTTGAAGCTGCACAGCCCCGGCTGCGTCGGCTGCTTGTTCCAGGCCTTGGCCAACCGAATCGCTCGTGCTCGCGTCACCCGGAGCGACTTCGGCTCGGCGGTGAGCAGCTCGGTGTGTCGCTCGGGATGGGATGCATCCCACGAACCCGAGCTGAGGTTCGGGATCCACAATCCGGGCGCGTCCTTCCGAGTGAGACCGACGATGAGATCGACGCTCGGCCCGTCAGGGAACCTCACCTCGATCGCTCGCTTCGTCAGCTTGGTCGCCACGTCCCATCCCTCGTCGTTGAGGTCGGCACGAACCTTGCTGCGGACCTGCTCCACGACCTCGCCGGGGCCCTCGTCGTCGCCGTCCGGTCCGAGCGCAGTCCAGACCCGTCTGTCGAGCACGACTCCGCAGTCGGCATCGGTGTCGTCGTTCGCGGTTCCGTGGGCGATCGACCCAGAGCGATAGGTGCGGAGGGCTCCGTCGAAGGACCCCGCTGACGCCAAGACAGCGTCGCGGTGCGCACGTGCATCGCTCAGGGTGGAGTCGGCCGGAGCGACATCGTTGCGAATCTGGTCGAGCAGGTCGTGGAGCTTCGACATCTGGAGGGTCCTTCGGGCGGTGATCGAGTTACAGGCGTGTCATTTGCCTCGGTGCCAGTATGCAGGTGGGGTGTGACACTCGACCTGGGGGATTCCAGGCCTGGCTCGTATCCTAGCACTTGACGCAGGTATGCCACTTGTGGCACTTATTAAGTCCTGCCCGAGGAGAATGGACTCATGCGAACCTCACCCGTGAACGTCGTTGACCCCTCCGAACTCGCTGCTGACGAGCGCGAGCGCCTCCAGCACGCTGCCGACGATGCGACGACCAGCGGCAAGATCGATCTCGATTCGCTGCCTCCCGCCGTGCGAGAGCAGCTCCTGTTCGCGATCGATGCCTACGCACGCGGCGAGTCCGTTGCCGCCGTCGCGACCGGCAAGCCACTGACCTCCACCGAAGCAGCGAAGCTCCTCGGCGTTTCGCGCACCCATCTCACGCGCCTTTGCGAAGAGGGCCGAATCGAGAGCTTCACCGTCGGCAATGCCCTGCGCATCCCCGCCGACGAGGTCATGCGCATCCTCACCGAGCGTGGACGTGTGAAGACCCAGGCCCGTGAGGCCGCGGCAACGGCTGACGATCGTCGCCGCGCTCGCGCTGCCAGGGCTGCAGGGCTGCTGTAGCGGCGGTCGCTCAGGCGCCCTCTGGGTTCCTGAGCGACCGGAGCAGCGTGAGGCTCTCCTGGCAGGTCGGGCACACAGGGAACCGCTCGTAGTCCCGATGAGCGACGATGCTCGCTCCGCACAGCGCCGTGATCTCGATCCCGGTCAGGTAGGCGAGCGTGACGATCGATCCCTTCGCCAGGTGGCTGAAGTGCTCGGAGCCGTCGCTGGACGGGTTGACGGGCTGCCAGTCGTCTCCGTTGGTGAGGAGCTCGTCCAGCTCGGCGGAGGTGGCCATGTGGTCGACCCACTCGGCGGTGACGTACGTGTACCAGGTGTGAGGGGAGTCGCTGTTGCTTCGAGGCGGGAGGTAGTCCCACGCGTCGATGTCGTCCCGGCCGGGAACCATCGCGAGAACGTCCATCGGGAAGCGGTCTTGCTGATCGAACTCAGCGAACTCCCAGCTCATCTCGAGCACGGCGAGACCTGCCTCGTCCGGCACGATCCTCACGGACACCGCCGCACCGAACACGTCGACCGTCGAGATCGAGTCCGGTACCCGGGCGGCTGACAGCACAGCGCCGACCACCTCGGCGTGCGCGGCACGCTCCTCTTCGCACTCCCTCTCGTACGCTGCCTCCAGCCGTTGGTAGCGGTAGTCGTCGTCGGTGGGTGCGATGGGCGTTGCGTCGGCTGAGAACCGCTCGATCTCTCGGTAGAAGTCACCAGCGGTGTCGTTCTTCCGGCGCCCAGCAGCGAGGAGCCACCACGTCCCGTCCTCGTCCTGCCAGAGGGCGGCCCGCCGATCCCCGGTCTTGACCTTGATGGCGTACCGGTCCGTGAGCGCCTCGATCCGTTCGCGATGGGCGGCTTCGTCGGTGACAAGCAGGTTCGCCTTCGCGATCACCGCGTGTTCAGCGTCGACCAGCGAGCACGGCAGCAGGTACGTCGGGTCGGCCGCCATGTCGTCGACCACGGTGCGAAGCGCGACCTTCAGTTCGTCGGGCCCGACCTCCTGGGCCAGGTCCTGGCGCAGACATCGGAGCGTGGCCCTCACCACTCGCTTGTCTCGTTCAGGCATCGCTTGCTCCGGGTTGGCGTCTGCCCGTCCGATGATGCCCGCGCGGAGCGCCTCGGCGGTTGATCCCGAACCGTGATTCGGCTCGGTGGTCACGGTGGCGGCGTACCAACCACTGTCGCCGACTCGCCCACCGGAGGGCAGGTACGGTCAATGTCCGAATCGCGATCAGCGCAGGGGAGCAGACGAGGGCATGCACGGGGTTGAGCTGGGCGAGCGAGGCTCGGGGCATGGCTGAGGGACCGCTGTTCATCGTCGACAACAGCGAGGGCGGGCGGAACGGGCTCGACTACCTGCGCGAGTGGTCGGAGCTGGCGAGCAGCATCGACATCGCCACCGGCTACTTCGAGATCGGTTCCCTGCTCGACCTCGACGGCCACTGGCAGAAGTTCGACAAGATCCGGATCCTGATGGGCGACGAGGTCACCCACCGGACCAAGAAGGCGATGCTGCTGGCCGTCAAGCAGCGGGCCGAAGCCCACCTCGACGACAGCATCGAGGACGACAAGGAGCGCGACCCGTTCCTCACCGGGATCGACGCGATCGTCGCCGCCTTGGCGTCGGGTCAGATCGAGTGTCGGGTCTACAACAAGGACAAGTTCCACGCGAAGACGTACATCACCCACGGCCGCTTCGAGGTCATCGGCTCCCAGGCGTTGGTCGGGTCGAGCAACTTCACCCGGCCGGGTCTGACCCAGAACGTCGAGCTGAACATCAAGATCGAGAGCAGCTCGGAGGTCGCTCAGCTCCAGGAGTGGTACGAGCACCACTGGGACGACGCGGTCGACATCTCGCCCGATGTGGTGAAGGTGATCGAGCGGCATGCCCAGCCGTTCACTCCCTTTGCCGTCTACGCCCAAGCCTTGCGATCCATGTTCGGTGAGCTGGAGCCCACGGCGAACGACTGGGACCAGCACCACTCGCGGATGTTCCCGAAGCTCGA
The DNA here is from genome assembly GCA_964446345.1 of uncultured Iamiaceae bacterium. Lineage (GTDB taxonomy): Bacteria > Actinomycetota > Acidimicrobiia > Acidimicrobiales > Acidimicrobilacustridaceae > CAYUOL01. The sequence goes on along the minus strand of CAYUOL010000406.1, from coordinate 458 downwards.
CCGGTACCAGCAGGAGGCGTACTGGTCGATGGTCAACATCGCCCGCCAGCACGGCGGCGCGTTCCTCTGCGACGGCGTCGGTCTCGGCAAGACCTACGTCGGGCTCATGCTCCTCGAACGGCTCGTGCTCCACGAGAACAAGCGCGTGGTGCTGTTCGCCCCAAAGTCGGTGAAGGACTCGGTCTGGGTGCCCGAGCTGAAGAAGCACCTGCCCCACATCGGTGGCGTCGACGGGTCGGCCGACTTCTCAAACCTGTCGGTGTTCAGCCACACCGATCTCACCCGAGCGCTGGAGTACCCCGAGCGGTTCGAGCGGATCACCGAGCTGGCCGACGCAGTGGTGATCGACGAGGCCCACCACTTCCGCAACACCGGCAAGCGTGGCGACCCCGAGGACCCGTTCACCCGGTCCCGGTACTACAAGCTCTACGACCTCATCGGCGAGGCCCGCCACAAGA
>CAYUOL010000405.1:0-5538 GCA_964446345.1 uncultured Iamiaceae bacterium | reverse complement strand
AGGACTGGACCCCCGAGTCGGGGACCCCGGCCGCCCACCCGAACGCGCGCTTCACGGCGCCGGCGAGCCAGTGCCCGTCGATCGCGCCCGAGTGGCAGGACCCGAAGGGCGTGCCGATCTCGGCGATCCTCTTCGGCGGCCGCCGCGCCACCAACGTGCCGCTCGTGACCGAGTCGTTCGACTGGCGTCACGGGGTCTTCCTCGGCTCGATCATGTCGTCCGAGAAGACCGCGGCCGCGGCCGGCGTCGTCGGCGAGCTGCGGTTCGACCCCTTCGCCATGCTGCCCTTCTGCGGCTACAACATGGGCGACTACTTCAAGCACTGGCTCGACATCGGCGCCACCGCCGTCGCCCGCGACGGCAACGCCGACAACCTGCCGAAGCTGTTCTGGGTGAACTGGTTCCGCAAGGGCGACGACGGCAAGTTCCTGTGGCCCGGCTACGGCGAGAACAGCCGCGTGCTCAAGTGGGTCGTCGAGCGGGTCGAGGGCACGGGCAGCGCCAAGGACACGCCGATCGGACGGGTCCCCACGGCAGACGCGATCGATCTCGAGGGCCTCGACATCGACGCGGCCACCATGGCCAAGATCCTCGACGTGGATGCCGACGCCTGGCGCGCCGAGATCCCCCAGCTCGAGGGCCACTACGAGTTCATCGGCGAGCGTCTCCCCGAGGAGCTGCGCGACGAGCTGCACGAGCTCGAGAAGCGCCTCAGCGAAGCCTGAGCACCTCGCCCACGAGCGTCGACGGAACGGGGCCTTCGGGCCCCGTTCCTCGTTTTCGGGCGTGCACTACGCTGCGGCGAACTCGCCCCGCAGAAGCAGAGGAGCTCACTCGATGGCCGTCAGCGCGTACATCCTGATCCAGACCGAAGTGGGCAAGGCGGCCGACGTCGCCAGCGAGGTGCGCGCGATCGACGGCGTCGTGTCGGCCGACGACGTGACCGGCCCCTACGACGTGATCGCCCGCGCCGAGTCCGGGTCGGTCGACGACCTCGGCAAGATGGTCGTGAGCCGCGTGCAGATGATCGGCGGCATCACCCGCACGCTGACGTGCCCGGTGGTGAACCTCTGACCCACGAGTGCTGACGCCTGCTGCGCCCGGGAGGCAGAGCGGGCGCGCGGGCTACGCGGCGCCGGTGGCCTTGAGCATCGCCCGGATGCCGAGGCCCATGAGGAACAGGCCGCCGAAGCCGTAGAGCAGGTACTTGTGCTTCGCCATCTGCTGGCGGTAGCTGTAGATCAGTGCCACGGCGATGATGGCCACGAAGCCGTAGAACATGTGGAACTTCGGCGCCTTCATGCCCTGGCCCGCCACGAGGCTCACGCCCAGGATCACCTGCACGAAGACGGTCAGCTCGGCAGCCGCGGTGAACCACCACAGGGCGCGGGTGCGCAACGACTCGATCCAGTTCGCCGCGAGCGCCCACACGCCGGCCAGTCCGTTCGAGATGACGACGAACCACGCCCAGGTGGTGTGGATCTCGAGGAGCACGACGGCACCTTATGGGTCGCGTGCCGCGACGACGAAACCGGCGCCGCCGCCGTCGGGTCGCGTCAGGATGCTTCGCTGATCGTCTGCGTCATCGCCTGCGCCTCGAGGTACGCCTCGGACGCCGCGACGACCAGGTCCTCGATCTCGTCGTCGTCGAAGCCGGCGAGCGAGCGGAACTTCCGGGCCAGGTGGATCGGGTTCTCTTCTTCCTCGCCCCGGAAGCCGCCGAAGCTGAAGAGCTTGTCGACCGTGCGTTGGAACTCGAGCGCGCTCTTCTGGCGCTCGGGATCGCCGGCGGTGATGCGCCGCAGCCAGTCCGAACCCATCTTCACGTGGGTCACCTCGTCAGCCAGCATCCAGTCCTCGCAGAAGAAGAGGATCGGATCGGAGACGGCGTCGCCGAAGTCGCGCATCGTGTTGAACACGTCGATGGCAAGCCCTTCGAGGGCGCGGTTCACGCCGGTGAGGCGCAGCACCGGATCGGGGTTGCAAGCGGCCTCGAAGAGCAGCACCTGCTCGGCGTACTCCCCGATCTCGGACCCCATGTGCTCGGAGAGCTTGATCGAGATCTCGACGTGGCGGGCCTCGTCCCAGCACTGCCGGGCCATGTCGAGCTTGAGCTCGAAGGGCACGGTGCCCTCCGGGGCGGCGCCGTCCCTGGAGCTCTTGGCGGTGGTGGCGGTCTCGAAGTCGTAGCAGGTGCGCCCGGCGCCCTCGAGGGCCTGGATCTCACCGACGAAGATGCCGTGCATCAGCTGGCGAGCCGCATCCGGCGCGTCGTCGTTCTTCGGCACGAAGCCACCGCGGCGCTTCGTCTGCTCGAACGCCACGGCGTTGCGAGGATCGAAGATGAGGTCCTCGACCTTGAGGCGCTCGAACCGCTCGTCGCGGGCGAGCTCGTCGACGGTCAGGTGACGCTTCATGCGTTCCTCCTCGGCTGCAGCGCTTGGGTGCCACGATCCCCCCCGATCGGCGCACCCCGCCAGGGTACCCCTGCGACGGCGAGCGCGACAGGCTCGGGACCGCGGGTGGCGAGCGCGGGGCTCAGTCGTGCTGGGCGAAGAGCTTGCTGAGGCGGCGGTCGGCGTCGACGTCGCTGATGTCGACGTCGACCTTCACCGTGCCGTCGTCCTCGAGGCAACCGACGCCGATGAGGTGCCCCCCGGCTTCCGAGATGCGCTCGGGATCGATCGCCGCACAATCACGGGCCCGTACGAGATAGCTGGTGACCATGGTTCCTCCAGGAACTCCTTCCGTTGCCGCCTGCTTCTCGGGCTGATCCTCGGGAAGTTGAACAGGCACTGAACGAACGAACGCTCGAAGAGCGGCAACGGTTCCCTTCATCATCGGCGAAGGAGGCCGAGGCCACACCCAAGACTCGCTCAAGGTTTGCACACGCACGGTGGCGAGAGGTGGCGCGCCGAGGGGCGCGAAAGCCTGAGCTCAGACCGGCGCCAGGTGGGCGTAAGCCCATGCCGACGGGGCGGAGGGGCCGCCTCGGCCCGGGCCACCGCCACGTCGGACCGCGGCTCGGAGCGTGGTCGGGTGCCCGGACGGGGTGCCCGATCCGGTGGTGGGCGGACGGGGCGAGAGGGCGCCCAGGGTCGGGTGCCCGGGTGGGCGTGGTCGGGTGCCGGTTCAGGCGCCCTTGGAACCGCCGGCCACCTCGTAGCTCCAGAGCTCGCTGCCGATCGCGACGGGCGGCTTGGCGTCGCCGCCCTCGCTCTTGGGCGCCTCGCTGCGGTGCCCGTGCCCGAAGGCCGGCGAGCTCACCCAGGCGTCGAACGCCGCTTCGTCGCGCCAGCGGGTGATGACCAGCCACGTGGTGCGATCGTCGGTCGGCTTGAGCAGCTCGAAGCCCTCGAAGCCGTCCTGGTCGTCGACGGCGCCGGCGCGGGCGGCGAAGCGCTGCGCCAGCTCGTCACCCGAGTCGGCCGGCACGGTGATCGCGTTGATCTTGATGATGGTCATGCGCCGCATCGTGGCGCACGTCGCCGGCCGGGTCCAACCGGTGCCCACCGAGGGGGCATGTGGCCCACGTGGCGGCGCCGGGACGGCGGCGCATCCCGCCTCGCCGTCTTGGCATCACCCCGTTCGGCACCAGGCTCGTAGAGTGCGCAGATGGAGTCCAAGCGGTTCGACGTCGCCACCATCGAGCTCGACGGCGCCGACGTGCGCATCAAGTACGCCGACCTCTTGGTCGTCCGCAAGGACAACACGGCGCTGATCGACTGGGAGCTCGTGGTCGTGCCCTTCGACGCCGCGCCCCTGGCCTCGGGGGCGCACCACGTCGCCGTGGTGACGCTCGAGGGCCGTGCGATCGACGGCGACGCGATCCACGTGCGCTCCGTCGACGGCACGCACGTGCTGCGCGGCGCCGGCCCGCTCACCGGGCTGGACGACGACGAGCTCTGACCATGGCCCGGGCAGCCCTGCGACGGACGGCCCCGCACGACCCACCGACCGGCTGACCGGCTGACCGGCTGACCGGCTCGCCGGCGGGCTGGCGGATCGGGGCTCGCACTCAGGCGTCCAGCGCGTAGCGGTTCGCCCGGCGGAAGGTCCGCAGGTCGTTGAAGCGCACGCCGTTCTCGGCCATGACCGCGTGCGCGGCCTTGGCGGTGAGCTGGCGGACGTAGAAGGGGTCGTTCGGCACGAAGTGGTGGATGCCGTGGGTGCTGCCGAAGTTGGCGCAGAACAGGTGGAACGGGGCGAAGAACCAGCGGTTGAGCACCTGCGTCTGCTGCACGACGTTGCCCTCCTCGACGTCACCGAAGTAGTGCATGTTCGACGACACGAAGTGCAGGCACGCCACCCGCAGCACGTTGGGGGCGATCCACACGATGGTCAGCACGTTGACGACGTTCAGCATGGCGAGCGGCACGCCGCCGCTGATGCCGGCGAAGCCCAGCGCCTGCGCCCCGAGGTTCGCGAGGTTCACGAGCAGGAACGAGTACCACAGCGCGAGCGCGAGGTAGGTCAACGGGAAGTACGCCTTCGCCACGTAGCGCAGCTTGATCGAGCGGTAGGCCTTGTCCTTCGGCAGGTGCAGGAACGTGCTGGCGACCGGGTCGATCATCATCAGCGCCCGCTTGGGGCCCCAGGTGTCGCCGTTCGTGATCGCCCGCTCCTCGACGTCGCCCTCCGTCCCCGAGACCTTGTGGTGCAGCAGGTGCAGCGGCTTGCGGGCCCATGGGCTGATCGCGTACGGGCGCAGCAACCAGCAGACGGCGAACATCGCGTTCTGCGCCTTCGCGTTGCGCGTGAAGTACAGGCGGTGGATCTGGTCGTGCTCGATCTCGTGGGCGAACGACATGAAGAACGCGGCGAGCGGGATCGTCAGCCACCACGCCAGGTGGCCCGTGACGTAGGCACCGGCGGTGGCGAGCACCCCGACGGCGGCGAGCGCCAGGATGCCGGCGCCGATCGCGTCCTGGTGACGCAGGATCGGGTGCTGCGCCCGCACCTCCTTGCTGCGCGCCCGCACGGCCACGCGGATGCGGCGGGCCCGCTCGTCATCGTCGATCGGTTCGTCCGTGATCTCGGCGGCGACGCCGCGGCCGGCGGGGGCACGGCCGGCGCCCGGGGCCCGGCGGGTCGGGCGATCGTCGCGCGCCGCGGGAGCCATGCGGCCGGCCAGCGCCTGTCCCGCGGCTGCGGCGGCGGCCACCGCCGCACGGTCGTCGTCGGCGACCACGACGCCGGCCGTGGGGTCGACCACGGGCGGGCGGACGTGGGAGGGGGCGGCGGGCAGGGTTGCGGTCATCGGGTTCTCCTCTGGCGCTGGGGTACCTCCCACGATCCGTGATCGCGGCCCGCGGCGCCGCGTCGCATCACGCCAAGCACTTGGCCAAACACGCCAAACCGCACGACACCCTCACCGCCGCCGCCCTCCCGCCACCGCCACCTCGAGGTCACGTCGGCGATCGGACCCGGCAGGGGCATCGCTCGTCCTCCGGCTCCGCCTGACCCCACCGCCCTACGATCCGGTCAGTGTCACTCTGGTCGTTGTCCGGGGGCTTGGCTCCTACGATCCTTGTCCTT
>CAYUOL010000404.1:2483-5568 GCA_964446345.1 uncultured Iamiaceae bacterium | reverse complement strand
CCACGGGTCTGCGGGCGCACGCCCTTCCAGCGGTTGCGGCCGGCCTTGCCGATCTTGATCAGCTCGAACTCGGCGTTGCCGACCTCGCCGATCGTGGCGCGGCAGTCGATCGGCACGCGGCGCATCTCGGTGCTGGGCAGGCGCAGGGTGGCGAAGTCACCCTCCTTGGCGACGAGCTGGACGCTCGTGCCGGCGCTGCGCGCCATCTTGCCGCCGCCGCCGGGCTTGAGCTCGACGTTGTGGATCGTGGTACCGACCGGGATGTAGCGCATGGGCAGCGCGTTGCCGGGACGGATCTCGGCCCCGTGCCCGTTCTGCAGGCGGTCGCCGACACGCACGTCCCGCGGGGCGAGGATGTAGGCCTTCTCGCCGTCGTAGTAGTGCAGCAGCGCGATCCGGCAGTTGCGGTTGGGGTCGTACTCGATGGCGGCGACCTTGGCGGGCACGCCGTCCTTCACGCGCCGGAAGTCGACGATGCGGTAGCGCTGCTTGTGGCCCCCGCCCTTGTGGCGAGCGGTCTTGCGGCCGTAGTTGTTGCGGCCGCCCGTGCTCGTCTTCTTGGCGAGGAGGGTGCGTTCGGGCGTGGTCTTGGTGATCTCGGAGAAGTCCGAGACGGTCTGGAACCGACGGCCGGCGCTGGTTGGTTTGCGCTTGCGGAGAGCCATGACTTATCCCTCGAACAGGTCGATGCGGTCATCCCCGACGAGGGTGACGATCGCCCGCTTGGTATCGGGTCGCTTGCCATAGGTGAAGGTCTTGCGGTTGCGCTTGCGCTTCCCCTTGCGGTTCAGCGTGTTCACCTTGGAGACGCGCACGTTGAAGATGCTGCGGATCGCGTCGGCGATCTCGGGCTTGCTGGCGTCGGGGTGCACCTTGAACGTGTACACGCCCTGCTCGATCAGCTGGTACGACTTCTCGCTGACGATCGGTTCGATGATGACGTCGCGGGGGTCCTTCACGACTGGCCCTCACCGGATTCGTCGGTCGTGTTCGAGAACGAGAAGCCGCCCGACTTCTTCGGCGCTTCGGCCGGCGGGGCTTCCGCTGCGGCGGGCGCCTCGTCGTCACCCGACGCCTTCTCGGCGGCCTTGGCCCGCAGCGCGTCTTCCTTCGCCGCCTTGGCCCGCGCGGCCTCGAAGCGGGGATCGAGCTTGTCGGCCGCGCTCTTGACGCGGTCGGTGTCCTTGATCGGTGCCGTCTTCTGCTTGTCGGACGGCGGCCGGTTGGGAAGGTCGCTGGCCATGTCGTCAGCCTCCTCGGGAGCTGCTGCGGGTTCGGCGGTCGTGGCCTTGGGGGTCCGGGCCGGCTTCGGCTTGGAGACGGGGGCCGGCTTCGGCGCCCGGGCGGCCTTCGGCTTCTCGCCCTCGGCCGAGGGGAGCGAGTCCCGGTTGAAGATCACGACGTCGCTGCACAGCACGTCGTACGCGTTGAGCTGATCCGTCTCGATGAGGTGCACCTCGGGGAGGTTGCGGAAGCTCTTCCACGTGACGACGTCGTCGCTCTGGAGCACCACGAGCACGCGGCCCTCGGCGCCGAGCGCCGACAGGGCGGCGATGGCGTCCTTGGTCTTGGGCGTGTCGAAGCCCCAGCTGTCGACGACGATCACCTTGTCCTCGGCGGCGCGGTCGCTGAGCGCGGACCGCAGCGCGAGGCGGATCATCTTCTTCGGCGTCCGCTGGGCGTAGGAGCGGGGCTTCGGGCCCAGGGCCACACCACCGCCCTTCCACTGCGGGGCACGGATGGAGCCGGCTCGGGCGCGGCCGGTGCCCTTCTGCTTCCACGGCTTGGCCCCGCCCCCGGCCACCTCGGCGCGGGTCTTCGTGCTCTGCGTGCCCGAGCGACGGGCGGCGAGCTGCGCGGTGACGACCTGGTGCATGACCGGGACGTTCGGCTCGATGCCGAAGATGTTCTCGTCGAGGTCGACGGTGCCGGCGTCGGCGCCGCTGACGCTCTTCAGGGTGATCGAAGCCATCAGCTCTCGCCTCCGACGGTCGTCAGCTTCACGGCGTTGCGGACGATGACGACCCCGCCCTTCGGGCCGGGGACGGCGCCGCGGACGAGCAGCAGACCCTGGTCGAGGTTCGCTTCGACCACCGTGAGGTTCATCGTGGTGACCTTCTCGCCACCCATGCGCCCCGCCATGCGGGTGCCCTTGAACACGCGGGCCGGCGTGGCGCAGGCGCCGATCGAGCCGGGCGCGCGGTGGACGCGGTGCGTGCCGTGCGACGCCTTCTGGCCGTTGAAGTTGTGGCGCTTCATCGTGCCGGCGAAGCCCTTGCCCTTGCTGACGGCCGTGACGTCGATGCGGTCCCCGGCGGCGAACGCGTCGACGGCGATCTCCTGGCCGACCTCGTAGCCGCTGATGTCGTCGAGGCGCAGCTCGACCAGGCGCACGCCCGGGGCGACGCCCTGCTTGGCGAAGTGGCCGGCCTCGGGCTGGTTGAGCTTCTTCGCCTGCTTCTCGCCGTAGGTCACCTGCAGCGCGTGGTACCCATCGCGCTCGGGCGTCTTGATCTGGACGACGCGGAGGGGCGAGACCTTGATGACGGTGACGGGCTGGACGCGGTTGTCCTCGTCCCACACCTGGGTCATGCCGACCTTCTCGCCGACGAGTGCTTTGTTCGCCATGACGGCCAACTCTTTCTGTCTGACTCGGGAGCCGTTCCGATCTGGCTCGGGGTCTTCAGGTCCTGCGGTTCGGTGCTGCGGTTCGGTGCTGCGGTTCGGGTGCTGCGTGCGGGCCGCCGTCGACGGAGGCCCGCTCACGCGAACGCTCGGCACGGGAAAGTTCCCGGCCGAGCGCCGTCTCGGTTGTGCTGCGGGGTACCAGGGCGGTGCTGCCGGGTGCGCTGGCCGTCGCAGACGTAGGTTGCGAATCAGGTGCCCGCCATCGTGCCGGACCGGAAACCGCTGGTCAGGTGCCTGATGGGGACGAGAACTTGCCGACCGGACGGATCCGGCCCCTACTCGTACGTGGGCGCCCGACCAGGTCGGGCACACGAGGGAGAGACCTTAGCGGCTGCGCGGCGCCGGCCACAACTCGGCCCCGGCCCGTCGGATGCCGCGCGACGACCCGGCGGAGGCG
>CAYUOL010000404.1:0-2383 GCA_964446345.1 uncultured Iamiaceae bacterium | reverse complement strand
GGATGGCGCGCCCATACTGCGGGGGTGGCGCCACCCGCGAGCCCCCCACCGAACCCCGCCTCCAGCCCTCCGCCGCGGCCCACGGACCCCCCGCCGAGCCCCCCGTCGGGTCTCCCGACGGGGCCGTCCCCGAGCCGCACGGGTCCCTCGTGGCTGCCCGAGCTGCCGACCAAGGCCGGGCCGCCCTGGGTCTCGATGGGCGTCCGGGCGCTCGACCTGGACCACTGGTTCGTGTTCGACGAGCGCTCCCCGACCGAGCTCGCCCTGAAGGCGCAGCTGCGCCGCGAGCGGCGCGCCGACGTGGTGGCCTCCACCGCGGAGGCGACCGCGGCCGAGGAAGAGGCGGCGGCGATGGTCGCGGCGTGGCTCGACCGGCACCGCCCGCTCTCGCCCCCGCCCGTGCCGCCGCGGCCACACGCCGGCGCCGCCCCCGCCGGCCCGCTGGAGGAGGTGGCGCTCCGCGTGCCCGAGGACCTGTGCCTGATGCTCGAGCGCGACGGGCGCTACGTCCTCGGCGCCGGGTCGGTCAGCTTCCCGTCGCACTGGCGCCTCCAGGAGAAGATGGGGCGGAGCCTCGCCGAGATCCACGCCCCGGTGCACCACTACGCCGCGGACCTCTCGTCGAAGGTCGACACGTTCTTCGCGCGCCTCACCCCCGAACGACCGGTGCTGCGCCGCAACGTGTCGGTGCACGACCACGAGGAGCTGCACCGACCCGAACCTCCCGAGGACTACGACCGCCTCGACCCCACGCTCGAGCAGCTGTGGCTGCGCAGCGAGCGCCAGACGCTCGTGCGGCTCCCGCGCGCTCGCGCCGTGCTCTTCACGATCAAGACGCAGCAGTGCCCGGTGACCGACCTCGCCCACGCCCCGGCAGTCGCGCGGGGCCTGGCCGCGAAGTACCGCGCCCTGCTGCCCGAGCTCGACCGCACGGGCGACCCTGCACCCGTGCCCCGGTGGCTGCCCGATGCGTTGGAGCGCCTGGCGGGGCCCTCCTGACCACTGGCCCCGTGGCCCCGTGATCAGGGGGGCGGAGCCGGGAGGGCCGACGTGGTCGTGGGGGCGGTGGTGACGGGCGTCGAGCTGCTGGTGGTGGGAGCGGTCGTGGGCGGACTGGTCGTCGAGGTCGAAGCCGGCGGGGCGGTGCTCGTCGTGCTCGACGGCACCTCGGTCGTCGGGGACGGCGTCGTCGTGGTCGAGCCCACCGGCACCGTCGCCCCCGGGATCGTGGTCTTCGGCAGGTCGACCCCGTCGGGGATCGGCAGGATCTTGAGGGGCGGCACCGTCGATCCGTCGCGGCGGCACGGGCCCAGCATGATGGCGATCAGGTTGGCCAGGGCGATCTGCCCGGCGCTGTTCGGGTGCACGTTGTCCACCAGGAACTGCGGGTTCGCGTCGAGCACCGCCGCCCAGTCCGCCACCACGACGTTGGGATAGGTCTTGGGCAGCGCCCGGATCGCCCGGTTGATCGTCGCGTGGCCGGGCTGCCACTCCTTGATCGTGACGAACACGACGCGCTGCGTCTTGCGGAGGTACGACATGATCAGGTCGAGCTGGCCGTACACGGACGACCCGCCGCCGTCGTTGTGCCCCAGCAGGATCACCGCCGCCTGGCCGATGCTGCCGCGGTTCTCGCGGATGAGGTCGATGCCCTCGCTCATGTGCCGGCCGACCTTGGCGTCGAGGCGGAGGTCCCAGCCGCCCACGGTCTGGGGCAGGTAGTTGTTGGCGCCCAGCAGCACGGAATCGCCGACGGCGTACACGGTGCCGTCGCCGGGCGGCAGCGGGGGCGGGGGCGTGATGACGGGCGAGCTCGCCCGCGGCCCGGTCTTGTACGGCGCGGGGGGCTTCGTCGTGGTGGTGGTCTCGCCGGGCGCCGGAGGAGCCGTCGTGGTCGTCGCCACCTTCGGCGCGGTGAGGAGCAGGTCGAGGGACCCCGGTCCGACCGACGACGCGGCGGCGGTGGCCACGGCGTCGGGAGCCACCGCGGTGTCGACCGCGGCGTCGGCCCCCGCATCCGCCGCGATCGGCGGCTGGGGCGCGGCGGTCGAGGCCGCGCAGCCGGCGACGAGCAGGATCGCCAGCAGGAGCAGGAGCCGGCGAGGGATCACGGACGTCGCCCCGGGAGCGACGCGAGGGCCCGGGGGCGGCCGCGGCGAGGCGCGGTTCGGGCCCGCCCGCATCGACACCGCCTGCACCGGGACATGGCCGACAACCCTACCGGGCGCGCGCCGCAGCTCGAAGGCGCTGCGCCCGCAGCCACCGACCTGGTGCCGTGGCCGGGAACATCGTGAGGGGGTGCGGCGGATCACGGTTCGTCGCTCGCCAGGACGCAGGACGAAGGCCCACGTGGTCCGTGCGGCGAGGACGAGGACGCCGCGAG
>CAYUOL010000403.1:0-5581 GCA_964446345.1 uncultured Iamiaceae bacterium | reverse complement strand
CAGGTGCGGATCGGTGCCGAGACCGCCGAGCACCACGGCCAGGGGCACACCGACGACCACGACCGGAACCGCCGACGCGCCGAGGAACACCGACGCCAGACCCTCGCGCCGGGCGTACGGCACGACGCAGGCGGTGACCGCCATCGCGGCACGTGACATCGCCCAGATGCCGCCGATGACGAGCGGGCTGGTGCGGCTGGGGACGACCGACGCGAACACGCTGAACCGCACGAGCAGCACGACGACGACCGTGGCGACACCGAACGCGCCCACGCGTGGGTCGCGCATGATCTCGAGGCGCCGCTCCCGGCTCACCGGCGGCAGCAGCGCGTCGCCGCTGTCGGCCAGCCCGTCGAGGTGCAGCATCCCGGTCAGCACGAGATCTGCGGCCACCGTCAGCGCCGCCGCGACCGGCAGCGGCCAGATCGAGGCGGCTCCCCACCACAGGCCGCCGAGCGCCACCCCGAGCAACGCGCCGACGACCGGGAACCACGGGAGCGCGCGGCCGTCGGGTCGGCTGGATCCGCCGAAGGGCGTCAGGAAGCCGAGGGCGCGGCGCATCGTGGTCGACCCGGTCTCAGATGCCGAGCTCGCTCGCCGGGCGCAGCGGCAGCACGCGCCCCGCGGCGACGAAGTACACGTCGGTGGCCAGGTGGGCGACGTGCTGGTTGAGCTCGCCGAGCGCGTCGCGGAAGCGGCGGCCCACGTCGGTCTCGGGATGGACGCCCGAGCCGACCTCGTCCGAGACGATGACCGTGGGGGAGTGGCGCTGACGCAGCGCGGCGCAGAGCGCATCGGCGTCGGCGACGAAGTCGGGTTGGCGAGCGAGCCAGGTGCTGAGGGTGTCGATGAGGGCGGGGCGGTCCGGCAGGGCGGCGACGGTCGCGGGGAGGTCGGCGCCGGCCTCGATGGTCTCGAAGCGCGCATCGCGACGCTGACGATGCCGCTCGACGCGCGCCTCCATGTCGTCGTCGGTGATCTCGGCCGTCGCGATGTAGAGCAGCGGGCCGTCGTGGGCGAGCGTCAGGCGTTCGGCGATCGACGACTTGCCCGAGCGCGTGCCCCCGAGCACCAGCGTGATCATCCCGGGACCTCCTCGGCGGCACGCGCCATCACGGCGCGGCTGTGCGCGACCCCGTCGAGCACGGCCGCGTAGGCCGCCCGCGCCGCTCGTCCGCCCCACACGGAGAGCGGGCCGCCGAACACGTCCGAGCGAAGCTCGGACACCACGGGGCAGGCGATCGCCACGGCGTCGGACGCGGTGCCGGTGCCCGGCACGCCCGCATCGAAGAGCGCCTGGGACTTCGCCTCGGTCACCGCCGTCACGACGTTGACGAGCGCGCCGTCGGTGAGCGCGTGCGGGATCAGCACGACGGTGTTGATCGTGCCCGGCCCGTCGTCGCCCTCGTCGGCGGGCGGGGTGGTGCCCGCCCACACGGGGAGCCGGATGCCGACGGTGGCCCGCACGCGCACGCCGCCGTCCTCGACGTCGGTGGCGTGGCTGATGTCGGCGGCGGTGAGCAGGCCCACCCCCCGGCCCGTGAGCTGCGCTCGGCGCGCCAGCGAGGCCACGTGCGCTTCGAGGTCCGTGCGCCCGTAGCCGGGGGCGACCTGCGCGTTGATGATCCACGAGCGGTCACCGATGCCACCGCCGACGACCGCGGACGAAGCGACGCGCCAGGGCGCGGCGAAGCGCCACACGAGGTAGGGGAGGCAGCAACCCAGCTCGTCGCGCTCGAGCACCCGACACGGGGGAGGATCGATCATGCGGGCCGCAGGGTACAAGCCGCGGGCGCCGTCAACGGCTGAGGCGATCGGCGAGGTGCTCGACCTGGCCGTCGGGCTCGCCGAGCAGCACGTCGTTGTAGTGGCGCTCACCGCGGTGGTGGCCGGCGCCGGGCGGCACGAAGGCCAGCAGCGCGCTGACGCGGTGCGGCCCCTCCGCCGAGGTCGGGGGCAGGGACGCGTGCATGACGTCGGAGTAGTGCAACGAGACGTCGCCGGCACCCACGCGCAAGGGGACGCCGGTGGGCGCCCGCTCGTCGCGCCCGTCGATGAACGGGTAGCTGCCCGTGTGGGAACCGGGCAGCGCGCGCAGCTCGCCCGCTTCGGGGGTGCCGGTCGTGAGGCAGATGGTCATGATCAGCGTCGGGCAGTTCTTGGCGTGCCCGCCCATCCCGCAGTCGCGGTGCCACGGCAGGTCGGCGAGGCCCTCGGTGACGTCCGGGATCTTCCACAGCACGGTGCCGCTGTCCTTCGCGTCCGGGTTCCGCGGGCGCAGCGGTTCGGGGGCGAGCGCGACGAGGTCGAGGACGCGCGGGTCGTGGCCGAGGGCGCGGAAGCGCTCGAAGCGGTTCGCGTCCAGCACGCGGCACAGCACCTCGTCACCCGCGGCGTTGCGGCCCCACCACGACGCGCCGTTGCCCGGCGCGGCTTCGCGCCGCATGACCTCCGTGTCGGCGACGAGGGCGGTGACCTCCTCGGCCGTGAAGACGCCGCGCACGACGAGGTAGCCGGCGGTGCAGAGGAAGTGCCGCATGGCGGCGGCGTCGCGCGTGAGGTCGTCGAACGCGAACGTGGCGGCGGCATCGAGCGGCGCGCCGTCGAGGTCGCGGAGATCGGCGGTGTCGGGATCGAACGGCGGGAGGCCGTGGAACATGGCGCGCAGCCCAGGCTCCCAGCGGACGAAGCGCAACGGCTTGCCCCGCACGACCGTCGCGCGGCCGCCGTAGAAGAGGCCGGGCGCGGTGTCGAGATCGCTGACGAGCCCGCGCCACGCGTCGAGGTCGAGGCCGATGACCGTGTCGGCGTGCTCGTCGCCGGCGAGCACCTCGATCGTGCCGTCGCTCGGCCGGAACGTGTAGCTGCCGGCGGGCGTCGCGAGGGCGATCGATCCGAGCGGGGCCACATCGGCGTAGGCCAGCGCACCGTTGCCGGCGGCGAGGCGGGCCGGCAGGTCGCGCTCGTGGAACGTGCGGAACTCGTCCCCTTCCCCCATGGCCAGAGCGTAGGCGCCACCGGCGGCCGGGGGGGGCGGCCGGGAGGGATCGGTACACTGCGGCCGCTCGGTGGACGGCCAGGGGAGGCACTCGATGGGGACGACGCGGCGCGGGCTCACGGTCAGCACGGACTCGGCGTCGGCCATCGCCGCGCTCGACGACTTCACGGATCGCCTCGCCGGCATCCGGCTCGGGGTCGAAGCCGTGCTCCCCGCCACCGAAGCCGAACCGGAGGTCGCATCGCTGCAGCTCGGGGCGTCGATGCTCTTCCTCTACGGGCAGACGGCGGCGACGATGCAGAGCGCCACCGGCTTCCTCGATGCGGCTCGGGCGCTGGAGCCGACCATGAACGAGCGCGAGCGGGCCACGCTCGCCGCCGTCGAGCGGTGGCGGGAGGACGACTACCTGGCCGCGGCGGTGATCTTCGAGCGCCTGCTCGCCGAGTGGCCGCGCGACCTGCTCGCGCTGAAGGCGCTCGAGTTCATCTACTACGTGCTCGGCCAGCAGCACATGGGCCCGCGCTTCCTCGCGCAGGTGGAGGCGATCGCCGACGCGAACAGCGGCGACGCCGACTTCCTCGCCGCGTGGGCCTTCGCCGCGGAGCTCAGCGGCGCGCCCGACCGGGCCGAGGAGCTGGCGGAGGAGTCGCTCGCCGTCGAACCCCACACCCCCTGGGCCCACCACGCCCTCGCGCACGCGTACATCACCCGCGGCGATCCGCCCGAGACCGTCGCCCGGCTCGAGAGCTTCCTCCCGGTGTGGCAGGACAGCGGTCGGGTCATCCACGCGCACAACGCGTGGCACCTCGCAGTGGCGCTGCTCGACGGTCTGGCCTTCGACCGCGCGCAGGCCGTGTACGACGAGCACGTCTGGGGCTTCAACCCCGACACTCCTGGCGAGCAGATCGACGCGATCTCCTACCTGTGGCGCGTCGAGCTGGCGGGCGAAGCGGTGGACGACGCCCGCTGGGCCGCGGTCGCCGATCACGTCGAGGCGCGCGTCGACGAGTGCGTGTTCCCGTTCCTCAGCGCGCATCATGCGTACGCGCTCGCCCGAGCGGGGCGCGACGGCGCGCTCGCCACGCTGCTCGACTCGGTCGCGCGACGGACGGCTCGGGGCGACGACGAGGCGTCGCGCGTGTGGCGACCCACGGGCCAGGCCGTCGTCGAGGCCTGCGCGGCGCACGGTCGGGGCGACCTCGTGCGCGCCGCCGACCTGCTCGATCCCGTCGTGGCGCGGATCACGGAGATCGGCGGGAGCGACGCCCAGGACGACCTGTTCCGCCTCGCGTACTTCACGGCCCTCGTCGGCGCGGGGCGGGGCACGGACGCGGCCGCGTACTTCGACGTGGCCACCGCGTTCAAGACCCGGTCCCCGCTCGACGATCGCCTGCGCGCCACCGCCGCCTGAGTCGGCCGCCAATTGACGGTGGTTCGGCGCCTGTGGTCTCCTCTTGGCCACAACGCATCAGCGTGTGTCGGGGAAAGCCGGTCGAAGTCCGGCGCTGACCCGCAACCGTAGGGCTGCTCCCACCAGGGGCGGCCGAGCCGGAACGCCCGCACCCGCTCATGCTCCGCAACGTTCGTCGTGGGATACGAACCCGGAGCTCGCCTTCGGCGCCGCCTCGGCGGGGTGCCGACGCCGGGTCTCGGTGACGTGCCCGGAGAGGTGGTTCCCCAGTGCGCGGTTCGTCCCGCTCCGTGCTCGTGGCGTCGGCGCTGGCGCTCGTGGCGCTGGTCCTCGCCGCGCCCGTCGTGGCCTGGCCGGGTGCGGGCGGGCCGGCCGACTGCGCCGCCGCGGACGCGGGCGCGTCGGTGAAGCTCGTGCTCGACTTCGGGATCCTCGCCGCCGAGCAGGAGGCCCCGGCGACGGTGTCGAGCCGCTGCGTCTCGACTGCGGCCGGCGCCTCCGGGCTGCAGGTGCTCGAGGCCGGTGGGCACACCTACCGCATGAACAACAGCGGCCTGCTGTGCGCGATCGACGGCTTCCCCCGCGGCGCGGAGTGCGGGGACCGGACTGCCGACGGGTACCGGTACTGGGCCTACTTCTCGGGTGGGTCGGCGTGGACGTACTCGGGCATCGGGCCGACCGGCCGGCGCGTGAACGACGGCGCGGTCGAGGGGTGGCACTTCGTCAGCGGCAAGGGCAACCCCACCGATCCGCCCCCCAGCGCATCGTCGCAGCCATGCGCGCCGGCACCGACGACCGCACCGCCCACCGCTGCTCCGACCACGGCGCCGGCCGCGCCGGTCACCAGCGCCCCGAAGCCGGCCAGCGGCACCAGCTCCGGAGGAGGCAACGGCAACGGGAGCGCCACCGGCGCCGGCCCGGCCACCGTCACGACGCGCCCAGGCGCCACCCCGCCGACGGCGCCGTCCGCGGGTGCCGCGCCGGCCACGAGCGCGAGCGGCGCCCCGCCGGCGGCCGGGGCCGGCGACGATCCCGCCGCGGCGCCGACGGGCCCCGAAGCGACCACGGCAACCCCGTCGGGGACCGAGCCGGCGATCGTCGATCCCTCCGGTGCCGCGACGGTCGCGGTCTGCGTGCCCAGCAAACTCATCCCCGTGGACCACCGAAGCGTC
>CAYUOL010000402.1:0-5704 GCA_964446345.1 uncultured Iamiaceae bacterium | reverse complement strand
ATGCCCTGGCCACCGCCGACGCACATCGACTCGACGCCGAACGTGCCGTCGCGGTCCTGCAGGCCGTGGATGAGCGTGGTCATGATGCGGGCGCCGGTCATGCCGAACGGGTGGCCCACGGCGATGGCGCCGCCGTTGACGTTGAGCTTGTCGTAGGAGATGCCGAGGTCACGGGCGGACGGCACGACCTGCGCGGCGAACGCCTCGTTGATCTCGAAGAGGTCGATGTCGTCGACGGTCTTGCCGGCGCGGCCCAGGGCCTGCTTGATCGCCTCGACCGGGCCGAGGCCCATGATCTCGGGGTTGAGCCCGGTGACGCCGCTCGACACGATGCGGGCGAGCGGCGTGATGCCGAGCTCCTTGGCCTTGGTGTCGCTCATGACGATGACGGCGGCGGCGCCGTCGTTGAGCGGGCAGGCGTTGCCGGCGGTGACGGTGCCGTTGGGCTTGAACGCCGGCTGCAGCCCGGCGAGCTTCTCGACGGTGGTGCCGGCGCGGATGCCGTCGTCCTGCTTGATGGTGACCGGCTTGCCTTCGGCGTCGACGGTCTCGATCGGCGTGATCTCGTCCTCCCAGAAGCCGTTCTCGAGGGCGGCGGTCGCCCGCTGCTGCGACTGGGCGGCGAAGAAGTCCTGGTCCTCACGGGAGACCTGCTTGAACTCGGCGACGTTCTCCGCGGTCTGCCCCATGGCGATGTAGATGTCGGGCAGGCCCTCTGCCGGCGCCCAGTCGCCACCCTCGCCGGCCGAGCGCTCGGCGGTGCGGGCGACGGCGGCATCGAACTCGGTGTTGAGCGGGCCCGAGTCGGCCATGCCGTTGAGGTAGCGGCTCACGGTCTCGACGCCGGCGGCGACGAACACGTCACCCTCGCCGGCCTTGATCGCGTGGGCGGCCATGCGGATCGTCTGCAGCGACGAGGAGCAGTAGCGGTTCACGGTCACGCCGGGGACGTCGGGCAGGCCGGCCAGGATCGCCGCGACGCGGGCGGCGTTGAAGCCGGACTCGCCGGCGGGCTGGCCGCAGCCGAGGATGAGGTCCTCGACGAGCGCCGGGTCGAGCGACGGGACCTTGGCCAGCGCCGCGCGCACGATCGTGGCGGTCAGGTCGTCGGGGCGGACCTGGGTCAGCGAGCCCTTCATGGCTCGGCCGATCGGGGAGCGGGCGGTGGACACGATGACGGCTTCAGGCATGACGCCTCCTGATCGATGGTCAGATGGATGTCAGATCGGCTCTGACGAAGGGGTTCTGCGGCGGGCAGGCTGGCGAGTCCGATCGGGCACTGCCGCAGCCGGCCCCCGTGGCGTCGCCGCTCGGTCCCCCCGAACGGTTGCACTCAACGTGCATTGTCTAGCGCGACGGTGATCCGAAGCCCATTTGACGGCCTGTCAGTTGCGTCACGCTCTGGTGGTGCCGCGCTCGTGACGGCGAGCCCGATCCGTGTCAGACTAGAACCTGTTCTAGTTCGGGGGACCACGAGAGAGTGGAGGCCGCATGGCCCTGTCCGTCATTCGCTTCGACCTGCGCCAACCCGACCGCACGCCGGACGAGGTCGGCGCGGCGTACGCCACGGCGCTCGAGATGGCGGAGTGGGCCGACGCGAAGGGGTTCGATCTGCTCGTGCTCAGCGAGCACCACGCGAGCCCGGACGGGTTCCTGCCGTCGCCGCTCGTCTTCGGCGGCGCGGTGGCGGGGCGGACCAAGCGCATCCCGATCAACATCGCCGCCCTGCTCGTGCCGTTGCACGACCCGGTCCGGTTGGCCGAGGACATCGCCGTGCTCGACCTGGCCAGCGGCGGTCGGCTCTCGTTCGTGACCGGGCTCGGGTACCGCCCGGTGGAGTACGCCGTGTTCGAGCGCGAGTGGGAATCCCGCGGCAAGCGGCTCGACGAGTGCCTCGAGATCATGCTGCAGGCATGGACGGGCAAGCCGTTCGTACACAACGGCGAGACGATCCAGGTGCTGCCCCGCCCGCTCACGCAGCCCCACCCGATGATCTTCATCGGCGGGTCGGGCGAGGCCGCCGCCAAGCGTGCGGCGCGCTACGGCTTCGGCTTCTTCCCGGCCACCGGCGATCAGGCGCTGGCGGACCTCTACTACGCCGAGTGCGAGCGCCTCGGCACCACGGCGGGCGTCGTCGCCCTCCCGGCCGGGCCCGGCACGGTGTTCGTGAGCGACGATCCGGACAAGACCTGGGCCGAGCTCGGGCCCTACCTGCTGCACGACGCCATGACCTACAACAGCTGGCAGACCGACGACATCCGCTCGCACGTCAAGGCCGAGGCCACGACGGTCGAGGAGCTGCGCGCCGAGGGCGTCTACCAGGTCCTCACCCCGGACGAGTGCCTCGCCGTCGCGACCGAGCTCGGCCCCATCGGCGCCATCACCCACCACCCGCTGTGTGGCGGCGCGCCGCCCGACCTGGCGTGGGCCAGCCTCGAGCTCTTCGTCGACAAGGTCCTGCCGGCCATGGCGCCGGCGTGACGGCGCGCACCTCGGGCTGCATTTCGAGCACCGCTCGGTTTACGATCGTCCGGTGAAGAACCGAACCTCGCGCGGCGTCCTGCTCGTGCTCATCGTCGCGACGCTCGCCGTGGCCTGCTCGTCCTCGTCCTCGTCGACGCCGTCCGGCGCACCCGTCGCGGCCGGCTCGTCGCTCCCGTCGGGGTCCACCCCCGGCACGACCGCACGGGCGACCTTCGTGCCGGAGCTGTCGCCGGTGCACGCCGTCGGCGCCGGCAGCGAGCGTCCGCACTTCGCCGACGACAACGGGCGCGAGGTGCTGCTGCGCGGCGTCAACGTGAACTCGTTCGGCGACTACTTCCAGGCGGATCCGAAGCTGCCCGCCACCGTTCCGGTGACCGACGCCGACTGGGACTCGATGGCCGCACTCGGCTTCTCGGCGGTGCGCTTCATCGTGAACTGGTCCGCGCTCGAGCCGCAGAAGGGCGTGTACGACCAGGCGTACATCGACAAGGTGCGGACCGGCATCGAGAAGGCCGGCAAGCGAGGGATCTACGTCGTGGTCGACATGCACCAGGACGCCTGGGGCAAGTACATCGCCTCACCGGCGGGGCAGGTGTGCAGCGCCGACGCCGAGCCCGCGATCGGGTGGGACGGGGCCCCGGAGTGGGCGACGTTCAAGGGCAACGGCACCACGGACACGTGCCGCTCGAAGGGCGCCCGTGAGCTCAGCGAGGCGGTCGGCCAGTCGTTCCGCAACTTCTACGACGACAAGGACGGCATCCGCACGGCGCTGGCCAACGCCTGGGGCCACCTGGCCGGCAAGCTCGCGGATGAACCGGCGGTGATCGGCTACGACTTGTTCAACGAGCCGAACGGCGTGGCGGAGCTGGCGACCCTCCGCCCCAAGTACGAGACGTTCCTGACCGACAGCATCGCGGCGATCCGCAAGGCCGAGAGCGCGGCCGGCGTGAAGCCCCGCATCGCGTTCGTCGAACCGATCGTGCTGTGGCCGTTGCCGAACACCGCACCCGCGGTCGGGTTCACGAACGACCCACAGATCGCGTTCGCCCCACACAACTACTTCGAGTCGATCAGCAAGCTGCTCAAGCTCGAAGCCGGCTTCACCGTGTCGGCGGACCACGCCAAGAAGCTCGGGGCGCCGCTGTGGATCGGCGAGTACGGCTGGTGGGACGACGGCGCGGAGAGCATGGAGCGCCTCCATCGCTACGCCAAGACCGAGGACGAGCTCATCCTCGGCGGCGCGTGGTGGCAGTGGCGTCAGGCCTGCGGCGATCCGCACACGCTCAACAACCCGGAGCGCACGACGAGCGATCAGCTGCACCTCAACGGCGTCGGGTGCCCGGGTGACAAGGACAAGGGCGTCACCAAGGCGTATGCCGTCGTGCTCTCGCGCACGTTCCCCCGGGCGGCCCCGGGCGCCATCGAGTCGATCGTGAGCGACCCCGATGCACGCACCGCCACGGTCGTCGGGAAGGTGTCGCCGGCGACTGCGCCGAACGGCCGGCTCGCCCTGTGGGTGCCGGACAACGGCAAGGGGGAACCGAGGGTCGCCGTGCAGAACCTGTCCGACGTCAAGACCGAGGCGGTGCGCGGCGGCTTCTACGTCACCGCCGCCGTGGCTCCCAACCAGTGCACGTACTCGGTCGGCATCGACGTCCCGTTGCCGAGTGCAGCGCCGAGCTGCTGAGGGTCACGGGGTCACTGTCGTTTCTGACGGGTCGTCACGGAAACTTGACGAGGCGTCAGGTTTCCTGGATGCTGGCGCCACGCGTGGGGAGGAGCACTCGGTGAAGTTCGGCATCACCTTCGGGCAGCTGAACCCGAAGTACTTCCAGCAAGCGGCGCTCGAAGCGGATCGCCTCGGGTTCGAGTCGGCGTGGTTCGCCGAGCACCTCGTGCTGCCGGTGGAGATGCGAGGCCAGCTGATCCCGGGGGAGGAGCACGCGCCGATCCCGCCGTCGACGCCGGTGTTCGACGCCGCCGCGTACCTCAGCTGGATCGCGGCACAGACCACGCAGATCCGCCTCGGGACGTTCGTGTACCTCTTGGGGTTGCGGCACCCGTTCGTCGGCGCGCGCGCCTTTGCCACGCTCGACGTGCTGTCCGACGGACGGGCCGAGGTCGGCATCGGCGCGGGGTGGCTCGTGACGGAGTGGGACGCGGTCGGCCTCGACCCGAAGACGCGGGGGCGGCGGCTCGACGAAGCCATCGACGTGTGCAAGCGCCTCTGGACCGAGGACGTCATCGAGCACCACGGCGAGTTCTCCGACTTCGGTCCTGTGATGTTCGAGCCCAAGCCGGTGCAGAAGCCGCACCCGCCGATCGTGGTGGGAGGCGAGAGCGACCGCGCGCTGCGGCGGGCCGCGGAGCGGTGCGACGGCTGGATCGGCATGCGCCAGACGCCCGAGACCGTCGTCCCGCTGATCGAGAAGCTGCGCCGCTACGAAGAGGAGGCCGGCCGGGCCGACCGGCCGGTGCAGGTGACGGTCATGGGCGACATCCACGAGCGGGCGGACATCGAGCGGTGGGAGGCCGCCGGGGTCGATCGCCTCATCGTGGTGCCGTGGACGCGCTCGCGCGAAGCGGTGGACGGCATGCGACGATTCGCCGACGACTACCTCGGCTCCTGAGGGGAGGTTCCACGCATGGCCATCGACCTCGTGCAGCTGCTGGACCCGGCGCACACCGCGCTCGTGACCCAGGAGTGCCAGAACGGGGTGATCGGCGAGCCGGCCGCGCTGCCGCAGCTGGCGGAGATCGCCCGCAAGGCGATGATCCCGAACGGCGCGCGCCTCGCGACGGCGGCGCGGGCGAGTGGGGTCCCGGTCGTGCACTGCGTCGCCGCTCGCCGTGCCGACGGCAAGGGCTCGAACATGAACGCCCGCCTGTTCGCCGGGATGCTGAAGACGCCGGTGCCGTTGCTGCCCGGCACCGCGGCCGTCGAGGTCATCCCCGAGATCGGGGTCGACGAGCGCGACGTCGTGCTCACCCGCCTCCACGGACTCGGGCCGATGGGTGGCACCGATCTCGACCCGGTCCTGCGCAACCTCGGCATCACGACGATCGTCGGCATCGGGGTCTCCGTGAACGTCGGCATGCTCGACTTCGCCTTCGACGCGGTCAACGCCGGCTACCAGTTCGTGCTGCCCCGCGACGCGGTCGCCGGCATCCCCGAGACGTACGCGGAGGCCGTGCTCGACAACACGCTCTCGCTGATCGC
>CAYUOL010000401.1:0-5705 GCA_964446345.1 uncultured Iamiaceae bacterium | reverse complement strand
GACGGAATCGAAGTTCCTTCTATCCAATTGAAACAACGTCATTTTTTGGAGAGCCGTATTCCAGTGTACCCGACAATGTACCCAGTGCTTAGCAGCCATGCGGCGCGGCTTTTTTGACTTGGACATCAGTATCTAGCTGGAACCGGCAGGCGGTTGACTTTGCTGCTGGCACAAGGTCGGCCGCTCGACGGAACACCTCGTCGACCGGGACCTCGCTCGCGGTATCCATCGGCGTGGTAGCCACAGCCTCCATCAAGGCTGCCGCGACGAACTGCTGTCCGTCCTGGTCGCGTACGTATTCCTTGTACCGAGGATCGCTCACGATGCGCCGGAAAGCGAACATTGCCCGCCACAACAATGCTTTCCGCTTTTCATCACCCGCAGGCGTCTTCTCCGGGAACGCCTCCATTATGGCAAAAGCCATGTGGTTATCTGGATGGTCATTGAGGAAGAGGCGCTTGGTCGGCTCGACCTCGCCCCGTTCGATTGCCTCTTGTGCCTTCGCCTCGAAAGACTTCCGTGGGGTTCTGCCGTCCGCCGCGCTTACCGCAGATACCAGGGCGAAATGCAGCTCCTCCTTTGTCACGGCGGCAAGCGGCTCGCGAAAGCCTGAGCTGGTGGCGGCCTTAGGCTGGCGGCGCGGTCGCTTCTTCGATTTCGGCATTCGTCCAGTTTGGGAGCGGCCGAGGGCGCCTTTCAAGGCCCCAGTTCAACCCGAAATGTGAATGTGGAGGACAAACTGCCGGCCTTTGAAGATTGCCGTTGGCTACGCTCCGCCCACCGGCGCTCGGGGCTTCTTGCAGTGAAAGCTCGACTGGCGTGCCGGATGGGCTCAGTTACTCAATTAGACAGTGAGAGGGATTTCGACGACGGGATGGAAGGCCTCAAGTTGGCGCGCATACTTGCGAACCACACGATCGTAAAGGTCGCCGAGATGCTTGGCGTGCACGGTGATGACAAGGGCGTAGGGAAGTTTGTCTGTTGGCGCGAAGTGGCGGCCACCCTGACGGGCATTGTAGTGGATATCGAGCACAGGGTTGCGCAGGCTCTTGCCCATGAATGACACGCTCGTGTGCAGGCAGTTTTCCCACTTCCAGGCGTCGCGCCGCAGCTCATCCTCGATCAAGCCGCTCTGCGTCCTTCCGAAGAAGCTCTTGCTGTCGGCATGGGCCTGCTTGGGGTCTTTGCGCTTCAGGTCATGCGGACGGAATGTCGGCTCGAGCCCAGCCCGCGTGTAGTTGCCCGGGTGATGCGGGTCGACACCTGTCGGATAGCACAATGTGGCGGTGATGCGGACTCGGCCCGGGATGGTCCCCGATGGAACAGGGATCGCTGCGCGGACATAGCGGGCCGGCGCGATCTCGCCCTGATAGACAACGCGCACGCTGTCATCGTCGCAGAGAACGATGTCTTGAAGCGATCGCGCCACACGGCCGCGGCCAACCTCCTCGCATCGGTGCTCGGCCGGCTCGGTGGTGTGGATGAGAAGCGCGCGGATGGCGAGCATATTGAGGCCGGCGCCGAAATGCGCCCGTATGCCGGCACCTAGCCGAAGCGCCGATGGCGCTGAGAACGACGTCCCTTCGGTTGCTTCGAGGCTTGGCCCGCTTCCATCGCTCAAGACGATGAAGGGCCGTTGAAGGGAGCCGCCGAACTCGACGAAGTCGGGCTTGATGAGGCCCGGACTGCGCCCGGGACCGACAGAGCTGTAGCTGCACCGCGCCCAGGGCGCTTCGTGATTGTCGCAAGCGCCCACCGCTAGCGCATTGACGCAATCGGCCGGGACCTGGATGCGCTTCAGCCAATCGTCGCCGGGGTTGTCGCCGCCATTGCCGACGGCGATGGTTGCGAGCGTGGTGCCACGCGAGAGGCGGTCGTCGATGACGGCGGTCCAGGCATGGACGTCATCATCTTCGACAGGCGGCCGCGGGCCGATGCTGAGATTGATGAAATCGTATGGCTTTTCGACGAGGATCCGATCGATGCGGTCCAGGACCTCATAGAGCTCATGGGGATCCTGCCCTGGCGCCATGTCGAGAACGCGATAGTGATCCACGGCGGCGTACGGGCGGTCGAGCGGCTTGCCGGGAACAATGTGGCCGAACAAGAAGGCAGAAGTGACGCCGACACCGTGCTGCAGGAAGGCCGGGAAGGCCTTGCCTATCCCGGCGGGCTCGATGGCTTTCGCCCATTTGCTGATCGGATGCCCCTTGGGGATGCCGCCATCGAAGATGGCCACCCGGATCGACGGATCGATCGGTCCCTTCGTTGGCAGGGCGACCCTTTCCATAGGCACGCGTGAAGACCGGAAGCTTGGCCGCAAAATGCGCAAGCCCGGCATCTCGCGGAGCGCGCGCACAGGGGTGAAGGTCGCTATCTCTTCCGCCTTCCCGGCTGGCGCTTCGAGCTCGACAAAGGAAAGGCCGCCCGCAGAAAACCGCCGCCCGATGCCCTGCTCGATGCCGATCTTTGCGAGGTAGGCTTCGAATTGCCTGACAACGGCTTTCGCGCTTGTGTCGCTCCCATTATGCAAGACGACCTCGAAGACGCGCGTACCCGTCTTTGGGAGGCGGCCCTTGACCTTGTCGCTGGCGGCCGGCGCCGTGATCTGCTCGATACTTGGAAGCTCGCGCGCTAGGGCGCCCTCCTGCTCCCAGCCGGGCAACGCTTGTCGCCATGCGCGAAAAGCCGATCGAGGTCCCATGACGAACAGCTCGGTGGTGATGGCTTCCTCGGGCTCGCGACCCTTCGAGCGCTTCTCAGGCGTGACGCGACGGGGACGACTGCCCACGGGCTCGAGGCCAACGGTCTCGAGGAGCTTGTCGGGAAAGTACGACTTGGCGATGTACTCGGGATTGAGCGTGACGGCCGCCACAGCACGATCATCCGGACAAGCATCGGCCGGCAGCTGGTCGATGCCGCGCACCAATCGCCCGAGCATCGGCGTTAAGCGCTCGCGCGCCTCGGCAAAAGTGTAGGGATGGCTCTTGGGCGCTCCGCCGCGGATGCCGACGACGTCCCCGACGAGGCGCTCGCCCTTTCCCAATAGGAAGTTTCGTTTGGTCATGAGCTCTCTCGCGCAATCTTGGCCTTACCTGCCTTCCTTGTTGGCGCTCGCCGGCCGCGGATGGTATCGCGCGCCACCCCCGTCAGCTCGTGGGCCTTGCGTTGAGAGAGAAGACCTTGCGTGACGAGGGCGGTCGCGAGTTGGATGCGTTTGGCCTTGGGTATCGACCGACCGCCGACGAGGCCGGCGAGCCTCTCTTCCAAGGGAATGTCGGTCAACGCCGCACCACGTCGCGCGGTCGCCAATTCACGCTCGATGTCGCTGAACGAGTGGCCTGTGAAGGCGAGTGCCAGCAGCGGGCTCCAGCGCGACGCTTCCGGAAAGTAAGGGGAGAGCTTGCCTTCGATGAAGCGCGCGGCGGCAGTCTGATTGGGAAGCGGAAACTCGGCATGAACCTCAAACCGACGCCAGATCGCGGGATCAAGCAGGTCGGGATGGTTTGTCGCGGCAATCAGCACGCCTGACGGCGGCCAGTCGTCGATCTGCTGGATGAGCACGGTCACGAGTCGCTTCAGCTCGCCGATCTCGCCGCGATCGTCCCGGCGTTTGGCTATGGCATCCAGCTCGTCGAGGAGGAGGACACAATCGATGGCCTTGGCGTATTCCAAGACTTGACGCAGGTTGCCGCCGGTCCGGCCAAGGAGACTGCTCATGACGGCTGCGAGATCGAGAATAAGAAGAGGACGTTCCAGCTCTCGGGCAAGCCACCGCGCGGCCATGGTCTTTCCGACACCCGGCGGGCCGACGAAGAGCGCGGCGCGCGTGGGATCGAGGCCGGCGCGCAGCAGGGCTTGCGGATTTCGACGCTCCGCCACCATCTGCGCCAAGAGAGGCGCAAGCTTCTCGGCGAACACAGGCTCATGATCAAGAAAGGGCTCGGTCTCCACCCGCAGCAGCTGCAGTCGCGAATCAAGATCGACAGGCAGAGGGGTGTTTGCCTGCCGCAGCGGCGACATGGCTGACGGTGACTCGCGCAAGAGCTTCATCAAGGCGCCGGCAAAGCCCGGCGCCGATGGTTCATGGCGTCTCGCTGTGCGGCGCAGCAGGAGCTGCACGTCTTGAGCGCGGCCTGAAAGCGCCATGCGGGCCAGCTGGATGAAATCGGCTTCGATATCGGTTCCTGTCTTCGCTTGTGCCATTGCCCCGTCAACCACGTACGCTGTTGCGCCATGACCGTACGGGGAGTGGACGAAATTGCAAAGCCTGGATTCGGAATCGCCCGTAATCTGGTAAAAGTGCGTCTAATCAATGGGTTGCCCATGGGCGAAACCGACCGGTGACCGACGTGACATCCGACAACCTTACCCAATAAGCCGCCGGAAGCGGTTCCAGGCCTGGCGCCACCAAGGCAACGGTGCGGCGGCGGCCGGCGGCGCGAGCTGGGGATCGCTCGCCGGCCGGGGCTTGAAGACCTGGGTGCGAATGTCGAACAGTGGATCGCCCGTCTCATCCAATGGATGATGCGGACAGGTCCGGTTCTTGAGCAGGTCCATGCGCTTGTTCGGCGTGAGGGTGCCCTTGTTGCCGTCATAGTCGAGGAACACAAAGCGCGGCGGAGCGCCATGCCAGCAGGTCAAGAGCTGGGTCAGGAGACCCACGGCTGTGGAGGCAAGCACGCCATTTGCCCACACGATCTGTGGCCGTGATCCTGCCGCGCCGTAGCGCTCGGCCTCACGTTGCAGGCGCTCATCGGTGATAAGGCCGCAGCAGCGCAGACAAGGACAGCCCGGCATCGACAAGATCACTTGGCCGCTGACCAGGAAGCCATCCTTGCCCAGCGCGTGAACATCCATGCCGATATCGATATAGGGGATGAGATGCTTGCGTGCGAAGCGTTCGAGCTGCTCGCGTTCCTTGAAGCTGTCGACGGCGCCAATGATTACGTCGCAGAGCTTGAGATCGTCAGCGATCTCGTGCCAGCTCTTCTGCGCGGAGATGATGCGTGCATTCGGCTGCAAGCCGAGAATGAGGCGTTCCGCGATAGCGACCTTGGGTGATTTGGCGGCGACATCGGCGAGGGTGCCGCCGATCAGCCGGTTGGTGTTGGTCTCCTCGATGATGTCGGGATCGGGATTGACGTAGCCGCCGATCCCCATGTGGGCCATCTGCTGGACGATGTGCGACCCGCCGCCACCAAGACCCACCATGCCGATGGTCGCGGCAGCAAGGACCTCGTCGCTCTGCGGGCCGAGAAAGCTCTGGCGATCGAGGCGGCTCATGCAGCTCTCCATCCATGAAGGGGCGTGCCGACCTCGGTGAACGCGGGAATGAAAGGCTGGCGCCCGGCGCGCCCGAGCCAGACTTGACCGTAGGCGGCGGTATGGCTGAGGACGATGGCCCCGTGCACGCACTGAGGCGCGATAGAAATGAAGTTGGGGATGAACTTGGCGTTCTCTCGCATGTCGACGCCGCTGAAGCGGGGAATTCCATAACCGCCATGGGTATGCACGTGAAACATCGCGACGCGCTCATCCATGGCCCATTGCCGGGCACGGCGGATGGCGTGCGGGCCCATCATGGCGCCAACGCTGGCGTCGCGAAGGTAGTCGTCGTCCGCCAGCGGCCGGTAGGCGCGCGCGAGGATGAGGAGATCGTCGTGGGCGGCAGCCAGGCCTGCCGCGATGAAGCCGACCCGCTC
>CAYUOL010000400.1:0-5724 GCA_964446345.1 uncultured Iamiaceae bacterium | reverse complement strand
CATCCACTCGGCGTCGCGGCTGGCGAGGTAGTCGTTGACGGTGACGAGGTGCGCGCCCTTGCCCGACAGCGCGTTGAGGTAGAGGGGCAGGGTGGACACGAGGGTCTTGCCCTCGCCCGTCTTCATCTCGGCGACCCAGCCGAAGTGCAGGGCGGCCCCGCCCATCATCTGCACGTCGTAGTGACGTTGCCCGAGCACCCGGCGCGACGCCTCGCGCATCACGGCGAACGCCTCGATCAGGATCTCGTCGAGCTCCTCACCGTTCTCGATGCGCTGCTTGAACTCGGCTGTCTTGGCCTGGAGCGCGTCATCCGAGAGCGCCTTGGTCTCGGGCTCGAGGGCCCCGATGTCGGGGACCAGCCCTGCCAGTGCCTTGACCTTCTTGCCCTCGCCGGTGCGCAAGAGCTTGTCGAAAATACCCATGAGGGCTTCGAGTGTACCGGCGGGGGCCCCGAGGGTCCGCCGCGGCGGCGTGGCCCCGTCCGCGTGCTGGTCAGGTGTCCTGGAAGAGCCGCTCGCCCACCGCGTAGGCCACGGCCTCGGTGCGCGCGTAGCGATGGAGCTTCTCGACCGCGTTGGCGGCCAGGTTGCGCACGGTGTGGTCGCCCAGGCCCAGCTCCTCCACCACCACGGCGTAGGGCTGGCCCTTGGCCAGCGTGGTGATCACGGCCCGCTCGCGCTCGGTGAGCTCGGGCACCTCGAGCCCACGGAGGGTGGCGCCGCCACCGTCGTGCAACGCCTGGTACTCGGCCAGGACGCCCTGGGCCACCAGCGGCGGCAGCGCGACGACGCCGGCGCTGACGGCGCGCACGACCGCGGCGGCGTGCTGGTAGCCGTCGCGGTTCAAGAACCCGGTGGCGCCCGCCTTGATCGCCCGGACCGCTTCGATCTCGTCCTCGTGCGTGGTGAGCATGACGACGTGCGCCGAGGGGACGACCTCGCGGATGCCCGCCGCCGTGCGCGGCCCGCCGAGGCCGATGCGCATGCCGACGATCACCACGTCGGGCGCGAGCTCGCGACTGACGTTGATCGCGTGCTCGCCATCCGCCGTCTCGGCCATGACGTCGATGTCGGACTCGGCCTCGAGCTGCACGACGATGCGGCGCCGCAGGAGCGCGGCGTCGTCGCACACGATCACGCGGATCATGTCGTCGTGCCACTTGTCGTCACCGAGGAACCCGGCCACAGCGCCCCCTTCACCACCTCGCGCGTGCCGAGGTGGAACGTGGCGGCATGCTACGCCGCCGCCGAAGGGCGGTGCTCCCCCCGCGTCAGCGCGCGGTGTTGCGGGTCTTCAGCTTGTGCAGCTGGTGCTCGAGCTTGGCGACCGCCCGATCGACGGCGACGAAGCCGTCGGGACCGGCCACCTTGCAGCGCAGGCGCTGGCCGTGCCCGTCGAGGAAGACCTCGCACGTCTCCCGGTCGAGTATTCGGGGGTTCTTCGCCTCGGAGAAATGCACCTCCGCCCGCTCCATCCCCTGACCGAAGCGATCCAGTCGAGAGATCTTCTGCCGGGTCGCTGCCGCCAGGGCCTCCGACAGATCCGCATGCCGCTTGCTGATGGTGATGTCCAAGGACGCCATCTCCCTCTTGCCCAGGTCCCCGCGTGGCGGGGACGGCCGTTGGTTTCGCAATCGCTGGTCCGGCAATCGTAAAGGAGCGACCGCGGCTGCGGGGGAAATCGATCGGAAAAGCCCGTCAGCAGGTACGACACGCGGCGCGCGCCGCACCGGGTGGCGTTGGGTGGCGCTGGGTGGCGCCATCGCGGCCCCGCCCCGGTCCGCCGGCTTCGCTGTCATGGCCCCTCCGTAAGGTTCGTCCGTGTTCCTCGGCCAGCGTTGCGTCGCCTGCGAGCGCCCCGGTGCCCTGGTGTGCGCGTCGTGCGCGGACCAGCTGCAGCCCGCGCACCCGTTCGACGCGCCTGCGGATCTCGACTCGTGCGTGGCCCTGCTCGCGTACGGCGGCGTCGCCCGGGAGCTGATCGTGGCGCTGAAGTACCGCAACGCCCGCACGTTGGTGCGCCGCTGCGGGGCGGCGCTCGCCGCGCTCGTGCGGGCCGATGGTCCACCCGGCGCCGGGGCGGGGTTCGAGGTGGTCACCTGGGCGCCCACGGGCCGGGCGCGGCGCCGCGCTCGTGGCTACGACCAGGCCGAGCTCGTCGCCCGGGCGGCGGCGCGGGCGCTGCGGGTGCCGGCCCAGGCGCTGCTCGTCCGCGGCGAGGGCGTCGCGCAGACGGGCCTGTCGCGCGAAGCGCGCCTGATGGGGCCGGTGTTCACGCTCGCCCCCGGGGCCCAGAACCGTCGCGGGGCCGCGATCCTCGTGGTCGACGACGTGCTCACCACCGGGGCCACGCTCGCCGCCGCCGCCCGGGCGTTGCGCGAGCTCGACCCCCTGCACCTCGGCGGCGCGGTGCTGGCGCACACCGAGCTGATCGCCCCTCCCGGCGCCGGCCGAGGCCGGCAGGCGGACCGAGCCGTCCCGACCTCCCCCGGCGTGACCGATCCCACACGCAGTCCCACCGAAAGGGCCTCAAGGTGACCGCGCGGACGGCCGAAAACCGGAATCAATAGTCGGCGGCCATTCATCAAACGGGACGAACCATGCAACCTACGGAGATGCAGGTGGAACGGACCTTGGCGGCGCTCCGGGAGGAACCCACCCCCGAGCGGCACGGCGGCATCCCGCGCAGCACCCTCGACCTCATGCTGACCGAGCTGCCCGAGGGGCTCCTCGAGTCGCTCGAGGCGAAGCCGGCGCCTCGTGGCGACCGCGTGCAAGAGGTGCGCGACCGCATCGAGCACGGCGACGAGCCGAGCGACGACGAGCTCGCGAACCGCATCGTCGGTCGCCTCGTCTGCGACCGCCTCCGCTGACCGTCGTCCGCGGACGACCCGCTCACCGCAGGGTCTGGGCGAAGAAGGCGAGCACCCGTTCGGTGAGATCGGCCTGCGCGGCGGCGGTGGCGCGCGCCGAGCCGCCGAAGGCGATGCCGCCGGTGGCGTCGACCGTCGTCGGCATGACGCCGAGACGCAGGAGGTGCCCCGCGCCCGCGTAGGACTCGTGGTGGTCACCCGCGTTCGCCCGGCGCGCGAGCAGCGTGTCGGCCATGCGGGCGGATGGCCAGACCTGGTCGTCGCTGCCGCTCACGAAGAGGACGGGGGCGTCGAACTGCTCGACGGGGATGGCCGCCGCCGCCACCCCGGCTGCGTTCTCGAGGCTCTTCGCGTACGCGTGGGTGAGGATCATGAGGTGCTCGTGGCCCGGGCCCTTGCGGCCGCGGTCGCGCAGGGCGTTGCGCATCGCGTCGGCCATCAGCGCGTCGTCGCGCATGCCCAGCCACGGCACGGGCTCGCCGGCGAGCGTCCACGACGGCGTGTCCGGGATCGAGCCCTCGTCGCCGATCGCCTGCCACGCCACGTCGGACGGGCTCACGGCCACGACCGCGCCGACGGGGAGGCCCGGCACGCGGGCGAGCGTCGAGAGCAGCCCCTCGGCCCCGCGGGAGATGGCCATCGCGCCGATCGGCCCGGACACGTCGGGGTGCGCGGCGAGCCAGCGCAGGCTCGCCGCCAGCGTCTCGAGCGGGATCTGCACGAGGCCCGCGGGCAGGCCGTCGGCCCCGAAGTACCCGGCTGCCAGGGCGACGATGCCGTGAGACGCGAGCAGCGCCGCGTTCGATCCCTGCGAGTCGATGCCGCCCTCGGATCCACCGAAGAGCACGACGCCGGGGAAGGGCCCGGCACCGGCGGGGACGGCGAGGCGCCCGACGACCCCGCCGTCGCGCACGTCGGTGATCGTGACGCCCTCGGCGGCGGCCCGTCGGGCGATCGTCCCGGTCAGCGTGGGCCCGCCGGCGATCGCGGCGGTGATGCTCGTGCCGCTCGGCGTCCACGAGGGGATGTAGAGGTCGGGCGCCTGTCCCTCGCTGGCGAAGCGCATGGACCACAGCAGCCCGCTGGCATCGGCCGTGTCGTACGTGCCGGCGCTCGGCGTCGCCCGGGCCAGGTCCACCGTGCCGTCCGCATCCGCCGTGAACGTGGCCGTCGACTCCCACAGCTGGCCCACCACGTCGACCGTGCGCGCCGTGACGGTCACCTCGGCGGCCGCCGGCGCGCCGGTGACGCGGATCGCAGGGACCTCGTCCAAGGTGGTCGAGATCGGCTCGAGCACGAGCCGCGCCGAGCCCTCCACGGGGTGGTCGCTCGGGGCGCTGGTCGGCAGCGGCGGCGCGGGTGCGGGGCGGGGAGCGGCCGGGCCGTCGTCGAACTCGGCCCCGAACCAGTCCGGGTACTTCGTCGTGAAGAGGATCGCGAGGCCCATGGCGGTGAACGGGATGACCCAGTAGCAGATGATCGAGAGCGGGGCGCCGCCGTCGTTCATCGTGGCGTCGCCCTGCACGATCGGCGGCACGAGCGCGAGCACCGTCATGATCGCCATCGCCCCGACCCACACCCACGAGATCAAGGTGTTGACCGCGATGAACCCGGGCGAGTCCCACATCTCCTCGGGCACCGACTCGCGCGCGTACTGCAGGGTGAACGGCTTCTTGATGAGGATCGAGACCAGCATGATGAGCAGCAGCGAGGCGTTGCCCAGCGGCTGGATCCACCGGCCGACGAAGGCGTCTCCCGCGATGAGGCCCACGACCGCGAGCGCGATGAACGCCACGGAGTTGCCCACCTCGAGCACCTTGAGCTGCTCGTGGCGCCGGATCGCGAGGACGTTGACCAACAGGCTCAGCGCGATGGCCACGCCGATCGCGGTCGAGAACGGGACGTTGCCCGACAGGATCCAGTAGACGATCCACGGCGCGAAGCCGCCGAGGAACCCGCCGGCTCCGCCGCCCTTCTTCGGCTCGTCAGCGGGCGACGGGCCCGCGTCCGTGGTGGGGGTCGAGGTGGTCATCGTCCTCCGGTCGATCCGGCGCACGACGGCGCAGGAGGTGGTGGCGTCCGCCGCAACCCAGGCGCCCGTGGCCGCCCTGGCTAGCAGATCCGAGGTGCCCGCGCGGCCCGAACGCGCGGGCTCTGTCGATCGTCTGGACGTCAGCGGATGTGCTCGTGCACCCCGTCCTCGGTGACGTACGCCGACACGAGCGCCGCGGGGGTCACGTCGAAGGCCGGGTTCTCCACGGCGGCGCCGACCGGGACCAGCGACCGTCCGTCGACGTCGGCGACCTCCCGTCGGTCGCGGTCCTCGATGGTGATGGCCGTCCCGTCGGCGGTCGCGGGGTCGATCGTCGACGTCGGCGCGGCGACGTAGAACGGGATCCCGTGGTGCCGGGCCAGCACGGCGAGCCCGTAGGTGCCGATCTTGTTGGCGACGTCGCCGTTGGCGGCGATGCGGTCGGCGCCGACGACGACCGCGTCCACCTCACCGGCGGCGAACAGCGATCCCGCTGCGGCGTCGACCACGATCCGGAACGGGATGCCGAGCCGGTCGAGCTCCCACGCCGTGAGGCGGGCGCCCTGCAGGACCGGGCGGGTCTCGTCGACCCACACCGACGCGACCCGTCCGGTGTCGTGCCCCGCCCGGATCACGCCGATCGCAGTCCCGTACCCAACACACGCGAGCGCACCCGCGTTGCAGTGCGTGAGCACGCGTGCGCCTTCGGGGAGCAGCGCCGCGCCGTGCGCACCGATCGCACGATTGGCGGCGACGTCGCTCGCGGCCAGGTCGAGCGCGCACCGCAGCGCCGCATCGGCCCCGCCGGCCCGGTACGCG
>CAYUOL010000399.1:0-5758 GCA_964446345.1 uncultured Iamiaceae bacterium | reverse complement strand
CGGGACGACCACGGGCGTGCGGACGATCTCGGCCACCAGCTCGAAGGCCCCGAGCGCCAGCGCCGCGCCCTGCCCGAGGAGGATCGACCAGGCGAGGCCGGGCGCCGAGCGGGTGGCGAAGCCGCCGGCGACGGTCAGCGCGATCGCGACGACCGCGGGGTGCCACAGGGTCGTGGAGCCGCGGGCGAGGCGGATCTGCAGGCACACCCAGTTGCCGGCCGCCGCGGCCATCGACAGGCCGAGCACGAGCACCAGGCCGCGCTCGGGCTCACCGCGACCGAGCAGCAGGCCCATGACCGGGATCGCCAGCAGGGCCCCCAGGGTCAGCACGACGCCGGCGGCGGCGGTGAGCGCGACCGGCTTGAGCACGTCACGGGCGGTGTGGAACCCGACCGCCGCGGGGATCACGAGCCAGCCGGCGGCCATCAGCGCGAGGAAGACGCCCTCGGCCGGCAGCACCGCGACGGCGAAGGCGTCGGCGCCGACGCCGAGCAGCCGCGGTGCGAGCAGCACGTCGAGGTGGATCGAGAGCGTCAGCAGGGCCGATGCGATCAGCGCGGTCGGCAGGCGCAGCTCGCGCCGCTCGTCCTCCGGCAGCAGGGGGAGCACCAGCCACGAGAGGCCGGTGGCGAGCAGCAGGCTGGCGCCGACCCCGGACGCGCCGAACAGCAGGCCCAGGCTGACGCCGGCGACGACGCGGGTGATGGCGTCGATCCAGTGGTTGACGGCGACGAAGCGGAACGAGCGCTTCGCGATGAGCTCGCCGCGTGCGGCGCCGACGGCGACGGCGGGGATCACCATGATCACGGGCAGCAGCACCGACAGCAGCGGGAGCCCGAGCGTGGTGGCCAGCAGCGGCGCCGTGATCGCGAGGGCGAGCACGGTCAGCTGGATGGGGCGCCAGTGGATCCGCCCCACGCGGCCCGACGCCGCCACGTCCGCGGCCGCCTGGGACTGCGCCGCCATGGGCAGCACCGCGGCGATGAACGACAGGCTGAAGACCGTCGTCACCTTCGCGAGCTCGCCGGCGGCCAAGTGGCGCGACAGCGCCATGATGACGATGACCGACGCCGCCGGGACGGCGATCACGCTCGTCCAGAACGCCGCGACGCGTCGCCGCTTCGCCGCCGGGCTGATCGACGAGAAGACCTCGTGGCCCTCGCCGTCGTCGCCTCGCCTGCCGTTCGTCCCGTTCGCGAGCACGGCCATCCGCGCCCGCAACCGCCAGAGCTGATCCACCAGAACGCCCCTAACGCTGCTTCGATCTCGTGCCGGTGCCCGATCCGGGCGCCGACGGGCGGGCGCTTGCGCCCGCCGCCTCCTCGTGGCGGCGGAAGATCACCACGAGGTTCCAGGTGACCACCTCTCGCAGGCCGGGCACGCGCACGATCGTGCGAGCCCACGTCGGCCAGTAGCGCGGTCCGGCCCACAGCACCTCGAGGTCGGTGCGGTCCGCGAACCACCGCATGACCTCGGCGATGTCGAGCGGGTGGAGGCTCGTGCCGAACTCGTTCTTCGGGCGGGATCCCGTCTTGCGCTCGAACCGGTCCGCGGCGCGCTCCCCGCCGAGGTAGTGCCACGGCGACGTCTCGTGCCCGCCCCAGGGCGAGTACCAGTTGGTGAACGTCAGGTAGCCGAGCCCCGTGCGGGGCTTGATCACCCGAGCCATCTCGCTGAGCATCGACATCGGGGCCGGCACGTGCTCGAGCACGTTCGAGCTGTGCACGAGGTCGACCGAGC
Source organism: uncultured Iamiaceae bacterium (assembly GCA_964446345.1). GTDB lineage: Bacteria > Actinomycetota > Acidimicrobiia > Acidimicrobiales > Acidimicrobilacustridaceae > CAYUOL01. The sequence goes on along the minus strand of CAYUOL010000399.1, from coordinate 4,018 downwards.
CGGTCGCCAGCGGCAGCTGCTGCCCATCGCCCTGCACCGCTCGGTCCGGCGTGCGACCGTGCAGGTGCAGCTCGTCGAAGTCGTACTCGACCACGAAGCACGAACCCGCCTGGGCGCGCAGGGCGTCCGCGAAGTAGCCGGGGCCGCCACCGATGTCGACGGCCTGCGTGCCGGTCAGCGACGTGTAGCCGCGGAGCTGGCGCACCGTGTCGGCCGCGAGGAACCGGTAGAAGGTGTCGGGGTCGGTCGGTTCGCGCCGGAACAGCTGGAAGAGCTGGGCGCTGCGGGCGAGCCCGGTCGGCAGCGAGTCGGGATCGGTGACCTGGCCCGACGAGGTCGCGGGGGCCGGGGCTGCCGTGTCGGTGATCGCTGTGTCGGTGCTCGCGACGTCGGTGCTCGCGGCGTCGGTGATCGTCATGGTCGGGCTCCCGGTGGTTGCGGTGGCGCGGTCGACGTCGGCGCCGGCCGCGGCCGCCGCCTTGAGGAACGCGTCGATGGTCGCGTCCCACGTGAACTCCCCGGCCCGGGCGCGCGCCTGGCGGCCGAGGCGATGGCGGCGGTCGTGCTCCTCGGTGAGGGTCACCCACTCGCGGGCGAAGGTGTCGGCGTCGGGGGCGAGCACGCCGGTGACGCCGTCGACGATCGCGTCGCGCACCCCGACGACGTCGAAGGCCACCGACGGCGTCTGCGCGGCGGCGGCCTCCATGATGACCAGGCCCCAGCCCTCCTGGTGCGCGGTGTGCACGAGGAGCCAGGCCGAACCGAGCAGCTCCCGCTTGCGCTCCTCGCTCACCCGGCCGGTGAACTCGACCCCGGCGCCGGCGCGGGCCAGCAGGCGCTCGCGCTCCGGGCCGTCGCCGGCGATCACCAGCCGGCCACCCGTCTGCGGGCGCACCTGCTCCCAGAGGTCGAGCAGGCGGTCGAACCCCTTGTTCGGGGCGAGGCGCCCGAACGCCAGGAACATCGGTTCCGCGGCTTCCGGCTCGGGCGTGAGGAAGAGGTCGTCGTCGAGCCCGCTGTGCATGAGGTGGATCTGGTCGGCCCGGAAGCCGATGCCCTGCAGCGAGGCCCGCGTCGAGTCGGAGATCGCGATGACGTCCGTCCGCCGGTACGCCCGCGGCATCACGCGGCGCTCGATGAACGCACCGACGCCGGCGACGGGGGCCGGGAAGTAGTGCTTCCACTGATCGCCGTGCACGTGGTGCACGAGGCACAGGCGCGGCCGGTTCCACCACAGCGGCGTGAAGTACGGCATGCCGTTGACGACGTCGACGATGAGGTCCGCGTCCCGCAGCGCCCGCGCCGTGATCGGCGCCTTGAGGTACTGCGTGTACGTGCTGCCGTTGCGCGTGACCCGGTAGGCACGCGGCTCGACGGGACCGCCGCACACGAGCTCGGCGTCGTGGCCGCGGGCCCGGAGCCCTTCGATGAGGCGGTCGACGACCACCTCGGAGCCCCCGGCGTTGGGGTGGGCGAGATCCCGCCACGCGAGGAAGACGACCTTCATCGCGCTGCTGCCCCCGTGCGTCGGCCGCGCGCGACCGGGGGGCGCGGCACGGGGCGCGCCCGTCGGGCGGGTGCCGCTTCGTCTGGCTGCACGTTGTTTCCCCGCAACGTCGCTCCGTTTCCTGGGCGCCTTCGGCGCGCCGTGACTAGCTCGGCGGCTGCTCCGCCGAGTCGGTGGTCGATGGGCTCCGCAGCCTGGCCGGCGGGTTCGGGTGAACCACGCCGGCCAGGGGCTTGCGGGGATCTGGGTCGGTCACGGGTGCGGCCTCGGTCGCGGTGACGGTGGGCGGACCGGTGAGGTCGAGCGCGGCTGCGGCCGAGGGCGTGGACACCCGGGCTGCGGCGGTGGCGGTCGCGGTCGAACCCGGCCCTGCGGGGCCGGGCACCGCGCTGCGGCTCACGACGTGCGTCGTCGCGCGCTCGGTCGTGAGGTCGATGACGAGCTCGTCCTCGGTCGCGTCGACCTGCGCCCACATGGCGTCGTCGAGCGCCGCCATGGTGATCGCCAGCTCGTGGTGGGCCAGGGCGAACGACACCGGCGGCGAGCTAGGTTGGCGGCGGGCCGTCGCCGCGATCTCGCTGCGGTAGCGCAGGCGCGTCTTGAGCACGTCGCGCAGCATCCGCGAGGGGTCGCGCAGCGGGTGCACCTTCGAGCCCTGCGCCTCGGTCCACCCGACCGGCACCTCGGCGATGCGGTACCCCAGCAGCTGCGCCAGCAGCAGCACCTCGACGTCGAAGGCGAACCCGTCGACCTTGGCGAGGTGGAACAGCAGCTTCGCCGCCGGCGTGCGGAAGGCCTTGAAGCCGCACTGCGTGTCCGCGGCGATCACGCCGGCGACGCCGCAGACCACGGCGTTGAACGCCTTGCTCGTGACGCGGCGCATCTTCGTCTCGTACGTCGCGCGCGACCCGGCGATGGTGCGCGAGCCGAGTGCGATGTCGGCTTCGTCGAGCGCGTTGAGCAGGCGGGGGAGGTCGGCCAGGTCAGCCGAGAGGTCGGCATCCATGAAGCACGTGATGCCGCCGCTGGCGACCCCGACCCCCGCCTTGACCGCCGCGCCCTTCCCGCCGTTCCACGGCAGGCGCACGAGCTTGGCCGACGGCCAGCCCCCGAGGTGGTCGAGCACGACCTCGACCGTGTCGTCGGAGCTCCCGTCGTCCACGACGATCACCTCGAGCGTCGGGTTCGCCTCGAGGGCGCGACGCAGCCGGGGCAACGACGAGGCGAACCGAGCCGACTCGTTGTACGCCGGGATCACGATGCTTACGGCATCCCCCATGGCCAACCACCACTCCCCAAGTCCTCGCGGCACCTTCACGAACCGAGACCCCGGGGACCGACGATCCGGACCCGAGATCGGGACGCACGGGGCGCACCACTGCGCCACCGACCGACGCGAACCACCGCGCCGTTCACCAACTGCACGCACCGCGTGCGCACACCACATGCGCACGCCACTGCTCGTCACACCACTGCTCGACACACCACTGCTCGACACACCACTGCGACACCACGTGCAACACGCCACGTGCTGACAGCCGATCGGCGGGCCGGGCCTCGCAGCACCTCGCGGCGCCGCGAGCTGCGGCTGCCACGACGCTGGGGCAGCCGGCTCGGCTCGTCTTCGAACGCTCAGATGACCGGCCGGCGGTCACCCACTTGGATCCCGAGCCACCCACACCACGGGTCGCACCGGGAGGACCAGCGCCGCTGGCGGCGCTGCAACCACGAACACCACTTCGTCGAGCTCTCGGACCACTCGGACCGTGAGCGGTTCGGACACGACGCTGTCGACCGGGCCACCGGGCCCGAGCAGAGCGCCGCACCGTGCGCCTCGGACGCTCCGATCACCGGTGCCGGACAACCACGTCCAGACCTGTGACCATCGGCACATCCAAGGCATTTCGGACAGTATCACCAGATGGTGGCACATTGTCAACGGGAACAGCTTGCACTGACAGTGAAGTCGCGGTTCACTGTCGACGTGGGTCGTTCGACCTACGCGTTCGGGTAGTTGTACCACCCCGCGCAAGGGGGCGCGCAAGGGCCTCGCAGGCCGTTGCGCCGGGGGTCGACGTTGACCCCTGGTCAAGTCCGGCGACGTGTGGCAGGTTTGTGGGAGGTGCCCCGGCGAGGTCCTCGAGCGGTGCCCGACGTGGTGGTCGGGCAACGATCGGGTGGTCGTCGAGGCCGGCCGGTGGTCAAGAGACGTGGTGCCTGCGTGCGGTTGGTGGCGCAGGGTCGGTGCGGTGGGCGATGTGGTGTCGCCCGCTGGTGTGGTGACGGATCTGGGGACGGATCGTTCCGGGTCACGGTGTGGAGCAGTTCCGACGGTGCCGGAGGCGCCGCGGTTGGGGACCGGGTGGTACCGGTCAGGAGGGGTGTGATGACCCAGGACGAACGGGGACCGGTGGGGTTGGCGGACGATCCGCCCGCCGTCGCGGCAACGATCGCGACCCCGGTGCAGGGCCACGACTGGTTCGGTGACGGACCAGTGGCACGGGTGGACGC
>CAYUOL010000398.1:0-5804 GCA_964446345.1 uncultured Iamiaceae bacterium | reverse complement strand
AGGTCGGGATCGCGGTCCACGAACTGCGTCGGCGCGAACGTCGAGAACACGAGCTGGCAGTCGAAGCCGAGGAGGTCGAGCGCGCGGCTGCGCTCGGCCGGGTCGAATGCTGCTGGAGCCACCCGGGCAGCTCCATCAGGTGGCTGTCCGCATCGAAGTAGGTGCGACCGGTCGCGTAGGTCATCCCGTTCCCCCTGGTCCGTGGTCCCCGGGCGTCGTGCTCGTCGGCGCGACGCTACCAACGAAGTGACGGTCGCGTCACCTCGGTCGCACGATGTCGATGCAGTCCTGGTCGAGCATCCCAGAGGTTCCGTCTCGGAGCCGGACGCGTCGAAGGCGGCGCGATTCCGCGTGCGACGTGACGCGCGCGTAACCTGCGGGCGTGAGCGACGCAGAGACCCTCATCAAGGAACGGCTCGACCAGCTTCTCGGCGAGCACGATCCCAAGACGACCGATCCCGTCACCTTCCGGGGCGCCCAGTACGACCTCGGCCTGGCATGGGTCCACTTCCCGGTCGGGTGGGGCGGCCTGGACCTGCCGCCGAACCTGCAGAAGGTGATCGAGAAGACCCTGCGCGATGCCGGCGGTCCCGGCATCGATCAGCACCAGTTCTTCGGCCTCACCATGGCCGGTCCGACGATCGTGACGCACGGGTCGGACGAGGTCCGCAGCCGTCTCATCCGCCGCATGTATACGGGGGAGGACGCGTGGTGCCAGCTCTTCAGCGAGCCCGGCGCGGGCTCCGACCTCGCCGGCCTCTCGACCAAGGCCGTGCGCGACGGCGACGAGTGGGTCATCAGCGGTCAGAAGGTGTGGAACACCTTCGCCCACCTCGCGAACCGCGGCATGCTCGTCGCCCGCACCGACCCGGAGGCGCCGAAGCACAAGGGCCTCACCTACTTCGCGCTCGACATGACGGCCCCCGGCGTCGAGGTGCGACCGATGCGCCAGATGACCGGCGAGGCGGAGTTCAACGAGGTCTTCATGACCGAGGTGCGCGTGCCCGACGCCGATCGCATCGGTGAGGTCGGCGAGGGCTGGCGCGTCGCGATGACGACGCTGATGAACGAGCGCACCACGATCGGCGGTGGCTCGGCGCCGCCGACGCGCGGGTCGGGCACCATCGCCGAGGCCGTGCGCATCTGGAAGGAAGAGGTCGTCGAGCAGACGCCGGCGCAGAAGGACCAGCTCATGAAGGTCTGGATCGAGTCCGAGGTGCTGCGGCTCACGAACATCCGGGCGTCGCAGAAGCGCAAGGCCGGCAACCCGGGCCCCGAGGGCTCCATCGCGAAGCTCATGTTCGCCGAGGTGAACGAGCGCATCTACGAGCTCTGCGTCGACCTGCTCGGGGCGCAGGCGCTCGTCGGCTACGACTACACGATGAAGCGCTCCGAGGTGCTCGGCCTCACCGGTCCGCCGGGGTCGTCGCGCAAGATGTTCCTGCGTTCGCGGGCGAACTCGATCGAGGGCGGCACCTCCGAGATCCAGCGCAACATCCTCGGCGAGCGGGTCCTCGGCCTCCCCGGCGAACCCCGGACCGACAAAGACGTCGCCTGGTCGACCGTCCCTCGCAACTAGGAATCGTCCGCAGGCGCGGAACGCGCAGACGTTCACACCGATGCCTGCAAACGGGCCGCCAGGGGAGCGGGGTCGCAGGGGCGTGGCCCCGGCGCGAGCGATTCGCCGGAGGAACGGAGGCTGTGAGCTCGCAGGTATGAGCGGCGCAGCCGCCCGAGATCGTCTCATCGAGCGGAGCGAGACCAACGAACCTCGCCGCAGGAGAGCGAGCGCCAGCGAGCTCTCCGAGGACGAAGCGGGTTACTTCCAGCCTTGCATGATGTGCTCGATCCACCATTGGGGGGCAGCGCCGAGGAGGGTGTCGAGCGACCAGTAGTCCCACCACCTCGTGATGGTGCCGTCGCGGAGCTCTTGCACGGACACGAACGGGAGCGTCACTTCTTCGCCGGTCTTCCAGCGCCAGGTCTCGGCGTGCTCGGTCACCACCACGTCGCCCTCGGCGACCATCACGCGCAGCTCGTGGTCGTAGCTCGTGATGGGTTCGATCCCGAGCCGCAGGCGGGCGACGATCTGCTCGGGGCCGACGGCGATGTCGTCCGCCGGCGACGGCACGTCGGTGTACTCCGACGTCGGCCCGAAGAACGATCCGATCGCATCCCAGTCGCGGGCGTACAGCGCCGCCCAGAACTGCTCGACGACGTGCTTGTTGGCGGTGGCATCCCCCGTGGTCATCCCGGCATCCTTGCACCACGCGTCGGCGCCGGGCGCGTGGGTGCGGAGCGGGGGAGGGGGACCGGGTTCAGCCCTCCGCGACCAGCGCCTCGAAGAACGCCCGGTCATCGAGCAGCGACGTCTCCTTGAGGTACAGCTGGCCGTAGCGCTCGAAGTAGAGCAGCTGCTTGGTGAGCAGCAACATCGAGCGGTCGAAGGTGGCCGGGTCGAAGTCGGGCGGCAGCTCGTCGCCGGCGGGCGCCGCCGGCGCCCCGGTCATCTGCTCGGGCCCCAGCAGCAGCGTCGACAGCTTCACCTCGCCGAACGGGCGCGTGAACATGGGCTCGAGCACGGCACGGATCATGGGACCGATCTGGTCGTCGCTGATCCCGAGGCGATGGGTGATCATCGGGCCGATCTGCTCGGTGATGCGCTCGGTCACCTCGATCCACGCCTCCTCGTCGCCGAGTGCCGCGCGGATGATCGCTCGGAAGTGCTGCCGGTTGTCCTCGTCGAGCCTCCCGACGATGCCCCAGTCAAGCACGCCGATGCGGCCGTCGCGCAGCAGCAGCAGGTTGCCGGCGTGCACGTCGCCGTGGAAGATGCCGAAGCGCATGGTCGTCAGGAAGAACGACTTCACGATGTCGTTGACGAGCGGCGTGGGGTCGATGCCGAAGCCCTCGATCGCGCCGAGGTCGTCGATGGCGACGCCGTCGAGCAGCTCCATGACGAGCACGCGCCGGCTCGAGTGCTCCGGGTACGTGTGCGGGATCGCGATGCGCGGCAGGTCCACCTCGCGGAGCAGGGCGTTGAAGTGCGCCATCACCCGCGCCTCGTTGCGCAGGTCGAGCTCCTCGCACAGCTGCTGGCGCAGCCCGTCCAGCATCGGCGGCACCATGGCGGCCTGGGCCCCGTCCACGCGCGAGGCGATGCGGGGGATCAGCCATCCCATGAGCGTGAAGTCCGCGGCGATCTTGCGCTCGATGCCCGGCCGGAGCACCTTCACGGCGACGGGCTCCCCCGAGCGCAGCTCGGCGCGGTGCACGACCGCCATCGAGGCCATCCCGATGGGATCGGGATCGAACGCCCGGAACACGTCCCGCAGGGGTCGGCCGGTCGCCCGTTCCACCTCGTGGCGCACGCGGTCGAACGCCACGGGCCGTCCCTGGTCGAGCAGGGTCCGGAACTCGGTCGACACGTCCTCGCCGAAGACACCCGGCGACGAGGCCACGAGCTGACCGAGCTTGACGTAGGTGACGCCGAGGTCGGCGAACGCCTTGCGCAGCGGGCGCGCGACCTCGATCGGCTCGACGGGCTGCCCGATCGCCCGGCGCGCCGCCAGCGGCCCCAGCCGCCGCCGCGCGACCTGCAGGGTCTGCGTGGTCCGTCGGCGCAGGTGCGCGCCGCGGGGCGACCGCAACGGGAACGCCTGGGGCAGCGGCAGGTCACCGAGGTCGCCGAGGTCGCGTGGGATCACGGCGGGCGAGTGCAGGTCTCCGGCCGTGCGGTCGGCGCCGAGATCGGCAGCCATCGACCCTCCGTCAGACGGGCGCCCAACCGGCGCGAGGGAACAGCGGACCCGGTGATCATTGCACAGTTCGTGCAATCAGCGATCGATCGACACCCGCTGTCCGTGGGCCCGGGCGGCGCCGGCCGGCATCCTCGTCGGCGTGCCCTCGGCCTACGCTGCGGCATGACCTCCAGCGCCCGACGCTCGTTCTACCAGCGCTTCGCCAAGGTGCACGGGGCGCTCCTCATCCGTACCAAGGGCCGGCCCCGTCGCCTCGGGTGGCACCAGTTCGCGTGCGTCCTCGAGACCGTCGGGCGCACGTCGGGGCAGACCCGCCGCCTGCCCCTGCTCTACCTCCCCCATGGCGACGCGTTCCTGGTGCTCGCCTCCAACTACGGCCAGGAGCGGCCCCCGGCCTGGTGGTTCAACCTGCAGGCGCGCCCCGACGCCGTCGTCCTCACCCGGGGGCGGCGGGTGCCCGTGCGGGCGCGGGTGCTCGAGGGTGACGAGCGCGCGGCGATGGTGCCGATCGCTCGTGACTACAACGTCCAGTGGCGGGGGTACCTCACGAACGTGGAGCGCGTGATCCCGTTCGTGCTCCTCGAGCCCGTCGCCGATGCCGGCGAAGGGCAGACGCCGAGTGCGGCCCCCTCCCGGCGGTGAGCCGGGCCCCCGATCACACGGTGCCCGTGACGAAGCCGACGTGCAGGCCGCCGTTCGCGAACCGGAGCTGCTCCTCGAGGCGGACCTTGGTCTGGCCGGCCAGGCGGTGGTCGGCCACGAGCAGGCCGACGTGCCACCCGGGCACCTGCTCGCGCAGGACCTGGCCGAAGCGCGCGTAGAGGTCGCGCAGATCGGGACCGCCGACGCGGCCGCCGTACGGCGGGTTGGTGATGACCCACCCGGTTCCGTCGGTGGTCGTCGGGGCCTCGAGATCGGAGATGGGGGCGACGCGCAGCTCGAGGTCGTCGAGGACGTCGGCCCGCTCGGCGTTCGCGGTGGCCGCGGCGATCGCCCCCGCGTCCCGGTCGGCGCCGACGATCGCTACCGGGGCGGCGTCGAGGATCTTCGCCTCGGCCTCGGCCGCGACGCTGGCCCAGGTGCCCGGCTCGAAGCCCGGCCACTCGCCGAAGCGGAAGGCACGGTGCTGGCCCGGCGGGATGTTCCGTGCGATGAGCGCGGCCTCGATCGCGATGGTGCCCGATCCGCACATCGGATCGAGCAGCGGCTGCGACCCGTCCCAGCCCGACGCGAGGAGCAGCGACGCCGCGAGGTTCTCCCGCAGCGGGGCCTTGGCGGTCTGGCGGCGGTACCCGCGCCGGGAGAGCGGCGCGCCCGAGCTGTCGAGGCTGATCGTCACCTCGTCGTGGTTCACCCGCACGAGGATCAGCTGCGCCTCGTCGGCCTCCTCGGTGTCGCCCGGCTCGTCCTGCTCGTCACGCCCGCCAGGCCCGCGCCGCGAGCCGTCGGCCTCGTCGGCGGCGGGCGCCGGGCGGTCGAGCACGCGCCGCACCCGCTCCTCGATGGCATCGGTGTGGTACAGCTTCGAGCCGTGGGAGGCCACGCGCACGCGCACCGGCGCTCGGCGCGGCACCCACGCCGACCACGGCACCGAGCGCAACGACGACTCGAGCTCCGAGAACGACGTCGCGCGGAACCGCTCGATGCGCACGACGACGCGGGTCGCCGAGCGCAGCCACAGGTTGGCGGCGTAGAGCTGGCGGGTGCTGGCCCGGAACGACACACCGCCCTTGCCGAGGCGAGGGCCGCGCAGGCCGAGCGCTTCGAGCTCGGAGGCCGTCACCCGCTCGAGTCCCGGGGCGGTGATGGCGAAGGCCAGGTGCTTCTGACGCCCGGGGCGCGGTCGCGACGAAGCCTCGCGGCCACGGGGCGACCGGTGCGAGGCGCCGGTGCGGGGGCGAGGGGTGGGTTCGACGGGGTGGGGCATGAGGCGCCCATCGTGGCCCAGGCACCCGAGCACTGACGAACGACGCGCCCCCCGCACCGGTCCTCCGGTCGCTGCACGCCGTACTCGTCGAGGATCTTCCCAACGCGCTCGCGCTC
>CAYUOL010000397.1:0-5837 GCA_964446345.1 uncultured Iamiaceae bacterium | reverse complement strand
CCTCCGGGCCGCACGCCGCCACGGCGTCGCGCAGGTCGTCCGGGGTGGCGAGCGGGTACGCCAAGGCCGGATCGTCCGCGGTGGCGTCGACGAGCGCGACCCGCCACCCGCTCGACGCGAGCTGCCGCCCGACCTCGGCCCCGATGCCGCGTGCGCCGCCCGTGACCAAGGCGACGGGAACGTCGCCGGCGGCGCTCGATGCCGCGTCGGTCGAGGTCACGCCCGCTCCGCAACGGCGGCGGGGTCGCCGAGCACCGCCGCGATCGTCGCCTCGAGGCTCGCGTCCAGGTCGGCCAGCAGCCGCTCCCCCGCCGCCGCCGACGCGCCGGTCGGGTCCCCGAGCACGCCGTTCGTGGTGACCGCCCGCAGGCCGCCCTCGCGCAGCGCCGGCAGCAGGTCCGCGAGCGCGCCGGTGTTGCCGACCTCGAGCTGGTCGGTGCGCACGCACGACGGATCGAGCGCGAGCAGCATCGAGGTCTCGGTGTGCCCGGCGTGGGTGTCGCCGCCCTCCAGCCGCGGCGACCACACCGTGACGGGGCGGCCCTCGGCGCGCAGCGTGGCGGCCGCGCGCTCCAGTGCCTCGACGTTGCCGCCGTGCCCGTTCACCAGGACGATCGCGCCCCACTCGGGCCCGGCGGACCGCACGAGCTCGACCACCACGAGCGCGAGCGCCTCCTGGCCGATCGACAGCGTGCCGGCGAACCCGGCGTGCTCGCCGCTCGCGCCGTAGGCCAGCGCCGGCGCCACGCACACCTCCCGGTGGCGAGCCGCAACCCGCTCCGCCACCGCGACCGCGATGCGCGTGTCGGTGTCGAGGGGCAGGTGCGGCCCGTGCTGCTCGGTCGATCCCAGCGGCACCAGCAGGGTGCTCGGGGCGGACGCGACCTCCGGTGACGTCGAGGTGGCGAGACGGCGCAGTTCTGGTCGCGCCATGGCGTCGCCCGCGCCGCCAGGTCGCGACCGGAAGATCGGGGTCGGCTGGGTCACGCGTCCTCGTCGAGGTAGCCCCACGCCCGCAGCTGCTCGATGATCAGGTCGGCGCCCTCGACCGCATCGGTGACGACCGTGCGCGGCGGGGTGCGCTCGACCAGCGCGCCGGTCAGCGCCAGGATGCGCTCGCGGGGGCTCAGCGTCTGGTCCGGCGCGGGCTGCGCGCTCGCCCGCGGGCGGTAGGGACCGTGCTGGGTCACGCGCACCCGGCGCGGCCGCACCGGCACCCCCTCGACGATGTCGATGGGCGCCTCGCGGGCGCGCAGCGTGGCCGCGAGCCCGGCGCGGCGCAGGTCGGCCGAGCCGCCCTCGAACGAGAGCACCGCCGGGCCGTCGATGCGCAGCACCTCGCGCCGGCCCCGGTCGAGGCGGCGGGTGGCGACGAGGGCGCCGGCATCCTCGAGGTCGACGCGCAGCAGCCCCAGCGCCTGCGGGCGGTCGAGGCGCGCGGCCAGAAGCGCCGGCACGGAACCCGACCCGCGGTCGACGCTCCAGTCGCCGCAGCACACCAGCGCCGCGTCGGCCACGACCTCGGCCAGCGCCGCAGCGACCTCTTCGCTGGCGGCCGTCGCGGGCAGCGCGATGCGCACGCCGCGGGCCGCCCCGGCCGCGATCGCGTTGCGGACGGTGGTCTCGCTCGGCCGCGGGCCGGCGGTGACCGCGACGACGTCCATCTGCCAACGCTCGCCGGCGCGCAGCGCCCACTCGAGCGCCGCCCGATCCGCCTCGGAGCAGCCGAAGGCCCGCTCGTCGTCGTGCACGGCGCCGGTGATCGGATCGATCTCGGGGCGCAGGTCCACCCACTTGAGGGCGACGGCGATCACGCCGCGGGTCTCGGTCGGCGCCACCCGTCAGCTCCGCTTGAACACGACGCCGTGGCCGCCGTCGGGGTAGGTCCAGGTGATGGCGCCCGCCTTGTTGCACAGCATGTAGCAGGTGCCGCACTCGAAGCACTGCTCGTAGTTGAACAGGATGCCGCCGTCGCTGGTGGGCACGAACAGGTTGGCGGGGCAGGCCGTGACGCACTCACGCGTGGTGCACCCGCGGCACGTGTCGCCGTCGACGGTGATGTGAGCCCGCGGGCTGACGCGGAAGTCGATCGTGGACATGCGGTCCTCGAAGCTGACCTTCGGCCACGCGGGAACGTGCTTCGACTTCTTCGCCACGGGCGGAGCGTACTCAGCCATAGGTCCGCAACCCCGCCCAGCCGTCCTTGGCCAGATCGAGCAGCCGCACCCCGGCGCGCTTGGCCTCCCGCCGGGCGAGCTTCACCGCGCCCATCTTCGGCGTCGGGTTGGTCACCGTGAACATCCCCTCCACCAGGTTGCACACCAGCTCGGGGTACCGGCGCTGCACCCGATCGGACATGACGAGGCCCGGGGCGCCGGCGAGCTTGCGGTGGTCCTTGAGCACGAAGTCGGCCTCGAGCTTGTCCTGGTACCGGGCGAGCGACGCCTTCGACAGGTCGTTCGTGTGCAGCGCCTCGACCGCCGCCTCGCCGGCCGCCTTGCCCGACCCGATCGCGAAGTTGACGCCTTCCAGCCAGATGCCGGCCGCGAGGCACATCGCGGCCGCGTCGCCCGCGACGAGCAGCCCGTCGGTGAAGAAGTCGGGCATCATCTCGAGCCCGGCCTCGGGGATGACGTGGGCCGAGTACTCCTTCATCTCCGCGCCGTCGAGCAGCGGGGCGACGGCGGGGTGCGCCTTCAGGCCGGCGATGAGCTCTTCGGGACGCAGCTTCGACGCGGCGAGGTCGGGCAGGCTCAGCACGACGCCCACCGCGATGGAATCGAGGTTGGTGTAGATGAAGCCGCCGCCGGCGATGCCCTGGGTGCAGCCGATGATCTCGAAGTCGGCGCCCTCGAGGCCGGTGAGCGCGAACCGCTTCTCGATCTCGTCGCGCGGCAGGGCGAGCACCTCTTTGGCCCCGAGCGTGAAGTGCGCCGCATCCGTGTGGTGGTAGATGCCCGCTTCCTTCGCGAGGAACGAGTTGACGCCGTCGCACGCGATCACGAGCGGCGCCCGCAGGTCGCCGTCGGGGCGGTCGGTCTGCACGCCGCAGATGCGGCCGGTGCGGTCGCGCAGCAGGCCGGTGGCCGTGGTGCTGCAGACCAGCACCGCGCCCTCCTCCTCCGCCTTGCCCGCGAGCCAGGCGTCGAAGTCGGGCCGCAGGGCCGTGGCGCCGTTGTAGGGCGCCTCGCCCCAGGCCGTCGTGCGGTAGTCGATCGTGAGCGCCTGGGTCTCGGTCATGATCATCGTGGCGCGGCGCGTGACCCAGCGCTGGACCGGCGCCTCCTCCCACCACCGGGGGACGAGGGTGTCGAGGATGCGGCCGTAGATGACCCCGCCGTACATGTTCTTCGAGCCCGGGAACGGGCCCCGCTCGAGCAGGCACACCGACTTGCCGGCGCGGGCGATGACCATCGCGGCGGCGCTGCCCGCCGGGCCGGCGCCCACGACGATGACGTCGAAGTCGTATCCGAAGACCAGCTCTGGATCGCGGTCCGCCGCCGCGGCGGCGCGGGGATCGGCGTGCGGATCAGACATCGTCCTGCTCCTGGCGCGCGGCGACGAGGGCGTCGGCCGCGTTGAGGCTGTCGGGCGGTGGATCGACCGCGGCGCCCGCATCGACCGGTTCGCCCCCGGAGGTGATGCCGAAGCGGCGGGCGAGCTCGGCGACGAGCGCCGGCGCGTCGGTGACGACCGCGAGGTCGGCGAGGCCCATCATCGGGCAGCTGGCGTCGGTGTTGACCGCGATGCAGTGCTCGGGATCGCCCAGCCCGGCGGTGTGCTGCACCGCGCCGGAGATGCCGAAGGCCAGGTACAGCTGCGGGTGCACGGTGACGCCGGTCGTGCCGATCTGTCGCTCGAACGGGGCCCAACCCCAGTCGGTCACGACGCGGGTGGCGCCGTAGGACGCGCCGAAGGCCAGCGCGAGGCGGCTCAGGTCGTGCATCACCTCTGCCCGGCCGAGCCCGGCGCCGCCGCCGACGATGCGACCGGCCTCGGCGAGGTCCATCGTGGCCGGGTCCGCGGGCAGCACCTCAATCACCTCGACGTCGTGCGTCTCGCCGCCGCCGGCCGCGAGCGCGCAGGGCGTCGGGGTGCACGTGCGCGTCGCGTCGCGCTCGACGCCGCGCACACCGGGCTGCAACGTGGCCACGAACGGCTCGTCGACGCGCACCTCTTCCATGACGCGACCCCCCTGGTGGGCCATCGTCGTGCCCTCGACCCCGATCGCGACCGCTCCCGCGAGCAGCGGGCGGTCGAGCAGGAACGCGAGCCGCGGCGCGAGGTCGCGACCGTCGGGGCTGGCCGGCAGCAGCACCACGCGCTCGTCGCGCACGAGGGGCGCGAGACCCGCTGCCCACCCGCCCGCGGCGAAGGTCGGTTGCTCGCAGGTGCGCACGTCGGTGGCGATCCCGTGCAGCAGCGCCGCGGCGGTCTCGGTGCCGTCACCTATGAGCACGGCGCGGCCGCCGGCCTCGGCCACGGCTTCGTCGCCGCCGACGGGCAGCTCGCCGGCGCGCACCGGGATGATCGCGATCACCGACGCCCCGCTCGCTGTGGTGCTCGCTGTGGTGCTCGCTGTGGCGCTCATCGGTCCGCTCCGATCAGGGCGCCGACGCGCGAGCCGTCGATGACCGCCGCGTGGGCCCGGCGCGGCGCGAGGCAGTCACCGACGCGGTGCACGGCGACGGGCCCGGCCGCGAAGCGATCCCGCAACGCCAGGTAGAGGGTGTCCTCGCACTTGGCCGGGATCGCGAGCACGATCCAGTCGGCCTCCTTCGGGGTGACGACCCCGGTCGGGTGGTGCAGCACCTGCAGGGCGGCGCCCTCCCGGCCGACGACGACCGAGTCGGTCGTCTGCACGATGCCCTTCTTGGTGGCCCGCAGCCACCAGTTCTCCATGTCGAGCGTGATGCCGAGGTCTTGGCCCACGACCATGCCGGGGCTCATCACCTCGACCTGCGCACCGCGATCGGCCAGCAGCTCCGCGACGCTGGTCGCCTGGTGGAAGCCCACCTCGTCGATCACCACGATGTGCCCGGTGGGCGTGAAGCGCCCGGTGAGCACGTCGACGACGTCGATGACCTTCACGTCGCCGCCGCCCACCTCGTCGGGCGCCCACCACGGGCGGGCCGGCTTCGACCCCGTCGCCACGACCACCGCGTCGACCTCGAGCCCCTCGATCAGCGCGGGCGTCACCTCGGTCTCGTAGCGGATGTCGACGCCGAGGCGCGCGCACTCGCTGAGCTGGTTGCGCACGAGGTCGCCGAACTCGGCGCGGTTGGGCACGCGGGCCGCGAGGCGCACCTGGCCACCGGCCTCGTCGGCCTTCTCGAAGACCGTGACGTGGTGGCCGTGCTCGGCCGCGGAGATCGCAGCTTGCAGGCCACCAGGGCCGGCGCCGACGACCAGCACCCGCTGCGGGCGGGGCCGCCGCACCGGTGCGGGCAGCACCGACTCGCGGCCGGTGCGCGGGTTCTCGATGCACCCCAGCCAGCGGTTGAGGCCCATGCGCCCCACGCACTCCTGGTTGCACGAGAGGCACAGGCGGATGTCGTGGTGGCTGCCGGCCCGGGCCTTGGCCGCGAAGTCGGCGTCGGCGATCTGCCCGCGCACGACGCCGATCAGATCGGCGTGGCCCTGGGCCAGCGCGCGCTCGGCCTGCAGCGGGTCCTTGAAGCGGCCGACCCCGACCACGGGCAGGTCGACGGCCTTGCGCAGCGCCGAGGGGATGAACATCGCGTACTCGGGCGGGATGTGCATCGACGCCTCGATCATGAACAGCGACGCCGTGGCCACGCCGATCGAGGTGTTGATGTAGTCGACGAGGCCGTTGG
>CAYUOL010000396.1:3489-5838 GCA_964446345.1 uncultured Iamiaceae bacterium | reverse complement strand
CGCCCCCGTCCTTCGTGACGAAGACCTCGCCGTGCTCGAAGGGGTTCATCGTGCCCGGATCCACGTTGATGTACGGGTCCAGCTTCTGCATGGTGACGCGCAGCCCCCGGCACTTCAGGAGCCGGCCCAGCGACGATGCGGTGATGCCCTTCCCGAGGGAGCTGGCCACACCTCCGGTCACGAAGATGTGCTTCGACAAAACTCCTCCTCAGGCCCGTCCGAAATGCTGACGGAGCCACACCGTAGCGCGCGGGACCTGCCCGGCCGCGCATCGCCCGAAGCCCCTGGTCAGGGCTACCACTTGCCCGTGGTGAAGCGCACGAAGACGCGCCACAGCAGCGTCGCGATGAACAGCAGGACGAACGCGCCGATCGATGCGTTCATCCACTTCTCGGCCATGTCGGAGGCGTGCCGGGACCCGTCGACGTCACCCGCGCGCCACCTGGTGCCGACCAGGATGCCGTAGACGATCGCGACGATGCCGAAGGGGACGCAGCAGAAGATCGTGACGAGGACGGACCCCCCGAGGTAGGTCGCAGGCTTGTCCGGCTCCACTGGCGCGCTTCCTGTACCCATGGCACCTGTCATGTCGTACGTCCCTCCCTTGGTCGTCCGAGCGGAGCCGCGATGGCCCCGGCCGTGGCTCTCATCCTGTCAGAAGACCCCCGCGCCGCCGTGCTTTGCTGCGGTCGTCATCGGCGTCGGCCAGCAGCTCCTTCGCATGGCCGCGGGCGGTCTCGCTGTCGGGCGATCCCGAGAGCATGCGCGCGAGCTCGACGACCCGCTCCTCGACGTCGAGCACGGCGGCACTCGTGCTCGTGCGGCTGCGCTTGGTGTGCTTGGTCACCTGCACCTGCGCGTCGGCATAGGCGGCGACCTGCGGCAGGTGGGTGACGACGAGCACCTGGTGCCGAGCCGCCAGCGCGGACAGCGCGCGACCGACCGCGGTGGCCGTGGCCCCGCCGATGCCCGCGTCGACCTCGTCGAACACCAGGGTGTCGGGAGCTTCGCTGAGCACGAGACGCAAGGCCAGCATCGCCCGGGCGAGCTCGCCGCCGGACGCGACCTTCGCCAGCGGCAGCGGATCGGACCCGGGGTTGGAGGCGATGCGGAACTGGACGTCGTCGCCGGGATCGGGACCGACCTCGACGTCGAGGCGCGCCGCGCCCATCGCGAGCTCGCGGAGGTTCGCCTCGGTCGCCGCCGCCAGATCGGGTGCCACGGCGCGCCGCTTCTTGCCGAGGGCGCGCTCGCGCTTCGCGATCACCTCGAGCTGCTTCGCGCGCTCGACGTCGAGGGCCGCCGCCGTGGCGTCGCGCGACTCGAGCTCGCGCAACCGCTCTTCGACCTGGTCGCGGTAGGCCCGGACCTCGGCCACGGTCTCGCCGTACTTGCGCTTGAGCTCGTGCAGCAGGCGCCGGCGCTCCCGCACCTGGTCGAGCCGCTCCGGGTCGTCCTCGATGCCTTCGCCGATCGCACGGACATCGCTCGCCACGTCGGCGAGCTCGGCGACGAGCGACCGCAGGCGCACCGACGCATCGGCGAAGGGACCGCGACCGTCGAGCGCCGCGAGGGCGACGGCCACGAGCCCGGCCGCACCCCCGTCGCTGCTCAACGCCGCACCCGCCGCCGCCGCGGCCTCCTCGTGGGCCAGGGCATCACCCAGCGCGTCCTCCTCGGCCTCGAGGGCCTCGTCCTCGTCGTCGGCGTCGAGGTGCGCGGCGTCGAGCTCGCGCACCTGGAAGGTCAGCAGATCGATCTCGCGTGCCCGCTCGCGCTCGTCGCCCCCCATCGCCGCCAACCGGGCATCGATCTCGGCGAGCGCGCGCCGCGCATCGTGCAGCGGCTCGACGTCGATGCCACCGAAGCGGTCGAGCGCCCGGCGTTGCACCGCCGGGCGCAGCAACGACTGGTGGTCGTGCTGGCCGTGGAGGTCGACGAAGCGGGCGCCGGCCTCGGCCAGTGCTGCGATCGTCGCCGGCGAGCCGTTCAGGTAGGCCCGAGACCGACCCTCGCGCGGCACCACGCGCCGCAGGATGACCTCGTCGTCGTCGAGCACGAACCGCCCTTCGACGATCGCTTCGGGAGCGCCCGCGCGCACCATCGAGGCATCGGCCCGACCGCCGACCAGCAGATCGATCGCCTCGACGATCAGCGTCTTGCCGGCCCCGGTCTCGCCGGTCACGGCCGTCATCCCCGGCCCGAACACGAGCGCGAGCCGGTCGATGACGCCGAGGTCGGTGACGATCAGCTCACTCAGCATGCGAACGATTCTGCTGCGGGGGTGTGACAACGACGCGCATCGGGACGCGCATCGGGACGCGCATCGGGACGCGGATCGCGGCGTTC
>CAYUOL010000396.1:0-3389 GCA_964446345.1 uncultured Iamiaceae bacterium | reverse complement strand
GACGCGCATCGGGACGCGCATCGGGACGCGCATCGGGACGCGGATCGCGGCGTTCACCGGTCGCTCAGCCCGAACTTGCTCTTGAGGATCCGGTGGAAGTCGCGAGGGGCGAAGAGCACCAACCGGGCCGAGAAGTCCGCGGCGGTGCAGGTGATCGAGTCACCTTCCTGGAGCTGGCCCAGCATGCGCCCGTCGACCGTCAGCGCCGCCGGCCGGTACCCGTCGACCGTGACGCGCAGGGACGTCTCGGCGTCGAGGATGAGCGAGCGGTCGAAGAGCATGTGGGGCGACACGGGTGTGAGGAGCAGGGAGCGGTGCGTCGGAGCGATGATGGGGCCACGCGCCGAGAACGCGTAGGCGGTGGACCCGGTCGGCGTCGCCACGATCAGTCCGTCGGTCGCGTAGGGGGTGAAGAACGAGCCGTTGATCTCGACGTCGAGCCGCACGGTGTGCCCGCTCAGCGTCTTCTCGAGCACCGCCTCGTTGAGCGCCGTCGCCTCGGTGACCGCGATCGCGCTTGCGGACTCGATCGCGACGTGGAGCATCATGCGCTCTTCGATCAGGTAGGACCCGGCGAAGAACTGCTCCAGCGCATCCAGGATCTTGGCGGGCTCGAGCTCGGTGAGGTAGCCCAGCTGGCCGAGGTTCACCCCGATCACGGGAACACCGTGCGCCGCCACGAGCTCGATCGTCCGCAGCATCGTGCCGTCGCCGCCGAGGCTCACCGCGACATCGGCCCCCACCCCGACGACGGCGGGATCGACGGCATCCGCCTCGAGCCCCGCGCACGCGGCATCGAGCGTGGGCGATCGCACGGCGTGCCCGCGCTCGTGCAACCACTCGGCGATCTCGCGACCCAACCGGGCCGCGGACGGCCGGTCGTTGTGGAGGATGAGCGCGACGGTGGCCATGTCAGGCGCCGTTCGCCGCGCGTTCGGCGACGAGGGCGTCGACGCACGCCTCGACGACGGCGTCGACGGACCGATCGGTCGCGCGGCTCGCCCCGCCAGGGGCACGGAGGTGCACGAGGAACTCGACGTTGCCGTCGGTCCCCGTGATCGGCGAAACCATGAGGCCCATCATGGTGGCTCCCCGGTCGGCGAACGCGGCAATCACCTCGAGCAGCACGCGCCGCCACACCGCCTCGTCGGCGATGATGCCCCTCCCGCGGCTCGCCTCCTCTCGACCGGCTTCGAACTGCGGCTTCACCAGCAGGACGAGCGACGATCCGGCGTCCACGAGCGCGAGCAGGGCATCGGCCACCACGCGCAGGGAGATGAACGAGAGGTCGCCGACGAGCAGGTCGGCACGGCCGCCGATGTCGGCGGCGGTGAGCCCGCGGATGTTGGTGCGATCACGGACCTCGACGCGGGGATCGGCCCGCAACCGCTCGTGCAGCTGGCCGTAGCCGACATCGATCGCCACCACCGAGCGGGCGCCCCGCTGCAGGAGGCAGTCGGTGAACCCGCCCGTCGACGCGCCCGCGTCGACCGCGCGCTGCCCGGTGACGTCGATCGCGAAGGCCTCGAGCGCTGCGTCGAGCTTCTCGCCTCCGCGTCCGACGAAGCGTGGCGGCGGGCCCTGCAGCACGATGGCGTCCGCCGGGGAGACCTGGCGGCTCGCCTTGGACGCCACCACCCCCGCGACGAGCACCCGCCCCCGGGCGATGTCGTCCTGCGCTCGCTCGCGACTCGGTGCGAGCCCCCGACGGACCAGCTCCGCGTCGAGTCGTCGTCGTGCAGCCGTGGCGGTCCTTCAGCCCTCGTCCGCGCGCCGCGCCGTGCTCAGCTCGCGCCGCCTGCGGCCTTCTTGGCGGTGGCCTTCTTGGCGGTGGCCTTCTTGGCCGGCGGCTTCGTCGCGGCCGCCTTCTTGGCCGGCGCCTTCTTGGCGGCCGCCTTCTTGGCCGGCGCCTTCTTGGTCGCCGCCTTCTTGGCCGGCGCCTTCTTCGTCGCGGCCTTCTTGGTCGCCGCCTTCTTCGTGCCGGCCTTCTTCGTCGCCTTCTTCTTGGCCGTCGCCGTCGCGCTCTTCGCCGACGAGGGCACCCGGATCCCCGTCAGCTGCTCGACGAGCTTCTCGATGCGCCGCAGCTCGGCCCGCACGTCGTGGTCGATGGTCTCGAGCAGCGTCTCGGTGCTCTCCCGGCTGCGCTCGAGCAGCTCCTCGGTGCCTTTCGCGACCTCGCGGAGGAGCTCTTCGAGGCGCTCCTGCGTCCGCTGGGTGACGTCCTTGCCGACATCGAGGGAACGGTTGAGGAGATCGCGCTGCGCCATCCGGCAAAACTACCGACGACCGGCCCTGCTTGCAAAAGTTCGCACTTTGCGAAGCGCGTGCGATGACACCGCGGAGCCGCCCCGGTTCGCTACCGTCCCCCGGATGCACCCGCCGTCCCCGTCCCGCCGCGATCTGCTCCGCGGCGCAGGTCTGCTGGGCGCGGCGGCCCTCCTGGGCGTGCCGATGGGCTGCGCCAGCGAGCGCGGCACCCGCAACCTCGCCTTCAGCGTCGAGCAGCGCGCCTACGGCACGGACCCGCTGCAGGTGGGCGAGCTGACCCTGCCCCTGCTCGGCAAGCCGACGCCCCTCGTGGTGCTCATCCACGGCGGGTACTGGCGCACCGGCTTCACGCGCGTCGAGCTGGCCGACCTCGCGCAGGACCTCGCCCGCGTCGGCTACGCATCGTGGAACCTCGACTACCGGCGCGTGGGCGATCTCGGCGGGGGGTGGAGCGGCACCCTGCTCGACGTGGCCATGGGCATCGACAAGCTGGCGGAGATCGGCGCGGAGAAGCACCTCGACCTCGAGCACGTGGCGTTCCTCGGGCACTCGGCGGGAGCGCAGCTGGCCCTGTGGGCGGCCGCGCGCAGCAAGGCGGCGCCCGACGCGCTGGGCATGCCGCCGAAGGTCACGGCGAAGGCCGTCGTCGCGATGTCGGGGGTGCTCGACCTCACCGACACCGCCCACACGACCTCGCCGGGCGGCGAGGCCGAGCTCAAGAAGGCGCTCAACGACTTCCTGGGCGGGACCCCCGAGACCGTGCCCGATCGCTACGCCGCGGTGTCCCCCAAGGCGCTGCTCCCGATCGGCGTGCCGCAGCTCCTGCTGCACGGCACCAAGGACGACCGCGTCTCGATCGAGCAGAGTCGCGCCTACGTGACCGCCGCCAAGGCCGTCGGCGACAACGTCGAGCTGGTTGAGCTCGTCGACGTCGACCACTTCGCGGTGGTCGAGTCCTCCAAGAACTGGTGGGACCAGGTCATCAACTGGCTCGGCCGGACGATCGGCGATCCGACGAGCGCCTGACCCGCGGCCGGTCCGCCCGGTCCGGCCGCGCGGAGCTACGGGCCGAGGGACGCGGCGACCAGCGCGGCTAGATCGGCCGCCACGACATCGGG
>CAYUOL010000395.1:0-5863 GCA_964446345.1 uncultured Iamiaceae bacterium | reverse complement strand
CGACGCCACCCCCACCCCCGACGCCACCGCCCCCACCGGCAGGCAGCGCGCCGGCGGCGCCACCGGCGCGCGAGGTGCGCACCACCACCGGGTGGGTCTACAAGCCGCCGCCGCTGCCCGCCGACGCCGCGCCTGCGCCGGCGGCGCCGCCCCCGCCGCCGGCCTCCCCCGCCTCCCCTTCGCCGAGCGCCCCCCGTCCCCCGTCAGCGCCGGCGGCGCCGTCGCTCACGTCGGCCCCGACCCCGCGGGCTGCGGCAGCTGCGCCCCGCGCGCTCGCGCCCGGGCCTGGGCCCGGGAGCAGCACGCTCGCGCCGCCGATCCCCTCGCCGCCGCGCAGCGGAGGCATCGATCAGCGCCTGGTCGTCGGCGGCCTCGTGCTGCTCGTCGCCCTCGTCATGGGGTTCCTGATCCTGCGTCCCAAGGGCACGGCCCCCGCGACCGACACCTCGCTCAGCGCGCTGACCGGTACGTGCATCCGGTACTCGACCGATCGAGCCCAGCTCGACAAGAGCGTGCCGTGCTCCGACCCTCACGACGGTGTCGTGCTCGCGTACGTCACCGCCCAGTCGTCGTGCCCGCCGGAGACCGACGGCATCCTCGCGACGCAGAGCGACACCGCCGGGACGAACGGCGTGCTCTGCATCGACGAGACCCCCTGAGTCAGGTCCAGCTGGCGGCGACCTCGCGGCGCACCTCGTCCAACGTGCCCGCGGCGATCGCCGCGCGCGTGCGCTCCATCAGGCGGAGCAGCCACGACACGTTGTGCATGGTCAGCAGGCGACCGGCGGTCGGTTCCTGCACCTGCAGCAGGTGACGCAGGTACCCACGTGACCACCGCGCGCAGGTGGGGCACCCGCACGTGTCGTCGAGAGGACCCGGGTCCCGGGCGAACCGGACGTTCTTCAGGTTGAAGCGGCCCGTGCCCGCGAGGATCGTGCCGTGGCGCGCGAGTCGCGTCGGGAGCACGCAGTCGAACATGTCGACGCCGAGCGCGATGCCCTCGACCAGCCCGATCGGGTCGCCCACGCCCATCAGGTAGCGGGGCCGGTCCTCGGGCAGCACCGCGATCGCGGCCGCCAGCGCCGGCAGCATCTGCTCGCGGGGCTCGCCCACCGAGAGCCCGCCGATGCCGTAGCCGTCGAAGCCGATCGCCGTCGTGCGCTCCGCGCTCTCGCGCCGCAGGCCGGCGTCGACGCCCCCTTGCACGATCCCGAACAGGGCCTGCGAGCTCCCCGCGTCGCGTGCCACCTGGTGCGCCGCGTGGGCGCGGGCGGCCCACGCGGCGGTGCGATCGACCGCCGCCCGCACGACCTCGGGGGCAGAGGGGAGCGGCGGGCACACGTCGAGCACCATCTGGATGTCCGCACCCAGCTGCTGCTGGATGGCGACGGCGGACTCGGGGGTGAGCGTGTGCCGACTGCCGTCGTAGGTCGACCGGAAGGTCGCCCCTTCGTCGCTGACCTTGGGCTCGAGGGAGAAGACCTGGTACCCGCCCGAGTCGGTGAGCACGTGGCCCTCCCAGGCCATGAAGTCGTGCAGCCCGCCCATGGCCGCGACCAGGTCGGCGCCGGGACGCAGCATCAGGTGGTACGTGTTGCCGAGCACGACCTCGGCGCCGAGCGCCTCGAGGTCGGCCGACGAGAGCGTGCGCACGCTGGCCCTCGTGCCGACCGGCATGAAGCAGGGCGTGCGGAACGACCCCCGCGCCGTGGTGACGACGCCGGCGCGCGCTGGTCCGTCGCGGTGGTGCACGTCGATCGTCAGCACGCGGTCCGTCACGGCCGGACCTCCTGAGGGGTGCGGCGCAGCAGCATGGCGTCGCCGAACGAAAGGAACCGGTAGTCGTGCGCCAGTGCTTCGGCGTAGAGGTCGCGCCAGCGCGGGCCCACGAACGCGTCGATCAGCACGAGCAGCGACGACCGGGGCAGGTGGAAGTTCGTCAACAACCGATCCACGACGCCGAACGGGTAGTCCCCGTGGATGAACAGATCGGTGCGGCCGACGAGCTCACCGCGAGCCGCCGCGCTCTCGAGCGCTCGCATCGAGGTCGTCCCGACGGCCACGACCGCGCCCCCGCTCGCGCGGGTCCGCGTCACGAGCTCCCAGGTCGAGTCGGGCACGCGATACGACTCGGTGTGCATCTCGTGCGCCTCGACCGTCTCCGTGCTGATCGGCCGGAACGTGTCCAGCCCGACGACCAGCTCGACCGGGGCGACGGTGACCCCGCGGGCGCGCACCGCGTCGAGCAGCGCCGGCGTGAAGTGCAGGCCGGCGGTCGGTGCGGCCGCGGAGCCGGGCTCGGCGGCGTACACCGTCTGGTACCGGTCGGGCTCGGTCAGGGTCTCGGTGATGTAGGGCGGCAGCGGCATCTCCCCCATCGCCTCGATGGCGGCGAGCTGCTCCGCCCGCCCGTCACCGTCGGCGCCGCGCACGCAGACCTCGCGCCGGCCCTCGCCGAGATCGGCCAGCACCTGCACCGTCGCCCCGGTCGCGCCGGCGCGCTCCGACGTCAGCATCGTGCCGGGCGCGACCTTGCGACTCGGCCGCACCAGCGCCTGCCAGCGCGGGCCGTCGATCGGCTCGAGGAGGAGCACCTCGACGGCACCGCCGGTCGGCTTGCGCAGCCGCAGGCGGGCCGGCAGCACCCGGGTGTCGTTCACGACGAGCAGGTCACCCGGTGCGAGCAGGGAGGGCAGGTCGCGCACATGGAGGTGCGCCGGCGCCTCGTGCGGGCCGCGGTCGACGAGCAGACGGGCCGCGTCCCGGGGCTCGATCGGGTGCTGGGCGATCCGCGCCGGCGGCAGCTCGTACGAGAAGGCCGCGGTCTCCATGGCGGCGCAGGTTAGGGCTGCGCCCCGCCGGGTCCGAACTCGGAGAAGCGCGCGCCCGTCAGATCACCCGCTCGTGCCCCGCCCAGTAGCGCTCCTTCAGCAGGCGCGTGTAGAGCTTGCCCGTCGGGTGGCGGGGCAGCGCGTCCTCGAAGTCGACCGACCGCGGGACCTTGTAGCCCGCGAGGCGGGCGCGCGCGAACGTGCGAAGGTCCTCGGCGAGCGCCTCCGACGGCGTGAACCCGTCCGCGAGCTCGACGGCGGCCTTCACCTGCTCGCCCCACTCCGCGTCGGGGATGCCGAACACGGCGACGTCGGCAACTGCCGGGTGGTCGAGCAGGGCCTGCTCGATCTCCGCCGGGTAGATGTTCACGCCCCCCGAAATGATCGTGTTGGACGCACGGTCGGCGAGGAAGACGTAGCCGTCCGCGTCGACCCACCCGATGTCGCCGATCGTGTACGTGCGCTCGTCGAGGAAGGCCGCCGCCGTCTTCTCGTTGTCGTTGTGGTAGGCGAAGGCCGCCTCCGTCACGAGGTTGCGGCACCAGAGCGTGCCCGTCTCACCGGGCGGCAGCGGCGCCCCGTCCTCGCCGGCGGCGAACACCTCGTAGGTGCGCACCGCGCGCCCGACGCTGCCGCGATGGGCCGTCCACTCGTCGGCGCCGATGAGCGTGACCACACCCCCTTCGCTCGCACCCCAGTACTCGACCATCGCGTCGCCCCACCAGGCGATCATCTCCTCCTTGGTCGACGGCGCGATCGGGGCGGCGCCGTGCAGCACCGTGCTCAAAGACGAGGGATCGAACGCGTCGCGCGCTGCGGCCGGCAAGCGCAGCAGCCGCACGAACATGGTCGGCACCAGGTGCGTGTTGCGGATGCGGCGAGCGGTGATGAGCTCCAGCGCCTGGCCTGCGTCCCACCTCGGCATGATCACCATCGGCGCGCCGTTGTGCAGGTCCATGACCGCGAACCCGAGGGGGGCGGCGTGGTAGAGCGGCCCCGTCACCAAGTGCGGTCCGCCGCCGTCGAGTCCCAGGACCGGGCCGGCGGCCGCCAGCGCGCCGAGCTGCCGGCCCACCGACGCGCGCCCCGCCCGCTTCACCCCCTTCGGCCGCCCCGTGGTGCCCGATGTGTAGAACATGTTGCCGCCGGCCGGTGCGTCGAGGGGCCACGGGTCCGGCGCCGCCGCCGCGAGCAGCTGCTCGAGCTCGTCACCGACGACCACCACCGGGAGGGCCACCCCGGTCCGCGCGACCGCCTCCCGCGCCACCGCTTCGAACACGGGATCGACGAAGAGCACGCGCGCCGCGGAGTCCTCGAAGATGAAGGCCAGCTCGTCGGCGGTCAGGTGCCAGTTGGCCGGCGTGACCCACGTGCCCGACAGCGTCGCGGCCGTGACGAGCTCGATGAGCTCGACGCGGTTGCCCATGACCATGGCGAAGTGCTCCCCGGCGGCGAGGCCGAAGTGGTCGCGCACCACATGTGCTGCGCGGGTCGCCCGGTCGAGCAGCTCGGCCCACGTGCGCGTGCGGGCCAGGTCGTCGAGGGCGACCTCGTCCGGGTGGGCAGCGACGACATCGAGCAGCGTCATCGCCGCAGCGTAGGACGGGCCACCGGCGTCACCGAGCGCCGCGAACCAGGCGCCCCGGCCGCGCGCCCGTGTCCTCGCCGCGCTCGAACACGACCTCGCCTGCGTTGACCGTGTGCAGGTAGCCGTCCGCGCGCTGGATCAGGCGCTTGCCGTTCGCGGGCAGGTCGTGGACGATCTCCGGCCGGCGCAGCTGGAGCCGGGCGAAGTCGATGACGTTCACGTCCCCCTTCAGACCGGGTACGAGCCGTCCCCGATCACCCAGCCCGAACAGGTCGGCGGTCGCACCGGTCATCTTGTGCACGGCGGCCTCGAGCGGCAGCTGCTGACCTTTGCGATCGCGCGCCCAGTGCGTCAGGAGGAACGTCGTGCTCGACGCGTCGCACGTCTGCCCGGCGTGGGCCCCTCCGTCGCCGAGACCGAACGCGGTCAGCGGGTGCGCCAGCATCTCGTAGGCGACGTCGAGGTTGCCGTCGCTGTAGTTGAGGATCGGCGAGTTGAGCAGCTCCTGCCCGTCGTTGGTGAGCATCAGGTCGTAGACCAGCTCCCATGGCGAGATCCCGCGCGCCGCAGCCCGGTTGGCGAGGCTCTCGCTGCGCGCGGGCTCGTAGTTCGGTGGGTCCCCGAGCTGGTAGAGGCGCGCCGGGTCCATGAACCCGGTGAGGATCCCCAGCTCGTCGTTCGCCGCCGCGACCTCGATCTCCTCCAGCAGGCGCGCACGGAAGGCGGCGTCGGTCCTCATGCGCGCCGCCTGTTCGGGCACCGGCAGCAGCCCGATCTCGCCCCACGACGGTGTCCAGTTGAACGGGTGGAAGGTCGGCAGGCCCAGCAGGAGCGACACCGTGCGGGCGTGCACCTGCGGGCGCACGGGCACGCCGTCGCGAGCCGCTTGCTCGGCATGCGCGAGCAGGTCGCGCCACGCGTCGGGGGCGTTGTTGTTCTGGTTCAGGATGAACGTGACCGGTCGGTCGATCGCGGCGGCGAGGCGGCGCACCCACGCCAGCTCCTTCTCGGGCGCATCGAGGTCCTCCCCGAGCGCACCCGCGGGAGCGAGCTCGAACACGCCGGTGCCGAGCTTGCCGAGCACCGCGCCGATGCCGAAGAGCTCGTCCTCCGCGGCGAACGTGCCGGGGACGGGCTCCCCGTCGATCGCCCGATGCGCCAGCGTGCGCGAGGTCGAGAACCCGAGCGCACCGGCGCGGATGCCGGCTTCGACGATCGCCGCCATCGCCGCGATGTCCTCGGCGGTCGCCGGCTCGTTGCGAGCGCCCCGCTCGCCCATGACGTAGCCGCGCACGGCGCCGTGGGGCACCTGCGCGCCGACGTCGAGCGCGAGCGGCAGGGCGTCGAGGTGGTCGAGGTACTCCGGGAAGCTCTCCCAGTTCCACCGGATGCCCTCGCTCAGCGCGGCGCCGGGGATGTCCTCGACGCCCTCCATGAGCCCGAT
>CAYUOL010000394.1:0-5864 GCA_964446345.1 uncultured Iamiaceae bacterium | reverse complement strand
AACGTGGGCGACAACGTCGGCGACTGCGCCGGCATGGCCGCCGACCTGTTCGAGAGCTACGAGGTCACCCTCGTCGCCTCGATCATCCTCGGCGTCTCGGCGTTCGCTTCGATCTACCCCACCCAACCCAGCAAGTGGGCGATCGGCCTCGTCTTCCCCCTCGCCGCCCGTGCGGTCGGCGTCATCGCCTCGATCATCGGCATCTACATGGTGCGGGCGACCGACAACGACAAGTCCGCGATGGCACCCATCAACCGCGGCTTCCTCACGGCGTCGATCCTGACGCTGGTGATGACCGCCGTGCTGATCGTCGGCTACGTCGGCAACGACGAGGGCACGCTGACCTACCCCGGCTGGCGCATGTTCGGCGCCGTCGTCGTCGGCCTGGTGCTCGCCCAGGTGGCCAGCAAGATCACCGAGTACTTCACGTCGACCGAGACCAAGCCCGTTCGTGACATCGCCGTGGCCGCCCGCACCGGCCCCGCCACGACGGTGCTGTCCGGCATCGGCTCGGGCCTCGAGTCGTCGGTGTACGCCATCCTGGCGATCGCCGCCGCCCTCGGTGGCGCCATCGCTCTCGGCGGCGGCGACATCAAGTTCACCTTCTACCTCGTCGCCCTCGCCGGCATGGGCATGCTCGCCACCACGGGCATCGTCGTGTCGGAGGACACCTTCGGCCCGGTGGCCGACAACGCAGCGGGCATCGCCGAGATGTCCGGCGAGTTCGAGGGTGAGCCCGAGCGCATCATGGTGAGCCTCGACGCGGTCGGCAACACCACGAAGGCCGTCACCAAGGGCTTCGCCATCGGCTCCGCGGTCATCGCCGCCGTCGCCCTGTTCGCCTCCTTCACCGAGACGATCGGCAACGAGATCCTGGGCGTGCGTGGCATCGCCCAGCTCGAGGAGAAGGGCGAGACCGTCGTCAACGGCGTCAAGTACGTCGGCGACAACGTGTTCGCCGCCTTCCAGATCAACGTCGCCGACCCGAAGACCTTCATCGGCCTGCTCATCGGCGGCTCGATCGCCTTCATGTTCTCGGCGCTCGCCATCCGCGCCGTCGGCCGCACGGCCGGCGTCGTGGTGCAGGAGGTGCGCAAGCAGTTCCGCGAGAAGCCCGGGATCATGGACTACACCGAGAAGCCCGACTACGGCCCGGTCATCGACATCTGCACCACCGCCTCGCTGCGCGAGCTCGCGACGCCGGCGCTGCTGGCCGTGCTCACGCCGGTCATCGTCGGCTTCGGCATCGGCTACCTCGCCCTCGGCGCGTTCCTCGCCGCCGTCATCCTGACCGGCCAGCTCATGGCCAACTTCCTGTCCAACGCCGGTGGCGCGTGGGACAACGCGAAGAAGTACATCGAGGACGGCAACGAGGGTGGCAAGGGCTCCGAGGCCCACAAGGCTGCCGTCATCGGCGACACGGTCGGCGATCCGTTCAAGGACACCGCCGGTCCGGCCCTCAACCCGTTGATCAAGGTGATGAACCTCGTCGCCCTGCTGATCCTGCCGGCGATCATCTCCGTGCAGGACAACGCGGCCATCCGCTACGGCGTCGCCGGCGTGTCGCTGATCGTGCTGATCGGTGCCGTCACGTGGTCCAAGCGTGACACCGAGCCGATGGACACCGAGCTCCCGCCCGTCGACGAGTTCGTGAAGGCCGACGCCTGATCGTCTCGACGCACGAGCAGTTCCGGTTCTGAAGCGCCGCCCTCCGGGGCGGCGCTTCCGCGTTCGGGGCACGCGGGGCCACGGGCGCACCCGTGCCGGTACGGTGCCCGCATGACGAACCGCCCGCCCGGCCCCGCGCGCGAACTCGGGAGCAGGCCGTGAGCCGCCTCGACGAGGTCGGCGAGCGCGACGGGTGGCGCTGTTGGATCTGCGACGAAGCGGTCGATCCTGCGATGTCCGTCAACGACGGTCGCGGCCCGAGCATCGACAGCCTGACCACGGCCAAGGCGGGGAAGGGCAAGGGCAGGAAGGGCACCGGCTCGGGCGCCGCCTCCGAGCGACTCGCCCACCGCGACTGCAACACGAAGAAGGGCGCGGTCGCGGCGGTGATCCCCTGGCCCGACACGCTCTTCGTGGTCGAGCCCGCCCCGATCCTGGCCAGCGTCGAGCGCCTCGAGCGCAAGGGCGGCCGAGAGATCGTGGCCCGCTGCCCCACCGAACCCGACGGGCACGAGGCGGCGGCCTGGCTCGTGGATCGCATCTCGCGCCTCAACCCCGACCTGCGCGTCACCGCCGAGGTCGAACCCGGTGGCGGCCAGTACCTCCTCGTCCTCCGCGCCTGATGCTCAGCGGCCGCCGGTGTGGCGACCGGGGAGCACGAAGAAGAGCGCGACGCCGGCGTGGCAGGCGAGGCAGAGGTACGGGTTGATGAACGCGATCACGATCGTCGCCGCGTAGATGACGGGCCCGATCCCCGCGCGCTTGAGCGCCGTGCGGGCCATCTCGGTCGTGAAGCCGTCGGCGAGCACCGCAGGCGTGCGCGACAGGTAGCGCCACATCGCCGAGAACGCGAGCGCGATGCACAGCGCGTTCAGGCTGTAGACCGCCGCGGCGACGCTCGCGTCCTGCCCGCCGACGCGGAGGTAGCGCGCGAGGAGCGCCGTGGGGAACGGCAGGAACGAGATCGTCATCAACAGCAGCAGGTTCAGGAACATCAGGGTGCGGTTGACCACCTTGATCCGCTCGAACAGGGCGTGGTGGTTGACCCACATGATCCCGATCACCCCGAAGGTCACGAGGTAGGTGACGTAGGACGGCCAGGTGTCGGCCAGGGCGCGGGCGAGGCCGCTCGGGGACTCCACCTCCGGGACCTTGACCTCGAGGATGAGCAACGTGATGGCGATGGCCAGCACACCGTCGCTGAACGCCTCGACCCGGCTGGCGGACGGCAGGGCGGCCCCGGCATCGACGCCCGCGCCGTCACCGCCGCCGCCCCGATCGGTGCCGGCCGCGATGTCGTCGTCGCTCATGGTTGCACCGCGAGCGGCGCGGGCCCGACGGCGTCCTCCCTCTCAACGCTGCGCACCGCACCATCATGCACGCCGGACGCGAAGGAGGGACGCCCCGCAGGGCGTCCCTCCTCGGCACCATCCAGGGCCGGCGTCAGCTCTTGGCGTCCGCCGTGGGTCGGGTGTCGACGGTGTCCGACTGGCCGAACGTCTCGTGCGTCCCGGTGAAGTCGGGGTAGGCCAGCACCCCCATCTCGGGCAGGTCGAGACCGGCCACCTCGTCGTCGGCATCCGAGCGGATGCCGCCCTTGAACAGGGCGTTCGAGATCTTGAAGAACGCGAACGACAGGCCTCCCATCACGACGACGATGGTCGCCACACCGATCAGCTGCGCGATCAGCTGGCCCGCGCCGCCGCCGTACAGCAACCCGGTGACGCCCTGGGCCGAGCCGTTGGCATCGACGTGCGTGGTGGTGAGGTTCCACCCGATGCCCTTGCCGAACGCATCGACGCCGTACTTGCCGCTGGCGAAGATGCCCACGGCGATGACGCCCCAGATGCCGTTGGCGAAGTGCACGCCGACCGCGCCGACCGGATCGTCGATCTTCGCCTTCTGGTCGACGAAGAACACCACCTCGACCACGATCACCCCGGCGATGAGACCGATCACGGCGGCGGCCCAGGGCTCCACGAACGCACACGGCGCCGTGATCGCGACCAGACCGGCAAGGAGGCCGTTCATGATCATGCCCGGGTCCGGCTTGCCGGTGCGCTTCCACACCCAGAACATGCCGGCGCAGCAGCCGAACGCCCCGGCGATCGCCGTGTTGGCGGCGACGACCGCGAACTGGCCGTCCGCGATCTGCAGGGTGGAGCCGGCGTTGAAGCCGAACCAGCCGAACATCAGGATCAACGTGCCGGCGCCGGCGAGAGCCAGGCTGTGGCCCGGCAGGCCGCGGGCCTTGCCGTCCTTGCCGTACTTGCCGATGCGCGGTCCGATGACCGCCGCGCCCGTGAGCGCCGCGACGCCACCGACGGCGTGCACGACACCGGAGCCGGCGAAGTCGACGTAGCCCTGGCCGAGGCCCATCGAGTTGCCCAGCTGCGAGAGCCAGCCGCCGCCCCACGTCCACGCCCCGAACAGCGGGTAGTAGATGGCCCCACAGAAGAAGCCCCAGAGCACGAACGACTTGAACTTCCAGCGCTCCGCCATGGAGCCGGTGGGGATCGTGGCCGCGGTGTCCATGAAGGCGAGCATGTAGAGGAAGAAGCCGATCACGGCACCCGTGGTGATGACGCCCGTGCCGGTGAGCGCGAAGCCGCCCTTCCAGAGGAAGATCCAGTTCGTGTCGCTGCCGAACTTGATGAGCGGCTCGCCCACCGCGGTGTCGTAGCCCCAGTCGGCACCGTTCACCTTCACGAAGTAGCCACCGAACATGAAGGCGTAGCCGCAGAGGAAGAAGCCGGCGGCCCCAGTGCCGAAGACGGCGATGTTCATGCTCATCGTGTGCGCCGCGTTCTTGGCCCGGCAGAAGCCGACCTCGAGCAGCGCGAACCCCGCCTGCATGAACATCACGAGCGAGGCGGCCACGACGATCCAGAGCAGGTTCGTCATCTGGAAGTTCTTGGCGACGGTGGCGCTGACGGTCTCCACCGACGTGCCGCCGGTGTCCTGCGCGGCCGCGGCGGCGGTCCACGCGAACGGCAGCGCGAGGGCGCCGGCCATCCCGACGCCGAGCCGCACCTTGCTGATCGAGCGGAACGACATCTTGCGCATCATCTCGGGCGACGGCTCGGGACGGGTCTTCGTCGGCGTCGTGCGGAAGCGCTTCATCACAACGCCTCCGTGTCGCGATCGCCCGTGCGGACGCGCACGAGCCGGTCCAGCGGGCTGACCCAGATCTTGCCGTCACCGATCTTGCCCGTGCGGGCGGCGTCGGCGATGACGTCGACGATCTTGTCGGCGTCGCTCGTGTCGCAGATGACCTCGACCTTGATCTTGGGGAGGAAGTCGATGCTGTACTCCGCCCCTCGATAGGTCTCGGTGTGCCCACCTTGACGGCCGAAGCCCTTGACCTCGGTGATGGTCATCCCGAGGACGCCGTGCGCCCGCAGCGCATCCAGCACCTCCTCGAGCTTGTACGGCTTCACGACCGCAGTGACCAGATGAACCATGGACCCTCCTCGTCGACGGAGCGGCGCTTGCCGCGTCCCCGTCAGGAAGCTGTCGCGTTCCTGACCGGAAGCTGACGGTATGAGTCGGGCATTTCCGGTTCATGACCCGTTCATTACGCGTGATGGGCGATTATCTGTCCAAAATCTGACTCGACGTTCACGGAGGAGGACCGGGACGATCGGCCGAGAACAGCGGCCGAAAACGGCGATCGGCCGGGGCTCGAGAGCCCCGGCCGATCGAACGGTCTTGCGGTGTGCGGGCAGGGACTGCCTACACGAGCTCACCTTCCGGCTTCTTCGTGGAAGACCGGCCCGACGAGCTGGCCCCCGCCGTCGGCAGGGAGTAGCCGCCGCTGCCGAGCTCGAAGTGGTACGCCGGGGCGCCGTGCTCGTGGATGTCGAGACCCTCGAGCTCGCCTTCCTCGGACACCCGCAGCGTGCCGGTGGCCTTGACCAGGAACATCACGACGAAGCCCATCACGAGGGCCGCAGCCGTGGCGGCGACGCTGCCGATGACCTGGGCGACCAGCTGCTTGGTGCCGCCGCCGTAGAACAGGCCGGTCACGACGGTCGTCGTGTCCGCACCGGACGGACCCGGCACGCCGTACAGGCCGGCGGCGAGGAGGCCGATGCTGATCGTGCCCCAGATGCCGCAGAAGCCGTGGACGGCCACCGCGCCGATCGGGTCGTCGACCCGCAGCCACTCGATGAAGTCGACGGCGAGCGGCACGA
>CAYUOL010000393.1:3347-5904 GCA_964446345.1 uncultured Iamiaceae bacterium | reverse complement strand
TGGTTCTGCGTGCGGGCGTGGCGCTTCGGCGCGCCGCCGCCGGTCGCGGGGCTCGGGTCCTACGACGAGCTGATCGATGCCTACGCCGCCGCCAGCGGCCGTGCCGTGACCCTCGACCAGGTGCGGTGGTGGGAGGTGCTCGGCACGTTGCGGTGGGGGATCATCTGCATCCTCCAGGCCAGCGGCCACCTCAGCGGTGCGTCGCGCTCCGTCGAGCTGGCGGCGATCGGGCGGCGGGTCTGCGAGACCGAGCTCGACCTGTTGCTGCTCATCGACCCCGACGGCGCGACGCCGGCCCCGACCGAGGCCGGCCGCGGCTACGACGAGGGCAGCCACGGCGCGCCCACCGCCCCGCAGCTCGTCGAGGCCGTGCGCGAGTTCCTCGAGCGTGACGTCATGGCCGCGACGACAGGCCGTGTCCAGTTCCACGCCCGCGTCGCCGTCAACGTGCTCGCCATGGTCGAGCGCGAGCTGGCCTCGGGCGCCGCGATGGCCGAGGCCCACCGCGCCCGGCTCGCGACCCTCGGCTACGACGGCGACGCCGCGCTCGCCGACGCGATCCGCACCGGCGCCGAGACCCGCCTCCCCGAGGTCACGGCCGCGGTCCGCGCCTCGGTCCAGGACAAGCTGGTGGTGGCGAACCCGACCTACGGCGACGCCTGAGGAGCAGCGGAAGGCCGATCTGGCGCCGCGATCAGGAGGACGGCACGGAGGCGCGTCGCCGCCGGCCCAGGATGAAGAACAGCGCCGTCAGCAACGCGCCGACGACCGTGGCCGCGAGGAGGATGCGGGGGATCGTCGTCTTCGCGAGCGTGACCTTGCTGCCGTCGGCGCTGATCTCGTTCGTGTCGGTGGCTGCCGATTGCGGGGTCTCGGCCACGCTGTTGATCACGACCGGCAGCGGCGTCGCCGGGGTGCCGTTCGTGGCGGCGGGATCGGGCGCGACCGAGATGGTCAGGACCTCCTTGGCCAGGTCGACGGTGCCCCCCGTGATCGGGTCGACGGAGACATCGGTGCTCAGCGTGACGAAGTACTGCGCGGCCACGGTGGGCGCGGTGGAGGTGAGCGGGAAGCCGGCCGCCGCCCACTGGGTCGGGGTCAGCGACGTCGGCAGCTGCAGCGGCGTCAGCGCCGCGATCCACGCGGGGTCGGCGGGCTTGGTGACCGTGCCGGTCAGGGGCGTGACGGCGAGCCCGCCCGTCGGCGCCGAGCCGGCGGTGCCGCCCTGGGTCAAGGGGTACCCCGAAGCGATGCTGTCGTCCCAGAACGGGTAGGTGCCGTTGGGGTCGAAGTCGAACCCGAACGTGAACGAGTACGTGCCGGCTCGGTTCACGACGTGCGAGGGCGAGATCGACCAGGCGCGCGGGTCCTGCACGTTCTGCGCCGTCGCGCGGTCGAGCACGAACTGGCTGTTGAGCGTCACGTCTTGGGTCGGCCCGGTCGGGGCCCCGACCTTCTGCACCTCGTTCTGGCTGACGATCAGCAGGTCACCGTCGGTGGACACGGTCTGCACCTGCAGCGTGGCGTTGAGCGGCAGGGTCGCCGGCGTCGGCAGCCGGGCCAGGGTGCCCGGCGCCGCCTGGGCCTCGACCGTGCCGGTCACGGTGATCGTCGTGTCGAAGTCGGAGGGCAGCACGACGACCCGGGGCACGACGACCGGCGACCAGAGCGCCGTCGCCAGCGCGAGCACGACGGTCAGGATCCCGAACACCACGGTTGCGGCCCGCATCGCCGGGAGCCTACGAGGGTCAGGCGCCCATGGCGTGGAAGCCGCCGTCGACGTGGATGATCTCGCCGGTCGTGGCGGGGAACCAGTCGGAGAGCAGTGCGACGCATGCCTTCGCCACGGCGGACGAGTCCTTCACGTCCCACCCGAGCGGGGCCTTCTCGTCCCACACGTCCTCGAACTTCGAGAAGCCCGGGATGGAGCGGGCGGCGATCGTCTTGATCGGCCCGGCGGCGACGAGGTTCACGCGGATCTGCTGCTCGCCGAGGTAGCGGGCGAGGTAGCGCGAGGTCGACTCGAGCGCCGCTTTGGCGACACCCATCCAGTCGTACGCGGGCCACGACACGTCGGCGTCGAAGTCGAGCCCCACGATCGAGCCGCCCTCGGTCATCAGCGGGGTGACCGCATCGGCGAGCGCCTTGAGCGAGTACGCCGAGATGTTCACGGCGACGGAGACGTCGTCCCATTGGGCCTCCATGAACGTGCCCCCGAGGCACACCTTCGGCGCGAACCCGACGGCGTGCAGCGCACCGTCGATGCGGTCCCAGCGCTCGGCCAGCTGCGCCGCCACCACGGGCACGTGCGCCGGATCGCTCACGTCGAACTCGAGGATCTCGGGCTCGGTCGGCAGCTTCTTCGCCGCCCGCGCGGTGTGCTTCATGGCGTTGCCGACGCTGGTGAGGATGATCTCGGCCCCCTCCTCCTGCGCGAGGCGGGCGACCCCGAACGCCAGCGACGAGTCGCTGAGCACCCCCGTGACGAGCAGACGCTTCCCAGCAAGCAAAGACATGGCCCCTCCGACCTCGACGCGAGCGGCGACGTTACCCGCAG
>CAYUOL010000393.1:0-3247 GCA_964446345.1 uncultured Iamiaceae bacterium | reverse complement strand
GGGGAGCCGACTCGCCGGAGGAACGGAGGCGTGAGGCGACGGGTTCGAGCGAACGAAGTGAGCCCAGAACGCGAGCGAAGCGAGCACCTCGCCGCAGGAGAAGGAGCGAAGCGACTTCTCCGAGGACGAACCCTCAGTAGCCCAGCTTCGGCTGCTGGTCGTCGTGGTGCAGCTGGAAGTCGAGGCGCTTGAGCTTCTCGAGGTCCTCTTCGAGCGCCTCGTGGCGCTGCAGGACCGTCTCCGGGTCGAGGTGGCGCAGCACGTTGAGCGTCGTGAACACCTCGACGATGGAGCGGTGCAGCTCGATGCCCCGGTGCTGGCAGCGCGTCTCGAGCTCGCCGGCGACGCGGTCGAGGGTGGCGGTGTTGTCGTCGTGCAGGAACTGCTCGGTGACCGCGAGCCACGAGCGGTACATCGCGAGCGCCTGCGCGCGCGGGTCCTGCCCGGCGTGGAGCGGATCGGGCACGCCGCCGGGGACGAGGTCGCGGCGGGGCAGCGGCAGGTCGCTCATGGCCAGCCGCGGGTTCAGGGCCGGTCGATCGAGGCGCGGGTTGAGCAGCGCGTGCGCCTCGGACGCCATGTCGAGCGCGGCGACGATGTCGGTCCAGTCCTTCTGGAACTGGTCGGCGACCCGCTTGCAGAGCCCCCGGATCGCCAGCTTGCGGACGCGCTGGACGTGGACGATCGCGTTGGCGAGGCGGTGGTGGATGTAGAGGTGCACGTCGTCCCACGACGCAGTGATGCCGATGCCGGCGACCTGGCGCTGGGCCTCCTCGGTCAGGCGGGCGATCTCGGCACCGAGGTCCTGCTCGATGTCGCGGCGCAGGTCGCGCAGGCCCTGGCTCAGGCACACCCGCCAGGCTGCCGTGGGGCTGCAGAGCTCCTGGGCGTCGTGCGCCGCCGTGCGCAACCGCAGCGTGGCGTGGTCGATGCCCTCCCGATCGCTGATGAACGTGCGCTCGGCGTAGAGGCGCATGCGCAGCCGGTCGGCGGCCCAGAACGTGTCGACGAGGGCCTTCGAGATGCGCTGGTGCTCGGTGTCGAGCACGACGGAGTCCTCGAGGTACGCCCCGAGGTCCTGCATGCCGGGGTCGGGACCCGGGGGCACGCCGCCCGCCTCGCCCCAGTACGGCGTGGCCGCGACGCCGAACACCTTCGCGGGCACGCCGCGCTGCTCGAGCAGCAGCTGGTTGCGCTCGACGATCGAGCGCCACTGCGGGAACGCGTTCGTGCCGTTCACCGCGACCACCACCCGGTGGCAGAGCGCGGCGGACGTGCGCAGCAGGTCGAGCTCGCCGGCCGTGAGCTCGCTCGAGGCGCTGGTGACGAGCACGACGGCCGCCGCGCCCGAGATCGCCCGCAGGATGCGCGTGCTCTCGACCGACCACACCTCGGCGATCGGGGGCGTGTCGATCAGCACCAGGCCGCGCGCGAGCGTCGGCGACGGCACCCCGACCTCGACCGAGCGCAGGGCCCAGCGGTTCTCGGGGTTCATCGCGTTGGTGCCGAGCGCCGTCGCCTCGCCGAAGCCGATCGCGCGCCGGGTCGGGTCGCGATGCCCCGACGAGCCCGGGTCGATCACGATCTCGCCGCCGTACTCGTCGGCGTGGTGCACGACCATCGGGGCCGACGTGACGCCGTTGACGCCCACCGGGCAGACACCGGCGCCGACGAGCGCGTTGACCACGCTGCTCTTGCCCTGCCCGGCGCCGCCGATCACCACGACGGGGATCGGCTCCACCCGCAGGTGCGCGCGCAACAGGTCGAGCTGCTCGACCAGGTCGTCGCGGCTCTGGCCATCCGCGAGGCGGCGCACGAGCGACACGACCTCGGACGCGCCGGCGAGGGCGGGGGAGAAGGTGGTCGCCGGCGGGGCGACGGGCAAGGGGAGGGTCACCGCGCTGCGGCTCGCCGGTTGGCGCGCGGCCCAGGTCTCGAGTTCGTCAAAGCGGCCAGCGGGCAACGTGCCTCCCTTCCCCTGAAAGTTGGGCACCTGGTCGTCGTGTTCGTTCCCCCGGACGGGCACCGCGATGCGGCGTGCGGGGGTCGTACGACGATACTTGGGTATCGCCGTCGCGGCACGACCACCTGATGCCTCTGTGACCCTTGTCATGCGGATCGGTCGGGAATTGGGTCGTTCGGCCCCCGCCGACCGCGCCGATTTTGGCGGGTCGACGTGCATGTCCCTAGATTGACGCCGATGCGAATCGGAATCCTCGGTGCCACAGGTCCTGCCGGAAGCGGTCTCGCCGCTCGTCTCGCGTCGGTCGGCTTCGACGTCGTGCTCGGCTCCCGCTCGAAGTACAAGGCGATGGAGGTGCGCGACAGCCTGGTCACCCGCTGGGCCGACCACGACCTCGAGATCGAGGCGTCCGACAGCGCCGGGGCGGCCGAAGCCGACGTCGTGGTGATCGCGACCCCGTGGGACGCCGCCGCGTCGACCGCAGCGTCGGTGTCGAAGCAGCTCGACGGCAAGGTCGTCATCTCGATGGCCAACGCCCTCGCCAAGGTCGGCAACGAGTTCCAGCCCCTGGTGCCGCCGCGCGGGTCCGTGGCCGCCAACGTGCAGGCCGCCATCCCGAGGTCGCTGGTCGCCGCCGCGTTCCACCACGTCCCCGCGAAGGAGCTCGGCGACCTCGACGAGCCGGTCGTCAGCGACGTGCTCATCTGCTCCGATCACCCGGCGGCCACCAACACCACCGTCGACATCGTGCGGCGCATCCCCGACATGCGTCCGCTCGACGCCGGTCAGCTCTCGAACGCGGCGCCCATCGAGGCGTTCGCGGCGGTGCTCCTGCAGCTCAACGTCCGCTACAAGACGCGCGCCGCGGTGAAGTTCACGGGCATCGACGCCTAGGCCCCTGCGGTGAGAGCAGCATCGAGCACGGGCGGCGGACGGGGCCCGTCGAAGCGCGCGATCCTCGACGGCGACCGTTAGCCTGCTGCGCATGAGCGAGGGGGGCGAGTTGGATCCACGACGCCCGCGCGTCGCCGCAGAGCCACAGCAGGCCGAGAAGCCGATGATGCTCTTCGACACGGCGCGCCAAGCGGTCGTGCCGTTCGAGCCGGGTCCGGTCGTCACGATGTACACGTGCGGCATCACGCCGTACGACGCGACGCATGTCGGCCA
This sequence comes from uncultured Iamiaceae bacterium, assembly GCA_964446345.1. Lineage (GTDB taxonomy): Bacteria > Actinomycetota > Acidimicrobiia > Acidimicrobiales > Acidimicrobilacustridaceae > CAYUOL01. The sequence continues at coordinate 117 of CAYUOL010000393.1, read as the reverse complement.
CGCCACCACGTACGTCACCTACGACGTGCTGCAGCGACGCCTGCGCGACCGCGGGCACGACACCCGCTGCGTGCGCAACATCACCGACGTCGACGACGACCTCTTGCGCAAGGCCCA
>CAYUOL010000392.1:0-5911 GCA_964446345.1 uncultured Iamiaceae bacterium | reverse complement strand
GGGGCTGACCATCGGGCGAGGGTACCGCCGTGCCCATCGCCCAGCGGGTCGCCGCCGGGAGGTGAGCGGCACGAAGGGCTGCGGGCACCCGTTCGGGGGTAGCCCGAGCGACGGCGGCCCGTCGTAGCCTGAGGGGATGCACCGGATCTTCACCACCAGCGTCGCGTCCGTGTACCCCCACTACGTCGCCAAGGTCGAGCGGAAGGGTCGCACGAAGGCCGAGCTCGACGAGGTCATCGAGTGGCTCACCGGTTACGACGAGGCGGCGCTGCAGCACCACCTCGACGCGAACACGACGTTCGAGGAGTTCTTCGCCGAAGCCGACCTGAACCCGAACGCCTCGTCGATCACGGGCGTCGTGTGCGGTGTGCGGGTCGAGTCGATCGAGGACCCCCTCATGCAGAAGATCCGCTACCTGGACAAGCTCGTCGACGAGCTGGCGAAGGGCAAGGCGATGGAGAAGGTCCTGCGCGCCTGAACCACGGCGGGGGCCGGCGGCGCGTCGGGAAACGCGGATCTCGAGGGAACCCGACCAGGGCACGCGATCAAGCAACCCGATCAGGGCACGCGATCAGGGCACGCGGAACACGACGCGCACGGCACCGTTGGCGAACCGTCGTTCGTCGATCAGTTCGAGGTCGAGGCGCAGATCGGTCGGGAACGCCGGCTTGCCGGCGCCCACGGTGACCGGGGAGAGCACCACGCTCACCTCGTCCACCACGCCGGCCCGCAGGGCGTGCGCCGCGAGCTCGGGCCCGCCGATCAAGAGGTCGGCCGTCGCCGCCTCCTTCAACGCCCGCACCTCGTCGGCGTCGAACGCCCTGGCGATGCGGGTCCGCTTCGTGATCGGGTCGGTGAGGGTCCGTGAGTACACGACCTTGTCGGAGTCCTGCCACGCGGCGGCGAAGTCCCCCAGCACGGGCGACTCCTGGATGAACGACTCGTCCGTCTCCCACACCGCCATCGTCTCGTACATGCGGCGGCCGAGGAGCTGCGTGCCGATGCCGCGCATCAGCTCGTTGTAGAGCTCGTGCACCTCCACATCGGGCTCCGACCAGTCGAACGAGCCGCTGGCGTCCTCCGTGAAGCCGTCCAGCGAGGTGTTGGTGGCGTAGATCAGCTTCCCCATGTGGGCCTCCGAGCGGGTGGTGTGGTGACGGCTCGACACAGACGACGAGAGCCGGAGCGCATTCTCATCGCAACGGGAACCGGGCGCGGGGCCGGGGCCCGTCGTCGTCGTTCGCACGCACCGTCGCCGCATGGCATCGTTCCGTCCCGATGGTGCGACCCGTCGACCTCGGCCCGCTCCGCGCCCACCGATGGGAGGCGCCGTGAGCGGCGCGATCTGGTGGGGTGCCTTCACCGCGTCCTCGCTCGTGCTGGGCGCAGTCCTCGCGCTGCTCCGGTCGTGGCCGGAGCGCGTCATCGGCCTCGTGCTCGCGTTCGGCGCCGGTGCCCTGGTGAGCGCCGTCAGCTTCGAGCTCTTCGAGGACGGCATCGCTCTCGGCGGCGGGCTCCCCGTCGGGCTCGGCTTGGGCGCCGGCGCGCTCACCTACTTCGTCCTCGACCGCATCGTCGAACCCGAGCACCCCACCGGCCACGACGATCACAAGGGCACGGCCGGCGCCGGCCTCGCGCTCGGTGCCTTCCTCGACGGGATCCCCGAGCAGCTGGTGCTCGGCATCGGTCTGGCCGCCGGCTCGGGCGTGAGCGTCAGCCTGCTGGTCGCGATCTTCGTGTCGAACGTGCCCGAGTCGATCGGCTCCGCCAGCGAGATGCGCGCGGCCGGCGAACCCGCGCGGCGGATCATCGGGCTGTGGCTCAGCGTCGCGATCGTCTGCGCGCTCGCCACCGTCGGTGGCTACGCCCTGGCCGACGCCCTCTCGAACACGTTCAAGGCGGCCGTCGACGGGTTCGCAGCGGGCGCCCTGCTGGTGATGCTCGTCGACTCGATGATCCCCGAGGCGAGCCGCACGGCGGGTCGCGTCGCCGGCCTCGTGACGGTGATGGGCTTCGCGCTCGCGGCGGGCCTCTCCGCTCTGAGCTGACCGAGTCGCCTGCGGCGAGGGTGGCGGCGTGACCTTCGACCCTGGTGAGCGGCGCTCCACCGCGCCGACGATGCATGTCGTGCTCGACCTGGGCATGGACGACGAGCGCCTCGGCGGTTCACCCGTCGGCGATCCGGGACGACAGGAGGTCCACGATGCAGACCACGAAAGACGCAGCGTCCGAGTTCCTCGCGCAGAAGCGCATCGCGGTGACCGGGGTGTCGCGGAGCCCGAAGGACCATGGGTCGAACACGATCTTCCGTCGCCTGCGCGACCGCGGCTACGACGTGTTCGCCGTCAACCCGAACGCCGACGAGGTCGAGGGGACGACCTGCTACCACGACCTCGGGAGCATCCCCGGAGGGGTCGACGCGGTGGTCATCGCCACGGCCCCCGACAACGCCGACGACACGATGCGCGAGTGCGCCGAGCTGGGCATCACGCGCGTCTGGATGCACCACGGCCCCGGGCCGAGCAGCGTGTCGCCGACTGCCACGGCCTATGGGCGCGAGCACGGCATCACGGTCATCGACGGCGGATGCCCCCTGATGTTCGACCCGACGGCCGACTTCGGCCACAAGGTGATGCGGGTGTTCCTGTCGGGCCGCGTCCCGAAGCAGGTCTGATGCACCGGCCGCCGTCGTGACCATCGAGCGCGTCGGCATCAGGTCCCCGTTCGATCCGCGCAGGCGAGACCGCTGGACGCGCCACCGCTCGGCTCACCATTTTCGTGGAAGTTCCATTGACACGAATGATCATTTCATGGGAGTCTTACTTCCATGAATTCGCGGCGGGGCTACTCGATGACGGTGCGCGACGAGAAGGCAGCCGCGACCCGCCGACGCATCCTCGACGCCGCCCGGGAGCTGTTCACCTCGGCGTCGACCGGCTTCACCCTCGACGAGGTCGCTCGCCGGGCCGGCACGAGCGTGCAGACCGTGCTCCGGGCATACGGGTCCAAGGAGCGCCTCATCGTCGCGGCGATCGGCACCATCCGCGAGGACGCGCCCGCGCGCGACGCGGTCCCGACGTCGATGTCCGACGCCATCGACCAGCTCTTCGACGACTACGAGGAGATCGGCGATCGCGTCATCCGCATGTTGGCCGAGGAAGACCAGATCCCCGAGTTCGCCGCCGTCGCCGAGACCGGCCGCACCCAACACCGCGAGTGGGTCGAGGCGGCGTTCGCGCCCGGCCTGCAGCGGCTGCCGGTCCGCGACCGCCCCGCCGCCGTCACCGCGCTCGTCGCCGCGACCGACGTCTACGTCTGGAAGCTGCTGCGCCGTGACCTCGGCCTCGAACGCGGCGCCGCGCAGACGATCGTGACGCGGCTGGTCCGCGGCGCGCTCAGCCCCGTCCCCTCCACGAAGGAGCACTAGCCATGGCACGGATCTTCTGGGCATGTTGGGACGGGGGCGGCAACCTCACCCCCAGCCTCGGCATCGCCCGCGCCCTCGAGCGCGGTGATCACGCGGTGCACTTCTTCGGCCGCCCCGACATGGTCGATCGGGTCGACGCCGCCGGCTTCGCCGCCACCGCCCTCCACGACGCCTACGCCGACCTCGACCGCTACTCGTTCCACCCCCTCGCCACGGTGTTCGGCTACACGAGCTCGCCGGCGGTCGGCGAGGAGCTGGTCCGCGAAGTGGCCGCCGCCGATCCCGACGTGGTCGTCATCGACGCCATGTTCTCGGCTGCGCTCGAGGTGGCGCCGGCCTTCGATCGGCCGACCGCCGTCATGGTGCACACCTTCTTCGACCGGTTGTTCGACGGCTGGCGCGCCAACTTCGCCATGCAGAGCGACAGCCGCGAGCGCGCCGGCTTCGGCCCGCTGTCCGACCTCGACGCCCTGTGGGGCGCGCGTGACGTGCTGCACGTCAACACGCTCGCCGCGTTCGACGGCGCACCGGCCACCGCGTGGACGAACGTGGTCCACGGCGCCCCCGTGCTCGCCAAGGAACGACGAGCCGTCCCGATCGAGCTGCCGTGGGGCGCCGACGATCCCACCCCCATCGTGCTGCTGAGCTTCAGCACCGTCCCCGAACAGCGAGACGTGGGCGCGCTCCAGCGGGCGCTCGACGCGCTGGCGCCGCTGCCGGTGCACGTCGCGGCGACCACCGGAGGCATCGTCGACCCCACCGAGCTCGCGACGCCGGCGAACGCGTGGCTCGTCCCGTTCGCCGACCACGACCAGCTCATGCGCCGGGCCACGATGGTCGTCGGCCACGGCGGTCATGGCACCACGATGCGGGCGCTCTCGCACGGCCTGCCGATCGTGGGGATGCCGGCCAAGGGGGCCGACCAGACACCGATCACCCAACTGCTCGAGCAGTGGAAGGTGGGCGTCGCCCTGCCCCCCGACGCGGACGCGGTCCTGATCCGCGCCGGCGTCGAGACCGTCCTGGGCGACGATGCGTACCGGGTCCGCGCCGCCGAGCGGGCGGAGGCCCTCGACGGCACCGACGGGGCCGCGCGGGCGGCCCGCTCCATCGAGGCGCTCCTCTCCCCGACCGCCGCCCCGGCCGCCGCCCCGATCGTCACCTGAAGTCGGCCGACCGTCGTCGACGGGGACGTTGCGGCGTCAGCCGGCGAGCTCGAGCTGACGGCCGACGGCGGCCATGTCGAAGTACGACGTGATGGTGTCGATCTGTCCCGCCCGGTCGACGCCGAAGCGGAGCGCGGCGGCCACCCGGAACTCGCGCCCCGTCGCCGCGTTGGGGCCCAGCGCACCCCGCATGGTCCCGCTCTCCTCGAGCTCCACGACCACCCGGTCGCCTTCGGCCGTGATGGTGACGGCTTCGAAGTGGTGGTCCGGGAACGTCGCCAGGATCCGGGTCCAGAAGTCGACGGCCGCGGCTCGACCCTGCATGACCCCTGCGGGATCCGCACCGCTGCCGATCCGGACATCGTCAGCGACGAGCTCGGCCATCGCCTCTATGTCATGCGCGTTGTGCGCCTCGATGAATTCTTGGATGACACGAACGTTCGCATCCACACGCATGGTGAGCTCCTTGATCCGATTCGATGCTCGGACAGTAGCTGTCATATCAGCAACTGTCCAGTCAGACATTGTCTCGTCAGGAGAGCCGGTAGCCTCTGCCCCATGGCCGAACGACCGAACGAGGGCGAGCTCGCCGCCTGGGTCGGTCTGCTCCAGACGTACGCGCAGGTGGTCCCGGCGCTCGAAGCGGACCTGCAAGCCGGACACGGGATCTCTCTCACGTGGTTCGACATCCTCAACCGGCTCGACCAAGCGACCGACGGCCGGTTGCGGATGCGCGAGCTCGAGGAGCGCTCCGTTTTCACGAACAGCGGCATCACCCGGCTCGTGGACCGCATCGAGGCTGCGGGCCTCGTGCGCCGCGAGCGCGTCGATGACGACCGCCGTGGCGTCGACATCGTGATCACCGACGAGGGCCGAACCAAGCTCGCCGAGGTGTTCCCCGATCACGCCCGCAGCATCCACGAGCACTTCGGGCAGTTCCTGGACCAGAGCGACGCGACGGCGATCCGACGCGCCACCGCCAAGGTCCTGCGCGCCGATCCGCACCTGCACCCGAACCAGCGGCAGCGAACCGACACCGGCTGATCAGCGCCCACGTGGGTCGGCGGCGACCGATCCTCGATCCGGGCGGCCGGAGACGGGCGTCCGCGTCAGTGCGCGGCGCCCGCCTGTGCCGTCTTGCCGAACGGCAGGCGGTCGACCACCGTCGCGATGATCGAGCCGACGACCAGGCCGACGACGGCCGACGCGGCGGTGTTCACGAGCCAGGCCAGCACGCCGCCGATGCCGGGCACGCCCTCGACGCTCTCCCAGATGATGGGCGGGATCTCCGAGGCCTCGTCCATGACCAGCAAGATCC
>CAYUOL010000391.1:0-5922 GCA_964446345.1 uncultured Iamiaceae bacterium | reverse complement strand
CGTCAGCGGCTGCGCTGCAGGTAGTCGTAGAAGGCGGAGCCGATGAGCTCCTGCCAGCCGTTCTCGTAGATCGAGGCCGTGTCGGCGTCGAACTCACCGATGGCCTGGTGGCGCAGCGTCAGCTTGGTGCCCGTGTCGGCCGGCTCGAAGATGAACTCGAGCCAGTTGAACGCCGGCCGCGTCATGGCCAGCGGGCCGGTGACGCACAGCAGGCTCGGGGGATCGAACACGGTGAACGTGCCGAAGAGGGCGCCGCCGCTGTCCCACACCTGCATCCAGTTGCCGCCCACCTTCGGCTCGATCACGACCCGTGTGCGATCGCGCAGGCGGTACGTCCACCAGAGGTCGATCTCGTTCACGAACGAGGTCCACACCCGCGGCGGCGGGGCGTTGAGGTAGAAGCTCACCTCGTACGCGAAGCGATCGAGGCCGCCGATCGGATCGGGCGGCGGCGCATCACCGAACGAGGGGTCGGCGGCAGGCTCACTCATGTCGTCGGGCAACCGTTTCTCTCGAGTCGGGAACGGCGGGCGCGGGCCACCGCGTGCCTGCGAGGAGCACCGCCGGCATCGGCGGTGCTCGGCGATGACTGGCACCTCGAGGCGGCACAGACACCCCCCGTGTCCGAGCGCCGTGACGGCTGCATGCTGCCGCCTCGAGGTTTCAGCCGACCTTGCGGACGGGCCGTTGTGGTCGTGAGGGCGAGCCTCAGCCGACCTTTTGGCCGAGCAGCTGCTTGCGCTCGACCTCGTTGAGCCCGCCCCAGATGCCGTGGGGCTCGCGGATCGCGACTGCGTAGTCGAGGCAGTCCTTCTTCACGACGCACGTGGCGCAGATGGCCTTCGCCCGGGTCTCCCGCTCGGACTTCTCGTCCTTGCGCTCGAACTGCGGCGGCGGGAAGAACACCGCCGCCTGCGGCCCCCGGCATGCGGCCTTGATCTGCCACATCTCTTCAACACGCTGTGCACTCAAGGTACTGCCCCCTTTCCGGCGGCGACCATACAAGAGCCACACGCGGGGCGACAAGGGTCACTTTTGTTCGCAGCGCGCTTGAAATCGCGATCATCGAGTCGCGCAAGCGCAGTTCACGACGGGTGGTGCGCCAAGCTTCCACGCTCATGACACGCGTGTCATTTGGCGGGTCACTGCCGCGCGGACGAGTCCTTCGGGGTGCGATCGCGGTAGTCCTTCGCCGCGCCCTCCTCGGGCTCGACCTCGAGCACGAGCCCTTCGATGCCGACCACGCGCACGGCGTCGAGCTGCTCGATCGGCGTCGCCCGGTTCGTGTACGCGCGCCACTGGGCGCCGCGGATCTGCACGATGCCATCGGGGTTCACCTCGGTCGTCGCGCGGCCCATCTCGCCGATCATCCACTCGCGGCCGATCGTCGGCGTCGAGAACCGCGTGCGCACCATCGACGGCATCCCGGCGAAGAACGCCAGCGCGACCCCCACGATGCCGACGCCCATCGTCAACCACGACATCGCCACCCCGTCGTACAGCGTGAGCGCCCCGAGGACGAACATCACCATGCCCGCCCCGGTCCAGAACCGCGGGACACCGGTCTGCACGTCGATGGCGAAGGCGAGCATCGCGAACACGATGAGCGCGATGCCGTACCAGTGGTTGGGCAGCACCGCGAGGCCGTAGCAGGCGAACACGAACGAGCCGGCGCCGAGCACGCCCGCCACACCGACGCCGGCGGTGAAGAGCTCGAAGATCAGCAGCGACAGGCCGATGGCGAGAAGCAGGTACGCGACCGCCGGCGAGGCGACCGTGTGGAAGAACGCATCGAGCAGGCCCAACTGGCTGAACACGACGTTCGTGACCGGCTCACGACGGGTCTGCCCGTTCACCTGCGTCTCCTTCGTCTCGACACCGGGCAGGTTGACGAAGAAGTCGCCGAGCGTCGGGGCGAACGTGGCCACCTTGGCGTCCTCGGCCTGCTTGGCATCGAGGGTGCGGGCCTTGGCCAGGAACCCGGCGATGCCGTCGGGGTTCGCCTCGGGGACCAGCACGCGCACGGCCTGCTCGGAGGTGCTGATCGTCGTGTCCCACACCGTGATGCTCGTGCCCGGCGCCATCGCCACCTTCCGCGCGCCCCCGGTCAGTGCGGCCGCCTTGCCGGCGAGCTCGGAGCCGGTCGGGCCGACCCACAGGTCGACCGGTACCTTCGACGTCTGCATCTGCGCGATCAGGGCGAGCAGCTCGCCGTCGGAGATGACCGAGCCCTGCAGGTCGACCTGGAAGATCAAGGCGGTGGCGGCGACCTTGTTCGCGTCGCTGATCGACTCCCGCATGAAGTCCGCCAGCACCGGGTCGATGAAGCCGTTCACGGTGACGACCGCGACGACCGACTTCCCGGTTCCGGCAGCCGGTCCGTTCGATCCCGGGGTCGTCCCCGGGGTCTGCGCCGAGGCCGGCGTGCCCGTGCTCGCGAGCACCCCGAGCAGGGCCGCGAGCAGCAGGGCGCTGCCCGCCAGCACCCGCCGGACGCGGCGCCCACGGGGCCGGGCCGCCCGATCGAGCGAGCCGGGCTGGCGCGACGCCCCGTGCGCCGGCCGGGCGGGGGCGCTGTTTCGGGACTCGTACCCGGGCGTGGGTAGTCTGCGCACGGCTTCTCCGTACCTCTCTCCGGAAGCGCTCCGGGGACGGTTCCTGGCCGGGGCTCCCCGCTGAGGGGCACCGGGTGGCCACCGAACCTCGACGAGACCACGACGACGAACAGGACTGCTGGCCGACGGCGGTGAACGAAGGGGACAGGTTGGATCCTGCGCAGTTCTTCGCAGCATCACGTGTGGTCATCGTGGCCGGGAAGGGCGGCGTGGGCAAAACGACCGTCAGCGCCGCCCTCGCACGCGCCGCGGCGTTGGCCGGCCTGTCGACGCTCATCGTCGAGGTGGAGGGCAAGAGCGGGCTGGCGACCCTCTTCGGGCAACCGGCGTTCGACTACGAGGAGGTGGTGCTGAGCAGCGGGGGTGGACCCGACGGCGCGTCCGACGTCCGGGCCCGCACGCTCACCCCCGACGACGCGCTGATCGAGTACCTCGAGGACCACGGGATGAACCGCATCTCGCGTCGCCTGGCCAACTCGGGTGCCCTCGACATGGTCGCCACGGCGGCGCCGGGCATCAAGGACATCCTGATCCTCGGCAAGGTCAAGAGCCTCGAGCGCGACGCGCGCCCCGAGACGAAGGCCGACCTGATCGTGCTCGACGCGCCGGCCGCCGGCCACGCCATCTCGTTCCTGCGCTCGCCCCGCGGCCTGCTCGATGCCGTGTCGGTCGGGCCCATCAACACCCAGGCGCGCGACGTGCTGACCATGCTCACCGACCCGGCACGGTGCCAGGTCGTGCTCGTGACGCTGCCCGAGGAGACCCCCGTCAACGAGCTGGTCGAGACGGCCTACAGCCTCGAGGACGAGGTCGGGGTCAGCCTCGGCCCGGTCATCGTCAACGCGGTGTACCCCGATCTGCCCGGCCTCGACACCGACCCGCACGAAGCCGCGCAGGCGGCTGGGGCGTCACTGCGGCCCGGCGAAGCAGAGGCGCTGCGCGCCGCCGCCGTGTTCCGCCGCAACCGCATGGAGCTGCAGCACGAGCAGCTCGAGCGCCTCGCCGACCTGCTCCCGCTCCCCCAGATCCGCTTGCCCTACCTCTTCAACGCCGACCTCGGCCCCGACGACGTCGACCGGCTGGCGCGCGAAGCGACGGCGGGCATCGGCGCGCTGCACGCGCTCCCGGACGGAGCCACGACGTGAGCACGCCGGCCTCCGCCTCCCCGTCCGCCTCCCCATCCGCCTCTTCCGAGGGGCGCGCGCACGCGACCCTCGCGTCGCTCGTGCGCGACAGCCGCATCGTGGTGTGCACGGGCTCCGGCGGCGTCGGCAAGACGACGACCGCCGCCGTCATCGCGCTCGAGGGCGCGAAGGCAGGGCGCAAGGCGTGCGTGGTGACCATCGACCCGGCGAAGCGCCTGGCCGACGCGCTCGGCCTCGAAGGGCTGACCAACACGCCGAGCAAGATCGACGGGCCGTGGTCGGGCGAGCTGTGGGCGCTGATGCTCGACACCAAGTCGACCTTCGACGCGCTCGTGCGCAAGAACGCCGACGACGACGAGCAGGCCGAAGGGATCCTGGCGAACACCTTCTACCGCAACATCTCCGGGGCGCTCTCGGGCACCCAGGAGTACATGGCGATGGAGAAGCTGTACGAGCTGCACGAGGAGATGGACTTCGACCTCATCGTCGTCGACACCCCACCCACCCGGAACGCGCTCGACTTCCTCGAGGCGCCGCGCCGCCTCACGCGGTTCCTCGACCACCGGCTCTACAAGATCCTGATGGCGCCGACGCGGGGCTTCGTGAAGGCCATCAACGTCGCCGCGCAGGCGTTCCTGCGCACCGTGTCGAAGGTCGTGGGCGGCGACGTGGTCGAGGACGCCGTCACCTTCTTCCAAGCGTTCGACGGCATGGAGCAGGGGTTCAAGGAGCGGGCCGAGCACGTGCTCGAGCTGCTGACACACGACGACACCTCGTTCATCCTCGTCACGGCCCCACGGCGCGACGTGGTCGAGGAGGCCACCTACTTCGCGACCAAGCTGCGCGAAGCCGACATCCCCGTGCGCGCGCTCATCGTCAACCGCATGCACCCGCACTTCTCCGACGCGTCCCCGACCGCCATGCACGAGCGAGCGCACACCCTCGAGGGCACCGAGCTCGGCTCGCTGTACCAGAACCTCGGCGACTTCCTGCAGGTGTCGACGAACGAGGAGGAGCACCTCGCCGGCCTCGCCGTCAAGGTGCGGCCGGCGCCCGTCATCCGCGTGCCGTACCTCGAGACCGACGTGCACGACCTCGAGTCGCTGGGCGAGATCGCGTCGCACCTGTTCTGAGCACGACCGGCGCCACGCGGCCGCGGGCGAGGGTCAGCCGAAGTCGTCGGGCGGGTTGAGCAGCGCCTCGACCGCCTCGGCGAGCGTCTCGGTGACCGGGACGATGCGATCGAAGCCCGTCGTGTGGAGCAGTCGCGTCAGCGTCGGTCGGCTGCACGCCACGCTCACCTCGCCGTCGGCCTCGCGCGCCCGGCGGATGCCGCCGATCAGCGCACCGAGCCCGGCGGAGTCCATGAAGGGCACCTCGGACAGATCGATCAGCAGCCGGGGCGCGGTCGCGAGCTCGGCGAGGACCTCGCGGAACTGGCTCACCGTGTACGCATCGAGGTCGCCGACGGGGCGGCACAACGAGTACGAGCCGGTGTCCTCCACGTGAATCTCGAGCACAGGTCCTCCTGGTATCGACCCTGCGTCCAGCCCGGGAACGGGTGGGTCGGGATCCGGCGTGATCGTAGCCAAGGACACGGCCGACCCGACCGGCGATCACGGATTGTCATCCGGCGGTCACGTTCCGTCGAGCGCTCCGCCTCGGAGCCGGCGTCGTGCCTTGGGACCGGCGCCGCACAGCCACTAACCTCCGGGCCGATGCCGACCATCCTGCTCGCCACCGACGCCGATTGGATCTTCGACGAGGTCGACGCCGCGCTGTCCGGCCCGGAGACCACCGTGTACCGCGTGCGGGCCGGCAAGGACGTGCTGCCGGCGATCCACGAGGTGGCACCCGACCTGGTCATCCTCGATCTGCAGATCGGGCACATGGGGGGCATGGCGGCCTGCATGGCGATCCGCCACGAGGAGACGGCCGAACGCATCCCCATCACCGCCGTGATGATCCTGCTCGACCGCGCGGCCGACGTCTTCCTCGCGCGCCGGGCCGACGCCGACGGCTGGCTGATCAAGCCGTTTGACTCCTTCCGGCTGCGCAAGGCCACGAAGACCCTGCTCGACGGGTACTCGTTCTTCGAGGGCGTCGACGAGCTCTCGGACCTGCCGACCCACGTCGGCGTCGTCGAAGCCTGACGCACGCCA
>CAYUOL010000390.1:0-5949 GCA_964446345.1 uncultured Iamiaceae bacterium | reverse complement strand
TCGCCATCGGCGGGGGACCATAACCGCGACCCCCGAGGAGGAGGAAGTCGTGCCGCTCGGCCCGCGACGTCCCCAGCGGCCACCTCTCGGCGAGGAGGTGGGTGCTGCCGTCAGAGCAGGTTGGCCACCTGCTCGACGACCACCTCGGGCCGATCGAGTTGGATCGTGTGGCTGGTGCCGTCGACGCGCACGAGGTGCGATGCCGACGACAGGCTCAGCCAACGCTGTTGGCCCGCGTCCCACACGGCGTTCAGGCGTTCCTCCTCGAGGGCGGCCAGTCCGGGGTACGAGTGCCGCGATGCCGTGGTGACGACCAGGGGCACCATGCCGAGCGAGTCCACCGCGGCGGTGCCGGCGAACGCCGCCGCGACGTCGAGGTGCTCGGGGTTGTTCACCGGGGAGAACATCGCACAGGTCAGGGCGAGCTCCTTGGCCTTGGCGGTTCCGTCATCGGGCACGGCGCACACCGCCTGCGGCCAGGTCGTGGGGCTGGCGTCGACGAGCATCACGCCGTGCACCTCGCCCGGGTTCTGCGCCGCGAAGGAGACCGCTTCGGCGCCGCCGAACGAGTGTCCGACCACCACGTAGGGCCCGGGCTCGCGCAAGGTGCGCAGCGCGGACCGGAGGTCCGCCGCGCCGGTCGCGAAGGTCTGCGTCGCGGGTGGCGGGTCGCTCTGCCCCAGCCCGAAGCGGCTGGACGTGCACACGCGGGCCTTCTGCGCGACTGCCGGCGCCACCTTCGTCCAGCTCTCTCCGGCGTCGCCGAACCCGGCGACGAGCAGGACGGTCACCGCCCCGCTCCCCGTGCACCGCACGTGCATCCGAGCACCGCCCACGGGCACGAGCTCGTCGACCGGAGCCGTCGGTCGGACCACGGTCGTCGTGGTGGCCTCGCGGACCGGTGCGCTGGTGGCTGCCGTCGGCGGCGGCGCAACCGTTGGTTCGGTGGCGCTGGTGGTGCTGCAGCCCGCGGACGCGATCGCGACGGCAGCCGCGAGGGCGCCGGCGACGAGCACCGGGCCGCGGCGTCGGCGCCGGCGCGACGCCAGAGCCGGCACCCCGGTCGGCGTCTCGGTCGGCATCCCGGGGGCGTGGGTCGCTCGGTCATGAGTGGGTTCGGTGGTGTTCATCGGTGTGCTCCTGGTTCGGTGTTGGTGATCGGGTCCTGTGACGGCACGGGCGGGAGGTCGGGCGTCGGCTCCTGCGACGCGCCGGGGGTGGGGTCCTGGCTGGCGCTGTGGGCGAGGATCCAGGCCAGGACGGGTCGATATGGGTGGTCGAGCAGGTGATCCCGGCCCAGGGCGTCGGCGCGGTCGTGCTGACCGCCGACGTGCGCCGCCGCGATCGCCACGAACTGGCGATCCGCGGTCGACGTCGCGAGCCGCATGGCGTCGCCGAGCAGGTCGGGCGAGGTCGCGGCCAGCACCGCAGCCACGACGAGCACGGCGATCTCGGGCGACGACGCGGTACCGGCGTCGGAGCCATCGATGATCTCGCGGCGCAGCTGCTGGACGAGCTGGTGGCGATCGGGATCGAGCATGGGACGAGGATCCGCGAGCGCGCTGGCGCGCCTCTGGCTCGACGCTGACGCTCCCCCGCCCGCTGCCGCGTACGCTGCGGCCGTGCTCTCCGTCGCGTTGCTCGGACCCATCGAGGTGCGCCGCGACGGCGACGTGCTCACCGTGCCAGCGGGAAAGCCGACCGAGCTGCTCATGCGGCTGGCGCTCGCGGCCGGCACGATGGTGCCGAAGGAGGTCCTGCTGGAGGACCTCTGGGGCGACGGCGCCGTCACGACGAGCGCGAACACCGTGCAATCCAAGGTGTCGCGCCTGCGCAAGGCCCTCGGCGATCCCGGCCTCATCCAGGGTGGCGCGATCGGCTACACCCTGGCGGTCGAAGCCTCGAGCATCGACGCGCTGCAGGTCGCCCGTCGCGCCGACGCGATCACGGCGCTGCGCCAGCACGGCGACGCTGCCGCAGTGCGGGATGCGTGTGTCGAGGCGCTCGCGCTGTTCCGCGGAGAAGGCCTGTTCGGGGCCATCGACGCGCCCTGGTTGCAGCCCCACCGGATCCAGCTCGAGGAGCTCCGCCTGCGCCTGGTCGAGGACCACCTGCGGGCCCGGCTGGAGCTCGGCGCCGCCGGCGAGCTGGTCGGCGAGCTCGAGGAGCTCGTGGCGCAGCACCCGCTGCGGGAGAGCCTGTGGGGCCTGCTGATCACGGCGCTGTACCGCGCCGGACGCCAGGCCGACGCGCTCGCGGCGTACCGCTCGGTGCGGGAGCACCTCGTCGAGGAGCTCGGCATCGAGCCCGGTCGCGACCTGCAGCGACTCGAGCAACAGGTGCTCGAACAGGATCGGGCCCTCGATGCGTCACCGCCGCCGCCCAGCACGCGCGCCCAGCAGCCGCCGCCGGGGCCGCCGGTCGACGGCAACCTCCCCCCGCTCTCGTCGTCGATGGTCGGACGCGGGCGCGAGTGCGCCGACATCGCGCACCTCTCGGCCGAGCACCGGCTCGTCACGCTCGTCGGGCCGGCCGGCGTGGGCAAGACCCGCCTCGCCCTCGAGGTGGCACGCTCCATGGCACCGGCGGACGGCTCGTGGCTGGTTCGGCTCGAGACCGCCCGCACGGCCGACGCGGTCGGCGACATCGTCGCGGTCGCGCTGCGGGCCAAGGACGCGAGCGAACCGGCGATGATCGAGCGGCTGCGCGGCGCCGACGTGCTGATCGTGCTCGACAACTGCGAGCACGTCATCGACGCGGTCGCCGAGATCGTCGCGCCGCTCCTGCGGGCGGGCGCCGGTGTGCGCCTGCTGGCGACGAGCCAGCGTCCGCTCGGCCTGGACGGTGAGCAGGTCTACGCCATCGATCCCCTCGCGTTCACCGACGCCGTGGAGCTCTTCGGCGAGCGCGCCCGCGCCCACGACGATGACTTCGCGAGCAACGATCCGGGAACGATCGAGGAGGTGTGCCGGTCGCTCGATGGGCTCCCGCTCGCCATCGAGCTCGCCGCCGCCCGCACCCGATCGTTGTCCCTGCCCGAGATCTCGCGCCGCCTGGCCGATCGGTTCACGCTGCTGCGCGATCCCGCGAGCCGTCGACCAGAACGGCAGCGAGCGCTCTCTGCCGCCATCGCGTGGAGCTACGACCTGCTGTTCCCCGACGATCAGCGCGGGCTCTGGGCCCTGGCCGTCTTCGTGGGTGGGGCCCCGCTCGACGGCGTCGAGCGGGTCCTGCGCGCGCTCGGCGTGCCCCACGAAGCGGTGCTCGACGTGGTCGACCGCCTCGTGGACCGATCGCTCGTCACGATCGAGAAGGACCAGGGCGCGCGCCGCTACTGGCTGCTCGACAGCGTCCGCACGTACGCCCTCGATCGCCTCGTCGAGAGCGGTGAGGCCCCGGTGGCCCTCCTCGCCCGGGCGGCGTGGGTGGCCGACGCCGCCGCGGCGGCCGCGGCCGGCGCCCGCGGCCCCGAGCAGCCACGGCACATCGCCTTCGCCCGCACGGAACGGGCGAACATCGACGCGGTGCTCGAATGGGCGCGCGCCGAGGACCCGGTCCTCGCCTTGCAGATCGCCACGCACCTCGCGTGGGTGTGGATGCTGTCCGGTGATCCCCTGGCGATCGAGCGGTTGCGGGCGTCACTCGCCGCAGCCGACGCCCTCGCAACAGACGAGCAACGGCGGGCTGCGGCGCTGCTCCTCGGCTGGCACCTCGCGTCTCGCGGGGACGTCCTGCTCGGCCACGCCACCGTCCTGGAGGCGACGGAGCGGTTCGGCGCCGCCGGCGACGAGCTGGACCGAGCGCGGGAGGACTTCTCCCTCGCCTTCGTGCTGTCCCAGAAAGGCGACTTCGCCGGGTGCCGAGAGGTGCTCGACCGTTCGCGACCTTCCTTCGTCGCCGGCGGGCAGACGTGGGACGAGGCCGCGAACTGGGTGCTCTACGCGCACGCCACCCTTGCCACGGGTGACCGGGAGGCCGCGGTCCTTGCGTGCGACGAGGCCACGCGCCTGCTCGGCGAGGTGCCGGATCCGTGGTTCCTCGTGCACACCGAGGCGATGCTGGGCGCGATCGCCCAGGCCGACGGCGACTACGCCGACGCGTGCCGCCACCTCGGACGGGCGGCCGATTCGGCGCAGTACCAGGGCTTCGCCGCGATAGAGGCCTACCACCGAGCCAACCTGGGTCGCGCCCAGCAGCAGGCCGGCGACCTCGACGCCGCGGCCGCGAGCATGGGACAGGCGATCGACCGCGCGCGGGTCGCGGGCGACCTGCGGGTCGCCGCCCTGGCCCGGATGCGCCTCGGGCGGGTCCGCCGCGAGCAAGGCGACCTCGATGCCGCGGCGCAGCTGTTCCGCACCGCCCAAGCCTGGTACCACGCATCGGGCGGCGGCGATCACGCCCTGTTGACGGACCATCTCGTCGCCGCCACGGCACGCGACGCTCCCGACGCCGTGGCGCAGCTCGAGCCCATCCTGGAGGCGGCGCGGCGCACGGGTGACTTCGAGGTGGAGGTGCTGTCCCTCGATGCGCTCGCACGGCATGAGGCCGAAGCCGGCGACCTCGCGCGCGCGGCAGCGTGGCTGCAGCTCGCCGACGAGGCGATGCCGGCCGCCCGGGTGCGCGTCACCGACGCCGACCGCATCGACGCCGCCGCCACCCGCCGCCTGCTCGGCTGACCCGGCTGTCCCGGCTGACCCGGCTGACCCGGCTAGCGAGGCGTCGCCGGCCTGCCGCCGCGTCAGCCCCGGGTCAGCGCCCCGCCAGCGCGCTCCTGCACGGTGCGGAGGTCGGAACGACCCGACCACCGCACCCGAGGAGCACGCATGCACACGATCAACGACACGCTCGCAACCGACGCCACGGCGGTCAGCCCCGCCACCAGCACGATGCAGGCGATCACGCAGCACCGCTTCGGCACGGTCGACGCCTGGGAGCTCGCCACCATCCCGACGCCGACGATCACGGCCGGCGAGGTGCTCATCCACGTGAAGGCGGCGGGCCTCGACCGAGGCACCTGGCACATGATGACGGGCCGCCCGCATCTGATCCGCGTGTTGGGATTCGGCCTCCGCGGACCGAAGAACCACGTTCCCGGTCTGGCTGCCGCGGGCACGGTCGTCCAGGTGGGGACCGACGTCACCCGCTTCGCGGTCGGGGACGAGGTGTACGGGGTCAGCGGCGGCGCCTTCGCCGAGTACGCCGTGGCCGCGGAGGAGAAGCTGGCCCACATGCCGGCGAACGTGTCGTACGAGCAGGCCGCCGGCGTGCCCATCTCCGGTACGACGGCCCTGCAGGCCGTGCAGAAGGCCGGCGTCGAGGCCGGCATGGACGTCCTGATCATCGGCGCATCGGGCGGCGTGGGGATCTACGCCGTCAAGCTCGCGAATGCCCTGGGCGCCAAGGTCACCGGCGTGTGCAGCGCGAGCAAGGCCGACCTCGTCCGCTCGCTCGGCGCCGACCACGTCATCGACTACGCGACGGAGGCCATCGGCGACGGATCCCGCACGTACGACGTGATCCTCGACCTCGGGGGCAACACCGCGTTGCGCACGCTGCGCCGCGCCCTCACGCCGACGGGGACGCTCGTCATCGTCGGCGGCGAGAGCAAGGGCGGCGTCACCGGCGGCTTCGGTCGCACCTTGCGCGCCCCCATCTGGTCGATGTTCCTCCGCCAGCGGCTGACGATGCTCGCCTCGAGCGAGCGCTCCCCGAGCCTCGAGGCCCTCACCGAGCTGCTCGAAGCCGGCACGATCACCCCGGCCGTCACCTGCGTCTACGGCCTCGACCAGGCCGCGGACGCCATGGCCCTCCTGGAATCCGGCGCAGCCCGCGGCAAGATCGTCATCATGACCGAGCTGCCCGGTCGCGGCTGACCCGCGGGTCACACGCCCTGCGCTGCGAGCAGCTTCTCGGCGAGCGGTTGGAGCGCCGCGATGAGCTCGTCCAGCT
>CAYUOL010000389.1:0-5988 GCA_964446345.1 uncultured Iamiaceae bacterium | reverse complement strand
CCACCGGGCAGCCGCCGCAGCTGCACGAGGGCCTGCTCGTCTGGGACGGCAACTACTACCGGGACATCGCCACCGTCGGCTACGGCGCGCTCCCCGTCGGCGCCCTCCGGTTCTTCCCGCTCTACCCGCTGCTCGCCCGTGCCCTCGACGTCGTCCTGCTGGGCCACGTGAACCTGGCCCTGCTCCTCATCTCCAACGGGTGCGCGCTGGCGCTCGCGGTGGTGCTGCGGCGCCTGGTGCTGCTCGAGACCGACGACGAGGACCTCGCTCGACGGGCGGTGTGGCTGACCGCGCTCTTCCCGTCGGCCTTCGTGCTGGCGCTGGCCTACGCCGAGGCGTTGTTCCTGCTGCTCGCGCTGCTGACGTTCTGGGGCATCCGACGCGAGCGCTGGCTGCTGGCCGCCGCCTGCGGGTTCCTCGCGGCGCTCACGCGCCCGGTGGGCTTCCTGCTGATCGCCCCGGTGGTGGTCGAGGCGCTCCGGCGCCGGCGCGGCGTCGGGGTGGGCGAGTGGGCGCAGCGGGCGCTCGCGGCCGTCGCTCCCGGCCTGGGCATCGGGCTCTACCTCTTCTGGATCGACCGCACCTACGGGGACCCGCTCCTGCCCTTCACCGCCCAGAGCGATCTGCGGGGCCAGGGCGCCAACCCGCTCGTCCGCCTCGTCCAGGGCATCGGCGACCTGTTCGGGCCCGAGCGCTTCCGCGACGGGCTCCACATCCCGTTCGCGATCGCCTTCCTGCTGCTGCTGATCGTGGTGTTCCGCCGGTGGCCGGTGTCCTACGGCGTCTTCGCCGCAGCCATGCTGTACGCCGCGCTCAGCGCCACCAACCTCAACTCCGTCGAGCGGTACGGGTTGAACGGGTTCCCGCTCATCCTCGGGCTCGCGAGCATCACGACGCGCCCGCGGGTCGAGCGCGTCGTCGTGGTGGTGAGCGGAGGAGGTCTCGCGTCCCTCGCGGCGCTCGCCTGGCTCGGCGTGTACGTGCCCTGACGCCGCGCCGACGGCGAGGTCACGCGCGTTGGAAGGGGCGATCGGGTCGGGAACCCCGTCAGTTGGCGGCGCCCCGCACGTGGAACAGCACCGACTCGGCGATAACGGCGCTCGCCGCGGGGCGCGATCCCGTGACCACCTCGTCGTCCGCGTCGCTCCGGTCGTCTCCGACGGCCGGCGGGTCGACGCGGCGGATGATGATGATCTCGCTCGTGCGGAAGCTCGCCAGCCGCGAGCTCCAGCAGTCGACCACCTGTCGTCCCGGTCCCGTGGCGAAGAAGGTCGTCATCGGGCCTTCCTGCTGGTACGCGTCGGCCTCGGCGATCACCTCGACCGTGCGGTCCTTCAACGTCACCTCGTAACGAGCCATGGGAGCACCATACGAAGCGACGCCTGTGAGGAGGAAGGCGCGCAACCCTGTGTCTTCGCGGGGGACAACCGCCGCCGCGCTGTGCACAACCCCGTCGCTCTGGTCGCAACTCGGCGTCGTGGACGACGCCCTGGCGCGACCGGAGCATCGCCCTCGGGGGCTCGGCCCGCGTGGCACACTCGGCGGATGACCGACGTGCTGGACGAGCTGCTCGAGATCACCTGCCCCCGCTGCGGCGCCGCCGCCGCCACGCGCTTCTACGGTCCGTGCGACAGCTGCCGCACCCAGATGCGCGCCGAGATCGGCCGCGAGGCCCGCGAGATCGAGGTCGAGGCGTACGAGCCCAAGATGAACGTCGTCCCCAACGCCATCGCCTCGAAGGAGTAGCCGGCTCGTCCGTCGGAGCCTGCCGGCCCGTGTGGGGATCGGTGGGGGACCCTCAGATGTGGGCGATCGAGCGGATGCGCTTCTTGGGCCCGCGCTTGGGCGCGTGGCGGCCCGTCGTGCTGATCAGGCGCACGACGCGGGCGCGGTGGCCGGCGTAGGGGGCGAGCAGCTCGAGCATCCGGGCGTCGGTGGCGCGCGGTTCACCGGCGAGGTTCCACGCCACCATGTTCGGGAGGTGGTAGTCGCCGACCACCACGCTGTCCGCGTCGCCCAGGGCCTGCTGCGCCGTGATGTTCGACGACCACGGCCCGATGCCCGGCACGGTCTCGAGAGCGGCGCGGAACGCGGCGGCCTCACCGCCGCGCCGGGCCAGGTCCTCGAGCGCCGGCGCGAGGCGGCACACCCGCACGATCGTCTCGGCTCGCCGCCGCTCGACGCCGAACCGGTGGAAGTCGCTGTAGCGGAGCTCGGCGAGGCGCACGGGGTCCGGTCGGAGCCGCAGCCCCTCGGCGCCGGCGGGACCGGGAGCGGCGGCACCGTGGGCCCGGCACAGCGCCCGCCAGCTGCGCTGCGCCTCGATCGTGGTGACCTTCTGGCCGAGGATCGTCGGGACGAGGCCCTCGACCACGCACCACGAGCGACCGAAGCGCAGACCGGGGTTGCGGTGGTGCAGCCGCTGCACGAGCTCGTCGCCGGGAGCGAACGCGTCGGGATCGTCCTCGAACCCGAGCAGGTCACCGGCGTGGGCCTCGGCCCACGCGGCGCCGGGGCCCCACGCGCGCACGGCGAAGCGCGAGGCGAGCCGCCCGTCGAGCGCGTCCGAGGCGACGATCTGCACCGTCGCCGGGCCGTCCGGCGTGCGGCTCGCGCGCCACACCGAGCTCGGCGTGATCCGCAACGACGGGTCGGACCCGCCGGTGCGGAACGGGCCGAGCGTCCGCGCGAGGTCGACGGGCCCCGGCGCGTCGATCAGCATCGGCGGACCCCCGGAGCGCGTGACGGCGGACGGGCGGCGGTGATGGGAGCCCTGACTACGCGGGGCGCGGGCGCTCGCGCACCGTCACGGACTTCATCGTGTCGCCCTTCTGCGTGGCGAGCACCGTGTCCATGCCGTCGGTGACGTGGCCGAAGAGGTTGTAGCTCTTGGCGAGGCTGCCCCGGAGGTCCTTGAGGCAGATGAAGAACTGCGAGCCGTTCGTGTTGGGCCCGGCGTTCGCCATGGCCACGGCGCCGGCGACGTACTCGCCCTTCACCGGCTCGTCCTCGAACTTGTAGCCCGGCCCGCCGCGGCCGCTGCCCTCGGGGCAGCCGCCCTGGATCACGAACCCCGGCTCGACGCGGTGGAAGGTGAGGTTGTCGTAGTAGCCCGCCTTGGCCAACGACACGAAGTTGTTGACGCTCTTCGGGGCGAGCTGCGGATCCAGATCCATCACGATCGTGCCGCGGTCCGTCGCGATCGTGACGTTGTAGATCAGGTTCTCGTCGATTTCCATGGCTGGTGGGTTCGGCATACGGGCGAGTCTGGCACGCCCAGCACCCCGAGGTCGCCACCGGCGAAGGCTCGCTTCGGTTCGTGCGCGGCAGGTCGAGCACGGCGCCAGCAGAGCGGGGGCCGCAGGGGGCCTTGCCCCCGGCGCGCCCGATTCGACGGAGTCGTGAGGGCGCCTGGTGTGAGCGGCGAAGCCGCCAGAGATCCCCCCTCCGCGAGCGCAGCGAGCCCAGGGACAACTCGCGGCAGGAGAGCG
Organism: uncultured Iamiaceae bacterium; assembly: GCA_964446345.1. Taxonomy (GTDB): domain Bacteria; phylum Actinomycetota; class Acidimicrobiia; order Acidimicrobiales; family Acidimicrobilacustridaceae; genus CAYUOL01. Next base: position 2,497 of record CAYUOL010000389.1, on the reverse strand, counting down.
AGCGGAGCGAGCTCTCCGAGGACGAAACCCCTAGCGCTGCGAGCCCTGGGCCACGCGGGCGGCGCTGGGGCGGGTGTCGCTGAGCTCGAGGGGGAAGTGGCACGCGACGTAGTGGCCGAGCCCGACCTGGCGCATCTTCGGTTCGACCTGGGCGCACATGTCCTGGGCCCGCGGGCAGCGCGTGCGGAAGCGGCAGCCCGACGGGGGCGCCACGGGGGAGGGGATCTCACCGCCGAGGGTGTTCTCCTCGCTCGGCCGGTAGGTCGGATCGGGCACGGGGATCGACCCGAGCAGCGCCGCCGTGTAGGGGTGCGCCGGCTTCGAGTACAGGTCGTCGGGAGGCGCCACCTCGCAGAGCTTGCCGAGGTACATGACCGCGACCCGGTCGCTCACGTTCTTCACCACGGCGAGGTCGTGGGCGATGAAGACGAGCGTCAGCCCGTAGCGCTTCTTCATGTCCTCGAGCAGGTTGAGGATCTGCGCCTGGACCGACACGTCGAGCGCGGAGACGGGCTCGTCGCAGATGATCATCTTGGGGTCGAGCACGAGCGCACGGGCGATGCAGATGCGTTGGCACTGGCCGCCGGAGAACTGGTGCGGGCGCCGGTTCACCGCCGCTTCGGGGTCGATGCCGACGTTCTCGAGGGTCTTCCACACGATCTGCTCGTGCTCCTCGCGCAGCTCCTTCATCTTCTTGAAGTCGGCGAGCGACGGCGGGAGGATCATCAGCACGACGGCCAGGATCGAGAGCGCGGCACCGATGGCGAACACCAGCCCGGAGGCGCTCAGGCCGTTGCGCAGGAGGAACAGGGCGATCACGGTGGCGGCGACGGCTTCGACGACCTCGGCCACGAGGGCCCGGCCGTTGCGATCCCGGATGTTCACGCCGATCGCGAACTGCAGCGCCGAGAAGATGACCACCGACACGAGCAGCAGCAGCCCGGATTCGCGCAGCCAGCTGTCGAGGCCCGGCAGCACCTCGAAGGGCACGCCGAAGAGCCCCTTCACGCCGCTGTTGAGGAACATGAACAGGAGCCAGATCAGCGCCATCGCGAGCCGGAACCCGGCATCGACGAACAGCGCCATGCTCGCGAGCTTCACCGGACCGACCGGCGGGTGCTGCTCGCTCGCCCAGATGCGCAGCGGCTCGGCCACGATCTCGCCGACCCTACGGCGCGGGTTCAGGGACGAGATCGGGTCCTGGAAGATCATCTGCATCTCGGGCCGGACCTTGCGCAGCTCCTGGCCGCTGAGCTCGGTGAGGTCCTGCCCGTGGTAGAGCACCTCGCCACCGGTCGGCTTCGGCAGCTGCATGAGCGCCCGGCCGGTCGTCGACTTGCCGCAGCCGGACTCGCCGACGAGCCCGAGCGTCTCGCCTTCCCGGACATCGAGGCTGACGTCGGAGACGGCGTGCACCTTCAGTCCGGTCTTGCCGACCGGGAACTCCACGACGAGGTTCTCGGCGCGCAGCAAGGTGTCGCCCTGGGTGCGGAGGTGTGCGGTGCCGCTTCCGGCCATTGGTGTCTCGTCTCCTCGGGGGGCGGTCTGGGCTGGCGGGTCTGGGTCGGGTCTGGGGGGGCGGTCAGGCGGTGGTGGCCGGCCGCGAGCGGCGGGGCGAGGTCAGGGTCGGCGCCGGGCGGGCATCGCGATCACGACGGCGAGGCGACGCTCGGCGCATCGACCGGCACCTCGGCGGCCGCGACGTTGCGGGCGAGCGCGTCGCGCCCCTCCTGGGAGTCGACCGGGAACCAGCAGCGGTACAGGTGACCCGGGGTCTCGGCCTCCATCAGCGGGGGCTCCTACTCGCGGCACTTGTCCTGGGCGTAGGGGCAGCGCGGCGAGAAGTTGCACCCGCTCGGCGGGTGCACGAGGTCGGGCGGGCGACCGCCGATCGCCTCGAGGCGGGTGTGGCTCGGGTTGTCGATCTTCGGGATCGAGTTGAGCAGCGCCTCGGTGTAGGGGTGCTTCATGTGCGCGAACAGCACGGGCGTCGCCGCCTGCTCGGCGACCTTGCCGCCGTACATGACCGCGATCTCGTCGGTGCGCCCGGCGACGACGCCGAGGTCGTGGGTCACCAGGATCATCGCCATGTGGCGCTCGCGCTGCTGCTGCTGCAAGAGGTTGAGGATCTGGGCCTGCACCGTCACGTCGAGCGCCGTGGTGGGCTCGTCGGCGAAGAGCAGCTTGGGCCCGCAGGCGAGGGCGATCGCGATCGTCACGCGCTGGCGCATGCCGCCGGAGAGCTGGTGCGGGTACTCCTTGAGCCGCTGCACCGGCTCGGGGATGCCCACGGAGGACAGCAGTGCCACGGCCGTGTCCTGCGCCTCGTCCTTCTCCATGCTGAGGTGGAAGATGAGCGACTCGGTGATCTGGTAGCCGACGTCGTAGCGGTACTGCCACGGATCGAAGTACGCGAGCATGCGGCGCATGCGCGCCGGCGTGCCGACGATCGCCTGGTACACGATCGGCGCCGCACCGAGGAAGGCGAGCACGATGT
>CAYUOL010000388.1:0-6019 GCA_964446345.1 uncultured Iamiaceae bacterium | reverse complement strand
CCTAGGAGCGCGGACGAAGGCTTCGACGTGCGCAGACGTCACGTCACAGATGTCCGTCACGCCGGGCCCGTGAACGAGGTAGCGGACAAACGTTGCGGAACCGGTCGCCCACTTCTGCACGCTCGCTGGCGCGAGCTCACCGCAGCGCGCCCTCTGCTCGAGGGCCGAGACCGCGATCTGCAACGCAGCCTGCGGGGTCAGCGGGGGCATGGTCGCCGCCGTCCAGAACACCTGGTGGAGCGTGAGGAGCCGGCAGTCAGCCAGGTCGTAGTGCCCCACGAGCGCCGCCAACAGCTCGCAACCCTGCTCGTGCAGCGATTGCGGATCGCCCGGAGCTGCGCCGAGGAACGGCCGTTGTGTCGGGATCGCTGGTCGAGACCTCCTTGGCGCACGCCTTCGGGTGCGCCGGGGTTCGACGAACGCAGCCGGCTGCTCCAAGGGCACAAGCGTCGGCTGAAAGACGGACGCACCGTCGTTCGAAGGAGATCGGCGGGGCCACAGCACGCGCGGCTGCGCGTAGCCGGTGAGGTCGGGGAAGAGGCTTGGGATGCGTCGGTGTGCCACTTGAAACCTGGAATCGAGAGTGGTGCTGGTTCTCGACGCGGCCGGGATTCGGCGATCCGGTTGGTGCGGCTTCGCTGCCGGCGGCAGCTCTCAGGCCGTGTCCATCCCGTCCCTCGCGCTTTCGCGCGACGCGAAGTTTTAGGTTTCGTAGTGGCGCCCCCAGTCCGGGGGAGCGAGCTGAACATACCTGGTTGGACAAGCATCGTCAAGACCTCCGTAGGGGCCAAGGTCGACAACGTCGCGCCCTGACCCCCCACGGGTTGGTGGGCACCTCTTTGAGCCAGACACGGCAAGTGCGCGTCAGAGGCTCTGGAGGTGGTTGCGGCCGTTCGGACGGATGCCCCAGATGGCCTCGCGGACGAGGAGATAGGACTCGTGGAGCAGGGACTCGAGCAGGATGCCTTCTGCGTCCAGTTCCTCGCCCTCGACAACCGCCTGCCAGAACTCCCAACCGAGGCGGAGCTTCCGGATCTCGGGCACGTCAAGGATCTCCTCGACGGCTTCGTCTGTGAAGGGGAGCCCACGGAGCACGACGAGTGCCTCGAGCACGCACCCGTACTCATCGAGCCAGTCGACGAGGGTGGAGCAGAAGGCGAGGTAGCGCTCGTCGGGCGCGCTCGAGACTCCGGTACGTTCTTGCATGTCAAAACCTCCATGTAGGTGTTGGCCAGGTCCCGGGGTGTTGGCGCACCGCCGGGACCATCTCAATGTCTAAGGGTGTAGACTAGCGTCCGCTTCCGTGTCAGTCAACACCCGTAGACTGGATTGGTGGCGCCGATCGTAAACACGGAAGACCTCATCGACGCCCACGGCATCGCCGAGATGCTCGGCCTGTCGCACGCGAACAGCGTGAGCACGTACCAGAAGCGCTACCGCGACATGCCACGTCCGGTCGTGGATCTCGGCCCTGGCCGACCGCGGCTGTGGCTTCGCCCGTCGATGGAGAAGTGGGCGATCGAGACGGGACGAATGGAGCCCGGGTGATCCGTCGCTCGCCTGATCTGCGCGCCGCCGTCGTTCGGTACCGGACACACGGCCCGCATCTGTCGGTCAGGACGTGGGACCGGGCACTGGCCCGGCGTAGCTCGGTGGCAGAGCAATGACCGCGCACTCGCAGACGCCATCCTCGACCTTCTGGTTGAGCCGCGCGAGTTCGTCGAGGTCTGCGTGATCTATCCCCGGGATGTTGCCGAGAGCGAAGCCGACGAGCGGGCTCGCCAGTTTCGAGGTTAGTGATGCTTCGCCGGCCGCCGCGAGCTGCGACGTCAGCTTCCGCTGCAAGGTCGTCAGTCGGTCCCGGTCAGCGTCCGAGAGCACGCGATGCTGCGCTACAACGCTGGCGCCGGGAACGGACGTGAGCGCCGAGGCGGCATCGCTTGCCTCGACCACGTACCAGACGGCGCTCACGTCCGCCGGAAGAGCGGTCCGGTCGTGGCCGTACTGGAACGGCTGTCCGTCGTCTACCCGGACCGGCGCACCTCGGCGGGCGAGTTCATCGACGAGGCCGCCGTGCACCCCGCCGAGAGGTGTGCCGGACACCCTGACGAGCACCGGCCGGCTCGGCTCACCCTGCGCCGCGAGTTGGTCGAGCAGGTCCTGCGTCATCGGCCCGAACCGGTCGAACACCAGTGGAGTCGTCGCGACCTGGTGTGTGAGCGAGACCGAGGCGAGCAGCACGGCAAGGCTACCGAGGGCGGGAACGGCGAGACGAAGAGACGTGCGGCCGCGCGCAAGCGAGCGGATCGCAATGCTGACGGCCGCGAACCCCGTCAACACAGCCAGGGTGTCGCGCCAGTAGAACAAGTACGGGAACAGGTCGCCTTGCACGCTGGCCACGGCTAGGAGGCCGGCGACCAGCATCAAGCCTGCGAGGGAAACGAGCCTGGACCCGTCGTCGTCACTGGAGCGTCGCGCGAGCCAACCGGCGCCGAGGAGCACGAGGGCCGGAACCAACAGCCACGTCACTGCGACCGGTGTCGCAACCAACCGGAGCTCATCGAAGGCGGTCCGGCCGCCAAGCCACCCAGGAAGCGGTCGGAAGGGCGCCGCGAGAATCCCGAGAGCGTTCCCGATCCCAGCCTTCGGGTTCGAGGCCCCGAACAGCGTCTGGTCCGCAACCCGCACGAGGTTGCCGGGTGGGTGCAGAACCGTCTCAATGAGCGCAGGCAGCCACAAGACCACTGCGATGCCCGCGGACCAGCGGACAGGACGGAGTGCCATGACGCCGCGCCAACGTCGCCCGGACGCGCGCCACGTGGCTGGGACGACGAAGAGCACTCCGGCGGCGACCAGCGGTGCGTAGCCAACATGCGTCTGCACCAGGAAGGCGCCGACGGCCGCGGCCTGTGGCAGCAAGGCGACATCGTCGCCGCTGACCAGCCAGACGAGGGAGCAGAAGAGGACGAAGAAGGGCAGCGCCACATTGGGCCCCCAGGGTTCCAAGATGGCCGAGGGGCCGACGGCGACGAAGCTCGCGGACACGACAGCCGTCCACAGTGCCAACGCCCAGAGGCCGCGTCGGCGCCACGAGACGATGGCCGTCCATACGACGGCCGTCACTTGGAGCACCACGAACCCGACCTGGGTCGCCCACGCTGGACTGCCGAACAGTGCAGCAAACGGGGCCACCAGCCAGTACACCAATGGCCCAGGATGGTTCCATCCGTATCGGCTGTACGGACCAACGAGCGGGATGTCGTGCGTGAAGACGTCGCGGACGCGCAGGTCGATGACCGCGAAGTCCTGCACCGGTAGGTAATCCCGGCCAGCCCTGGTTGCGACGGCGGTCACGAAGGGCGCGAGCGCCACGATCGTGATACCGAGAGCGAACCACCGGTCGTATCGGCCTTGCTCCGGGCACCCCGAGCTGGCGTCGTGGTCTGCTCCCACGCTGGGGACCCGTTCTGGCGCGACCACCGCGCTCTCGTCGTTCAGGTTCAGAGGTTGAGTCATCGCCGCAATCGCACCCGTCGGTGGCCACCGTAGCGGCGCCGCTGCCGCCCGCGGTGACCTCTCAGGCTCTCTTGGGGCCCCGCAGCGTTCCGGATTCCGACCGATCCGTTCCGGAAACCCATGGGTGGCGTTTCAGCGGGCCGCGGGCCGGGTGTCCCGGCCTGGTGCAATGGGGTTTGTCACAGCCCCCACGAGGGCGGGGGTCGGGTGGGGCTGGATCCTCGGTGCTGGAGGCCCGACCTGACCGGGTCATCGTAGATGGCCCGGCGGGGCGGGGATGCCGGCGAAAGGCACGTCACCGTCGCGCCACGATCGGGCGCCGCCCGGGCGTCGGGGCCCCGGAGGGCGTGGCGCGGCCCGTCGCTGACCGGGCTCTCGCCGGGCGATCAGACGGATTCGGCGGTGAAGGTGAGGTTGGAGGTGTCGCACACCGAGCCGGCGACCACCGACTCTTGGCGGATGGTGCCCTCGACCGTCGTCGCGCTGGTGAACCGACCTTCGAGGGTCGTGTAGACGGACACGCCGCCGGCGACCTCCTTGAGGCGTCCCGAGAACGAACCGTCGACGACGTCCCACGTGAGGTCGGGCCCGACGGTCGTCGAGCGCGCCGCCTCGCCGTCGCAGGTCTCGAGCACGTCGGCGACGAGGTCGGAGATCTTCGTGCCGCCGTCGCTCAGGGTGAAGCTGAGCTTCGTCCCTCGCTGCACCCCGCCCTCGGGAGCGACGAACCGCATGGTGCTCGCGCCGGGGGTGCTGGCCTCCTCCGAAGGGCTGGACTGCGACGTCGTCACGGGTTGCGATGGCGGTGCGGAGGCGGCTGAGGCCTGCGCGCTCGGCGGGGTGGGGCGCGGCGCCGGGCAGCCGGCGAGCGCCACGAGGCACAGGGCCGTGACCGCCCCGGCTCGAACTGCGCGGCAGGACGAAGCATCGTGCATGCGGATGACGATCCCATCGACCACGTCGGCTCGTCCCTAGGGTCGCTCCCCAGAGTTTCGTCCGCTGCCCGAGTCCAGCTCGCGGGGCGGGGAGCCCGATGGCCGGCGCACGCATCGTGATGGTGGCGCAGGAACCGGGCGCGCCCTTCGGTGCGGGCGCTCCCCGCGTTCACGAGGCGGTGGCGGTCGCCCCGAGCTCGTCGAGCAGCCCCGTGCGGATCGACGGGCGGGACGCGAAGACGAGCAGCATGGTCGCCTCACGGACGAGGCGCTCGGCGTTGCTGGGCGCCACCACCGACGAGCTGCCCTGGTGGGCGACGAGCGCCGTCGCGGCGCGCATCGCGAACGCGGCCATGGCCGCTCGCGCCGCCGGCAGCTGCTCGGGGGTGGCGCCGTCGAGCGTGGCGAGGTGCGCCGTCAGGTCGTCGTCGAGCGCAGACGGGCCGATGAGGCGGCAGCACCGGCGGGCGACACCGACGGCCAGGGAGCCGTTGGTCCGCAGGCCGGCGAGGTCCTGCGCCGGCCACCCCGCGTACGTGAACCGGTTGGCGAGGCGCTCGGCACCGAGGGTCAGCCCGTCGAAGCGGGCGGTGACGGTGCCGCTCGCGTTGAGCCCGAGCAGCCGCAGCGGGGTCACCTGCAGGTGCGGGCCCTCCACGGCATCGGCCAGCAACCACACCACGTCGTCGTCGGCCGTGCGGGCGGAGACGAGCAGGTGGTCGGTCAGGCCCCAGCCGCTGATCCAGGGCGCCGTGCCGTCGATGATCCACGCGTCGCCGTCGGGGCGCGCGTGCAGCAGCGGCTTCGGCAACAGGCCGGCGAACGCCACGGTCGCTCGGCGCTCCCCGGTGGCGAGCGCGCGCAGCAGCTCGGCGCGCAGATCCTCGTTCGGGCCCCAGGTGATCGTGGCGACGACGCCGTGGTGCTGCAGCCACACGAGGGTCGTGGTCAGGCACCCGCCGGCGAAGGCGGCCATCACCGGGTACGACTCCTCGAGCGAGAGGCCGAGGCCACCGTGCTCGGATGGCGCGGCCAACCCGTACCAGCCCGCGGCCGCGATGGCGTCGAGGCGCTCGCGGGGGAGGATCGGCAGCTGGTCGACGTCGTTGGCGGTCGGGAACAGCACGTCGTCGGCGAACCGGTCGGCATCCATCCCGGCAGCCTGGCAGACGATGCGCCCGGGCGTCCCCGTCCGGTCGGTCCGGAGCCCGGCCGCCGTCGATCGGCGCGGGCGTTCCGGTCGGACAGGGCGACTCGCCCGCGCCCGCGGTGCTTCAACCGCGCGAGCAGGAGCCCCCGAGGTCGCGGTTGCGGGTGGACCACGGCGCCGACTCGTCGCCGGGCCAGAAGTCGCCCGTCGTCGGGTCCTGGTGGTACGGCACGGGCGGTGGCTGGCCGTCGGCGATGCGCTCGATCGCTGCGAGGAACCTGGCCACGTCGTCCGCCGTCGTCGACAGGCCGCAGCTCGCCCGCACCGCGCCCGGCACCCTCGTGCGATCGCCGGCGAGCACGTCGCCGCGGTAGGACTCGACCTCGGCGTCGGACAGGCCCAGCAGGCGGGTGAGGTA
>CAYUOL010000387.1:0-6021 GCA_964446345.1 uncultured Iamiaceae bacterium | reverse complement strand
TACTCGTCCCCGTCGCGCTTGGCGGTCGAGAGCATCGAGCCGAACGCGTCCGACCCGGAGTTGGGCTCGGTGATCGCCCACGCCCCGACCTTGTCGAGCGTCAACAGGTCCGGCACCCACCGCTCCTTCTGCGCGATCGTGCCCTTGGAGCTGATCGACGCCGCGGTGAGCCCCATCGAGACGCCCATCGCGGTGACCATCCCCGGGCAGTGCCGGCACAGCTCGATGATCGGGATCATCGTGAAGGACGGGTCCGAGCCGGCATCGCGCACGGGCTTCTCGGGTGGCGTCTCGCCCTTGGCGATCGCCTCGGCGACCTCCTTCTCGAAGGCGATGCGCTTGGCGAAGCCGTCGCGTGCGGCGACATCCATGCCGAAGGTCTTGAACATCTTGCGCAGCACGTCGTAGGGCGGCAGGTCGCCGTGCTCGAGCTCCTCCTGGAGGGGGACGACCTCCTTGTCGATGAACTGGCGAACGGCGTCGCGCATCATCTTCTGCTCGTCACTCCACTGGAACATGAGCCCCCCTCAGGGATTGCTTGTTACGAGATCCCGACAGATGTCGGCGGAATGGTACGGCGGATGGTCCCGCCCGGACCACTCCCGCCCTGGTCGCGACCGGCGCCGATGCCCGATGCCTGCAACGATCTGTCAGGACTGACAGAATCTCCCGTCCTGTCGTTGACCTGACCCATCTGCAGCGTCCAAGTAGAATTTTCGCTGCTCCCGGGCCGACGACTCCAGTTCACGAAACGCTCCACTCCCGCCTCCGCCTCCTCAGGCGTCCGTCCAAAGGACCCCGTCTTCCGTGACCGCCGTTGCTCCTGAGCTGTTCGCCGACGGGAACCCGCCCGAGCCGACCGCCGCCGAGACCACCGAGCACGACGAGACCGGGCGAGACGCGCGCGGCAGCCGCGGCCACCTGCCGTACTTCCCGGCGCTCGACGGCCTCCGCGGCGTCGCGGTCGGCGCCGTGCTCCTGTTCCACGGCGGGTTCACGTGGATGACCGGTGGCTTCCTCGGCGTCTCGACGTTCTTCACGCTCTCGGGCTTCCTCATCACGTCGCTGCTGCTCGCCGAGCGGGGTGCCACCGCCAAGATCGACCTCCGCCAGTTCTGGCGCCGCCGCTTCCGCCGCCTCATGCCGGCGGCGCTCGCCGCGCTGGCGCTCGCCGTGCTCTACACGGTCGTCGCCGGCGACCCCACGGTGAAGCGCAACATCGCGGGCGACGTGCTGTCGTGCCTCGCGTACGTGGCCAACTGGCGCTTCATCTTCTCCGACCAGTCCTACGCCGACCTGTTCGGATCGCCGTCGCCGGTGCTGCACTTCTGGAGCCTGGCGATCGAGGAGCAGTTCTACCTGCTGTTCCCCCTGCTCGGTTTCGCCGTGCTGCAGTTCTACCGCAAGAGCCGTCAGTGGTTCGGCGGGCTGCTGGTCGCGCTGCTCGTCGCGTCGCTCTTCTGCACCCTCTACCTCGGCCTGTCGAACGACGCGATCTACTACGGCACCGAGACCCGGGCCGCCGAGCTGATCGCCGGCGCCCTGCTGGCCGTCGCGCTGTACCACCGTCGGGTCACGTCACGGCTCGCGAACGACATCCGGGCCCGCAACGCCGTGGCCGCCGCAGGCGCGGCCGCCCTGCTCGCGTGCATCGCGTTGTGGGTCCTCACGACGGCGCAGACCGAGTGGCTCTACCGGGGCGGCTTCACGCTCTACGGCGGCCTCTCGGTGCTCGTGATCCTCGCCGCGATCGTGCCGGGCGGGCCGGTGCGCACGCTGCTGGCCGTCGGGCCGCTGCGCCAGCTCGGTCGCATCTCCTACGGCGTGTACCTGTACCACTGGCCGATCTTCCTCTGGATCAGCGAAGAGCGCACGGGGCTCACCGGCGGCGCCGGCCTCGTCCTGCTCTTCGCCATCCGCATGGCGGTCACGATGGCGCTGGCGCTGCTGTCGTTCCGGTTCCTCGAGGAGCCGGTCCGGCGGGGCGAGCGGCTGCTGCACATCCGCCCGATCCGCATCGCTCCCTACGCCATCGGCCTGCTCGCCGTGGTGGTCGTCGGCATCTCGCTGACGGCGCCGAAGCCCGTCATCGACTTCGACACCGCAGCGAAGCAGTACGAAGCGATCAGCACGAACGCTCCGCCACCGCCGGCCGCTCCCATCGACGTGGCCCTCCCCGACCCGCCCCGACCGCGCATCGCCCTCTTCGGCGACTCCACGGCCCTGATGACCGGGTTGGGCATGAACGACTGGGTGAAGGCCACGAACCAGGCCGACTTCGTCGACGGCGCCGCGTGGCTCGGGTGCGGCATCGGGCGCGGGGGCGAGCGGCGCTCCGGTTCCGAGAACGGCCGCATCCCCGAGGAGTGCAACCACTGGGAGCGCACCTGGGGCCAGAAGGTCCGCGACAACGCACCCAACATCGCCATCGTGCAGATCGGGCCGTGGGAGGTCGCCGACCGCAAGCTCGAGGGCGACACGGTGTGGCGAGCGCCCGGCGACCCGGTCTACGACGCGTACATCCTCAAGGAGATGGAGCTCGCCGTCGACACGCTGTCGGCGCACGGCGCAACGGTGCTGTGGTTGACCAGCCCACCGGTGGGCGCCGGCAAGGGCCAGGACGCGCAGCTGATCCGCGGTCAGGCCGCCGAACCCAAGCGGATGACCCGCCTCAACGAGCTCATCAACCAGCTGCCGACGGAGCGGCCGGGCAAGGTCCACGTCATCGATCTGGCCGGCTGGCTCAAGAGCACCGGCGAGGACGAGCGGCTGCGACCCGACGGCGTGCACTTCGGCCAGGCCGAGGCGAAGGAGGTGTCCGAGCGCTTCCTCGGCACCGCCATCCTCGACGCGTTCAAGGCCGACTGGAAGCAGCGCCACGAGCTCGACCGCGACATCGCGAGCCACGCCGGAGGCACGGCGGCGCCGGGCCCGTCCTCGTCCGCCGCCCCCGGCACCACGCCGACGACAGCGGGTGCGGCGGGCACCAGCACCACCAAGTACATCGGACCGAAGCGCAAGCTCCTGGTCATCGGTGACCGGTCCGCACAACGGGTCAGCGACGCCATCAACGCCTGGGGCGAGAAGTCGGGCGCCCTCGAGGCCACGGCGTCGGTCGCGGACTGCGGCATCATCGCCACCACCGCGCGCCTCGACAAGGGGACGCAGCAGGCGACGCCGGACGAGTGCCGCGACGTGGTCTTCGGGTGGCTGCAGGCCATGGTCACGGTCAAGCCCGACATGGTCGTCGTCGTGCCGAGCGTGTGGGACCTCACCGACAACCAGCTCAAGGGCGACTCGACCCTCCGAGGCTTCGGCGATCCGGTCTACGACGACGCGGTCAAGGCGCAGTACTCCGCGCTCGTCGACGCGACGAAGAAGGTCAACGCCCCGATCATGTGGTTGAACTCGCCACCGATCGAGTGGGGGCGCACCGACCAGCCACCGCCGGCGCAGCCGTACCCCGCGTCGGATCCGGCGCGCGTGCAACGGCTCAACGCCATCGTGAAGGAGCTGCGCATGTACACGATCTGGGCGCAGCCCATCGACTTCGCCGGGTACGCATCCCGCCAGCCGGGCGGCGCCCTCGACCCGAGCTTCCGACCCGACGGGCTGAACGTGCGCGACGAGGCGCTCCCCGCAGCCGGCGAGTGGCTCGGCAACGAGCTGCTGGTCATGTACGACGAGTTCCAGGCCAGCGAGTAGCCGCATGCACGCGCAGGCCCACGACTGGGTGGCGGCCCACGTACCCGCCGCGCCCGCCGACGACGCCGAGGTGGCCGTGCTCGAGATCGGCAGCCTCGACATCAACGGCAGCGTGCGGCCGCTCTTCCCTCACGCCTCGCACTACCACGGCATCGACCTCGTGGCGGGCGCCGGCGTCGACGAGGTCGCCGACGCCTCCACCTGGGTGCCACCGCGCACCTACGACGTGGTCGTGTCCGCCGAGGTGCTCGAGCACGCGCCACCGTGGCGCGCCATCCTCACGATGATGTGGGAGGCCACCGCCCCCGGGGGCACGCTGCTCATGACGTGCGCGGGCCCGGGGCGGGCGCCCCACTCGGCGGTCGACGGCCTCGAGGTGCGCGAGGGCGAGCACTACGCGAACGTCTCCCCGGCCGAGGTGCGGGCGCTCATCGCCGACTGGGAACCGTCGCGGTGGGCCATCGAGTGGGCGTGCGACCGCGGCGACCTCTACCTCGAGCTGCACAAGCCGCCCGTGCGCCAGGGGCCCTAGCCCGTTGCGCCGTCGAGGCGCGCCTTGGCCTGCTCCCACGCGGCGACCATCGTCCCGAACGCGGCCGGGTTGTAGATGTCCTCCTCGTAGGACCACTGGTCGTTGCCGGCGTACTTGAGCAGCGTGAAGTTGTACTGCTGGTGCAGGCTGCCGTCACCGGGATCGGCCATGCGGTTCCACACCTGGCAGACCACCCACCCGCGCTCCTCGTCGATGATGTACCACTCGACGGGGAAGTGGGGCATCTCACTGCCGGGGTAGGTGCCCATCGTCTTCACGATCCACCGCCGGATGGCTTCGCGGCCGCCCATCGTGCCGTACAGGTGCTCGACGTAGGTGGCGTCCTCGGTGAACTGATCGGCCCAGATGTTCCAGTCCCCTGTGGTGCCCGCCTCCCGCGCCAGGCGCTGGTAGTTGGCGAACGCGTCCTCGAGCTCTTGACGACTCCAACGACCCATCGGTGCCCTCCCCCATCTCGTCCACGTCTCGTCCGACCGGCACCGACCGGCCCCCGGACCACCCGCGTCGACGGGTCGCGCCGCCGACGGTGCCGGCCCAAGGTACCCAGCCGGCACGCCACCTGCTCGGGGCTCGCCGGGACCACCTGTCGACCACCTGTCCTCGCGGAACATGCGAGAATGCCCGCCGACCGGCCGCGGTCCCGCGCGACCCTCACTGCCCCGACAGACCATCCGGACCGTCCCTGAGGCTGGACCGGGAAAGGAACCGACGTGGAGATTCCGGGCTATCGCGACTTCGAAGAGATCGGATCAGGTAGCGCCAGCGTCGTGTACCGGGCCTACCAAGAGCAGTTCGCCCGCACCGTGGCCGTGAAGGTCCTGTCCGTCGGATCCGTCGAAGAGCGCCTGCGTCGACGCTTCGAGCGCGAGTGCGCCGCGACCGGCCGCCTGACCGGCCATCCCAACATCGTGACGGTGCTCGACTCCGGGTTCACCGCCGAGGGCAGCCCGTACATCACGACCGCGTACTACGCGCACGGCTCGCTGGGCGATCGGCTCAAGACGCAGGGTCCGCTGCCGCTCGACGAGACCCTGACGATCGGCGTCAAGGTCGCCGGCGCGCTCGAGGCCGTGCACCACGCCGAGATCCTGCACCGCGACATCAAGCCGTCCAACCTCCTCGAGTCGGGCTACGGCGAACCTGCCCTGACCGGCTTCGGCATCTCGGCCATCGATCCCGCGCAGCAGGCCATGACGATGGCGCAGTCGTTCGCCCCCGTGCACACGCCACCCGAGGTGGTGCTGGGCAAGCAGGCCACCGAGGCCACCGACACCTACCAGCTGGCGTCCACCCTCTACGCGCTGCTCACCGGCCACGCGCCGTTCGAGACCGGCGACGACGACGGCATCTTCGCCATGCTCAGCCGCATCCAGGAGAACGAGGTCCCGGCGATCGATCGGCCCGACGTGCCGCCGCAGGTCGTCGAGGTGCTCCGCGTGGCGATGGCGAAGAAGCCCGAAGACCGCTACCCGAGCTCCGCCGCGTTCGGCGAGGCGATCCAGAAGCTGCAACAAGAGCTGGGCATGTCGACCACGGCGCTGGTCTCGGCCGTCGACGAAGCCACGCCCGAAGAGCAGCCCGAGTCCGTGCGACCGCTCGCCGAGCAGACGATCCTGCTGCCGAACATGAGCGCGCTGCAGGCCGACCTGCACCCCGAGACCGCACCGCCCGCGGCCGCGCCTCCTGCCGCGGCGGCGAGCGCGCCGCCGGCGCCTCCGCCCGCGGCTGCGCCGGTGCCGCCTCCCGCGGCGCCGTCGGCCCCG
>CAYUOL010000386.1:0-6033 GCA_964446345.1 uncultured Iamiaceae bacterium | reverse complement strand
GGCAAGCTCGCCTGGCAGTTCCGCGAACCGATCGCCACGCTGCTCGTCGATGGCAGGACCGTCGGCCGGCATTTTGCCGGTCCGAAATGGGAACTCGACGACGGCAGTTCCGTCGCCGGAAAGGTCGTCGGCCGTGCGGCCGGCGCCACCGCGGCGGACATCCCGCTGCTGAAACTCGCCGCGACATCGCCGCACGACCGCGGCCTGCTCGCCGGCGCCACCACCATCCAGCGGCTCAACACCCGCGGCGGTCTCGCCGAGGGGCAATGCGATCGCGCAGGCGCAATGACGAGCGTGCCGTACTCGGCCGACTACGCCTTCTACAGGAAATCGCGGTCCACCGGCCTGCCTGGCGGCATGCGCACCGCCGAACGCCGCAACTGATCTTCACCGAACCACCATCCAGCAAACAGGAGAAATGACATGAATATCCAGACTGCCGTCCCCATGCCCGATCTTGTTGCCGTCAAGGCCAAGCAGCAGGCCACCTGGGCTTCCGGTGACTATGCCATCATCGGCACCACCCTGCAGATCGTTGGTGAGACCCTCTGCGAGGCCGTCGATGTCAGAAGCGGCCAGCGCGTTCTCGACGTCGCCGCCGGCAACGGCAATGCGACGCTCGCCGCCGCGCGCCGCTTCGCCGACGTGGTGTCGAGCGATTATGTCGGCACGTTGCTGCAGCGGGGGCGTGAACGCGCCGAGGCGGAGCGGCTCCCGGTCGAATTCCGCGAGGCCGATGCCGAGAATCTTCCGTTTCCGGATGCGAGCTTCGACGTCGTGCTGTCGACCTTCGGCGTGATGTTCACCGCGAACCATCCGCGTGCGGCGAGTGAACTCGTGCGGGTATGCCGTCCCGGCGGCAAGATCGGTCTCGCCAACTGGACGCCGGAAGGCTTCATCGGCAACCTGCTGAAGACCGTCGTCAAGTTCGTCCCGCCGCCGCCGGGCGTGAAGTCGCCGGTGATGTGGGGCAAGAAGGATTACCTCGAGGAGATCTTCGGCCGCGACGTCACCATCGCCGCGCAGAGCCGGCAATACACCTTCCGCTACAAGTCGCCGGAGCACTTCCTCGACATTTTCCGCACCTATTACGGGCCGACCCACAAGGCCTTCGGCGCGATCGACGCGGCCGCGCAGGATCAGCTCGCGGCAGACCTGATCGCGTTGATGAACGACTTCAACGCCGCCAAGGACGGCACGCTGGTCATTCCCAGCGAATATCTGGAGATCGTCATCACCAGGCGCAGGTGATCGCAGCCACCTGAAAGACGAGGGCGCGGCGGCTTTCCGCCGCGCCAGTTCCTGTCGATGGGAGATCTACATGAGCACCGCCGCCGCTCGCGCGCACGAACATCCCTATGGCTGGGTGATCGTCGCCGTCTCGACCATCAGCCTGGCGCTTGGTTTCGGTGCGGGCGGCGTGGTCTCTGTGCTGATGAAGCCGCTCGAGGAAGAGTTCGGCTGGTTCCGCGCCGATATTTCCATGGCCTACACGGCCTACAGTATTGGCGCCGCCGCGGGCGGCCTGTTCTGGGGCGCGCTATCCGACCGGATCGGCGCCCGGCCCGTGGCGCTCATCGGCTCGGTTGGAATGTCGGCAGGCCTGGCCGCGCTGAAATGGCAGGGCGCGCAATGGCAGCTCGATCTCCTGTTCTTCCTGATCGGCGCGGTCGGCTTTGCCTGCCTGTTCACGCCGTTGACCGCACTGACGGGATTGTGGTTCAGCGCGCGCAAGGGTCTCGCCATCGGAATTGCCACCGCGGGCGGCGCCTTCGGCCAGGGCATCGTGCCCTATCTCGGCCGGCTCCTGATCACTGAGTTCGGCTGGCGCGACGCCATGCTGACGCTCGGCATCGGCTTCCTCGTCATTCTGCTGCCGCTGATGTTCCTGCTGCGCCCGGCGCCGGTGGCGGCGCTGCCGGCAGGGCAGGCCGCTCCGCGCGACGTCAATCTCTGGAATCTGCCGCATCGCATCACCTTGCCCTGGCTCGGCTTCGCAGCATTGTTCTGCTGCATCTGCATGACCGCGCCGCAGGTGCATCTGATCCCGCTCGGCATCGATATCGGCTGCAGCCCGCAGACCGCGGCGGGCTTGCTGCTGACAGTCATGGTGACGGCGGTATTCGGGCGGCTGTTCTTCGGCTGGCTTGCCGACCGCGTCGGCGGGCTGCCGGCTTACTTTCTGGCGTCGCTGGCGCAGACGTCCGTGGTGTTCTTTTTCACCCAGACCACGAGCATTGCCGTGCTCTACCAGCTCGCAGTGCTGTTCGGCTTCGGTTTCGCCGGTGTGATGACCTGCCTTCTGATCTGCGCCCGCGAGGCGGCGCCGATCCGCCTGTCGGGCTTTGCCATGTCGGCGGTCGCCACCGTCGGCTGGCTCGGCATGGGGCTCGGCAGTTATCAGGCCGGCTTCTTCTACGACATCAGCGCGAACTATCGGCTGTCGTTCGCCAATGCCACGGTCGCGGGCGTAGTCAACCTGCTGATCGTCGCAGCATTGTTCTGGTACCGGCGCGAGCGCAACGCGATGCGGGAGCGCGCGGTCGCGGCGATGGTGCCATGACTAGCGTGTACTCATTAAGCGGTGCGCGACGATGTTCGCTTGTCCCCCGACAGCGGCGCTAAAGCGGACATTGCCGGACTTCCGGATTGGGCCGGAAGGCGACCTTGCCGTAAGGGAACCTCAAACCTATTCATGGGACACATCGCCGGTGTTTCCGGTGAGGAAACGAACGCAATGAATGCTCGGTGGACTGCACGATTGTTCCGCGCGAATCTGAGTTTTCGGGAGCGGCAGGTTCAGTGCGACGGCAAGTCCACTGGAAGGTTTTGTTCGGATCGTCGGTCTGCTTTTACTCTATTGGTTTCGCATCGAGGGAAGCCATGAACCGTTCACGGATATCCAGAACGGCTCATATTGATCCTCCGTATGCGCAGATTTATTGTAGTATTTTAGCCTTAGGCGCTTTCCACGTTTTCATTTTCTCTAAGTCAGGCGCATAGATCCGAAGAGTGACGGTCAACTCTTCGTCTTGCCTTTTGATAGGCAGCCAGTTCTCATCCGGGACGCCTGCTGGCTTTGTGGCAGCAACATATATACCAATGCCACCGTCTTCGTTGAGTCTCCTGCCGGCATTTTCACCGACACTGTATTTCTTGTATTTGTTGGGTATGAAAAAGCCTTTTCGTCATAAAGTGTAAACGACCAGAACGCATTTGCTGGGGGCAGTTCATCTTTGGTCATGCTAATCACGTAGTCGTGCGATGCATTCATCGGCGAGCCATCTTCTGTTGTGATCGGAGGGTACATGGCCTCTCTGGTTGGCTGTCCAATTGGTCCTACCACAGACACAAGTAGGAGCGATTCCAGGCCAGCCTTGCCTTTGGGTTGGTAAACGGTTGGCAGCAGGCGAGCCATCAACTTATCATCATTCATTTTTGCTATTTCTTCGTCTCTGACCTCGATTGAGATTTCCCGAAATTTCTTCCCATCGATTTTTGCGACTTTGTCAGGATTGTATTTTTTCCGGGCTCAACACCCAGCGGGGCGTACAAAGCCAGGACCTTTCGGTCCAGTTCGAAATCAGGATCAAAAGTAGTGTGATTAAAGACAAACTGCATCACTTCCAGCAGGTTATTTCCGAAAGTGTCGGCATCTGTCTTCCCGGAAGGCGGAAAATCTGCCGCGTCGATCTTAGGGGTGGGCTTGCCCAGGAACTCAGACAAAGACATGCCTTTGATTGCATTGATCTGATTGACGATGCGCTTGTAGCGCTTGGGTTCGTTGGCGTGGGGCATCACCCTCATAACCAGCGAGACAAAATCGCCTGTCATTTCAAATTTCTTGTCGATACCTTTAATGTCTTCTCCCTTGTACAGCTCAGTTCTAGCGGTATAAAAAAGAATGGTCTGTGGTTTGTCGAATGGTCCATCAACAGTGGACGCGGGAATGTTCACGTAATGGTCGTAACCGGTTGCCATCATCGAAACAAATCTTGAATCGATAGCCGGAACCTTAAGAACTATGGCATCTTCCCTTAGATCAAGCATCGCCAATTGGTAAAGTACATCATTGTTAGGGCGAGCGATAAACTGAACGGTATGATCCAGCAATTCAGTTTTTCGCATACCTTTATTGTACCCTTTGGTTGTTACACCCTCTTCAGCGAAGGCCATTTTCTGGTTTACATTGTACATAGCGACATACTGATAGGAACGCTGAACGATCTCCTTAATTTTCTGATCAGATAAATCGACGTACTTCGCGCCGTCGTTGGGCTCGGCAGCCCGGAGGGTGTGTAACGACGCCAGTAGACCAACGGCAAGAATCGCTATGAATTGTGTCAACCTTTTCATCTTGTTTGGTTCCTTTCGGTTTGTCCCTGATAGATGGGGAAATCCGAACTCTGGTCGCCGATGCCGATCTTTGCTTTCGCTTAGCGACTGGCTATGGACTTAAGAACTGCCACATGCTTCTTGGCAGTCTGCTCATTCGGCTGCTTTGAGAATAAAAAATCCCACGTTGCGGCGAGACAAAGATTGATCTCGCTCAATACGGTGGCTTTCAACTGCGGACTGTGATGAGAATAGAATACTGTCAGTAAGCAGTTGGATTCCTGCAAAATTTGCTTTGGCGCTCTCATCCAGCACAAGTCTATTGCTTCCGGCGCGACAATTTCACGCGCATCGGGCAAGCTGCTGGTCAGCAGCGCGGAGCAAGAGAGCATATTCTCGGCGCGCTTGCGCTGCTGCACCAGCGAAGGCCACAGACGGCCATTTTGTTTTTTGTTTACGCCGTCCGCCTCGGGTCAATTTCGACGATTCTGCCCGACCTCTGTTAGTTCAGTCTACTCCTCATGGCCGACATAAGAGCGACAGGCGGATTTGTTCGCAAAGGCCCGAAGGCGATTAACGGAAAGAGGCCGCCAACTGAGGCGGCCTTACTTCGGTGGTTCCAGGCCCCGAGAATTGATCCAGCCGTCGAGGTGCGCCGCAATATGGGCTGATCCGCTTTACGACACAGCTCGTCTCTCAGTCGGCCAGACGGGAGCATCATTGCGGCTTCGCGATTCTGCTTCGCGAATAACAAGAGGCGCGCTCTAAGTGTTGTGGTTTGTTTGAACCGATGCCGACGCTTGAACACGCCGATACTCCCTGTTCCATCTGGGCGGGAGCGTGATTGGTCTCTCGGTCGCCGATAAAGCCACGCGCCCTAGTCGAAACGTCTTTCGCGCGGCGTCTGACGGCAAGGCACCATCTCGACCTGAGCCGGCAGCATGGCCGTACTCAACTCGTCGAGCCGGTCGAGCAGCCAGTCGATCATATTTTCCGGATTCAACAGCAATGCCCCCGCGCCACGCAGGCGCGCCATCGTGTGATTCACGATCGATCCCCTCGATTTCGATGATGGAGTGACTCTCTCACACATCGCGCAAAACGCGAAGCGGAGAGTTAACAGATGGTAAATGGCGGCGAGCAATGCCGGGCCGTCCGTCAGAGAAACGACGCGATCTCCTCCAGCGGCTTCTTCCAGGTGGCGTGCAGGGGAATGGTCGCGCCTTCGGCCGGATAGCCCACCACCAGCAGAATGTAGGGCTTGTCGACTTCCGGCCGGCCGCAGATTTCGTTGAGAAAGCCCATCGGGTTCGGCGTGTGCGTCAGCGTGGCGAGGCCGGCCTCATGCAAGGCGGCGATCAGGAACCCGGTCGCGATCCCCACGGACTCCGGCACATAGTAATTCTTGCGCGATTTGCCGCCCGCGCCGACGCTGCGCCGCGAGCCGAAGATACAGATCAGCCACGGCGCCGTTTCGAGGAAGGACTTGTCGGCATCGGTGCCGAGCGGTTCCAGCGCCTCGAGCCATTCCTTGCCGGCGCGTCCCGAATAGAAGGCGCGCTCCTCCTCCTCGGCCGCCTCGCGGATCCGGCGCTTGCGCGCCGCATCTGCGATGACGGCGAAATGCCATGGTTGATGATTGGCCCCGCTCGGCGCTGTGCCCGCCGCGCGCAGGCATTGCTCGATGATTTCGCGCGG
>CAYUOL010000385.1:3001-6068 GCA_964446345.1 uncultured Iamiaceae bacterium | reverse complement strand
CGGGTGCTCGAGCGGGATCTTGCGCACGGGGTCGTCGCCGTCGGCGAGGATCGGCTGGTCGCGCCACACCGACCAGTCGACGTCGTCCTCCCAGGGAAGACGGAGGTCCTGGTCGGGCCACACGAGCTGCAGGAAGAGGTGCTCGCCCTTCACCAGGTGCGGGTGGTGGCCGTAGTAGAACGCGAACCCGAGCAGCATGCAGTCGGGCCCGGTGAAGTGCTTGGCCGGGACGGGGAGCAGGCGGATCGGCGCGCCTTCGATCTCACTCTGCGCGTCCCGCCCGATCTCGCGGAACCGCCCCTCCGTGGCCTCGGCGTACAAGCGGTCGAACACGAACTGCGCGTCGCTCGGATCGAGACCGATCGCGACGAGCTCGGGGTGCCCGACGTGCAGGAACCCGGTCGTGTAGCAGTAGCCGGGGTCGTGCTGGTCGCCCAGGACGCAGGTGATGAAGTAGCCGTGTTGGCGGATGGCGCGTTCCACGGTCTGGAGGTGGTGGTCGGGCGCTGCGTGCTTCGGTTTGGTCATGCCGACCATGCAAGCAAGGGGGTGTGACAACGAAGCCGCCGGCCTCGGGCTCGTCGCTACGCCACGGCGTCGGCGACGGCCCGGGCCTCGGGCTCCTCGGGTTCGACGCCCCCGAGGTCGGCGCGGACCTGGGGCTCACGGCGGTCGCGGCGCCACACGTTGAAGGCGGCCACGGCGACGAGCAGCCAGGCCAACCCGAAGAGGAACCCGGCGATCACGTCGCTGAGGAAGTGCATGCCGAGCGCCAGCCGGGAGAAGCCGATCGCCAGCACGAGCAGCGTCGCCAGGAAGATCGACGGGCGGCGCAGCGCGCGCGGCATGTAGGGCAGGACGACCAGCATGAACGCGCCGTAGGTGATGAGCGACGCCATCGAGTGGCCCGACGGGAAGCTGCTGCCGAAGGCCTCCGGTGGTCCGCCGCGGACCGTCGGGCGGGGCCGGCCGATCGCCGCCTTCAACGCCGTGTCCACCAGCGCCCCCGACACCACGGTCACGACCAGGAAGACGGCGACGCGCAGCTCCTTCTTGCGGAGGAGCCACAGCGTGGGGACGACGACCACCACCGAGAGGAAGATCGGCTTGCCGACGAAGCTGATCGCCTCGAGGAGGTGGTTGGCCCAGACCGGCTCGGACAGCTCGTAGAGCTGCTCGGACCACCGCTTGTCGACGTCGGTGAGGGGGCCGGAGGTGACGACCTGGCCGAACAGGAAGCCGAACGGGATCGCGACGATGAGGAACGCCACGACGAAGAACGTGAGGCGCAGGCCATAGCGCGCATCCGGATCGAACCGAGCCCGCATGAACGCCTTGGTCTTCGAGACCACGGCGACGTTGCCGATCGCCTCCACGACGGCGGAGCTCTCGCCCGTCGGTGCCAGGTCGGTCCGGCGGGGGCGGCCGGCATCGATCTCCAACGTCAGCCCTCCTCGTGCGGCCGGGCGATGGCCGACGCCACGCAGTAGCCGGCGAACGAACCGATGCCGAGGGCGATGAGCACCAGGCCCGTCGCCCCGGCCGGGGAGTCGATGACCGTGCGCAGGGCGCCGTCGATGCCGTGGACGGACGAGCTGTCTCCCCGCCACGCCGCCCACAGCGCGAAGCCGCCGAGCAACGCGGCGATGATCGCCCGCGCGCTGAACCCCGCGATCGCGATGCCCTTCATGAGGCGTTCGGGCACGGGCAGGTCGTGCAGGTCGAGCTTGCGCAAGCACCTTCCCGAGAGCCCCTTGTAGAGCTCGTAGCCGCCGTAGCCCAGGAGCCCGAGCCCCCCGGCGACGAGCACGAGCGTGCCGGGACGGCTCTGCAGCAACCACGCCCCGATCTCGTGGGTCTCCCCTTCGTCCCCGCCGGCTCCCGAACCAGCCTGTTCACCCGAGAGCAAGCGGACGGAGCTGTACACCAGCGGGAGGTAGAAGAACGCCGCCGCGGCGGCTTGCCCGCGTTGCTGCCACGACGTCGTCGTGCGGTAGAGCACGACGGGCGCGATGCGGGCGAGGACGTACGCCGCGGCGCCCGCGCCGAGGAGCGCGACCAGCACCATCCCGCCGGTGCGATCGACGAGCGTGCTCAACACACCGTTCTTCGTCGCCGTCTGCGGCTCGGCGCCCCCGGTGGAGGCGACCTTCAGCACGATGCCGGCGATCATCAAGAAGACGAACCCGCGCGTCAGCCAGCCCACGACGCCGAGCACGTGCACCACACGATCCCGCAGCTCCTCGGCGCGCGCACCCGACGGGGCGATGCCCGCCGGGGCGACGCCGTCCGTCCTGCCCTCTCTGGCAGCGTCCAGGTGGCGATCGACGACGGTCACGCCCGTTCCGTACCCCGCGCTCGTCAGCGACAGTCCCCTGGTGGGCTCGAACGGTGCGCCGGGTACGGTCCGACCCGTGTCCCTCGTCCCGCCGTCGGCGCTCGCACCGGACGAGCCGCCGCGCCGGTTCGTCGTGCAGCTGCACGACGCCACGCGCTTGCACTACGACCTGCGGATCCAGCAGGGCGACGTGCTGCGGTCGTGGGCGGTGCCTCGAGGGCCCTCGCTCGACCCCGCCGTGCGGCGCCTGGCGGTCGCCGTCGAGGACCACACGATGGAAGCCGGCGAGTTCGAAGGCGTGCACGCGGACGCGCCCCGCGGCACTGGTGCGGTGATCATCTGGGACGAGGGGACCGTCGAGGTGCGCAAGGACGAGCCGCGGCACCTCTCACTCGTGTTCCACGGCCACAAGCTCACGGGCCGGTTCGGGCTGACGGCGACCGGACCGCGGGACTGGATCCTCGTGAAGGCGGTCGACGACCACGCCCGCCCGGGATCGGACATCACCGCCGAGCAACCGGGCAGCGTCCGCACCGGACGCACGTGGCAGCAGGTCGCGGCGACGCTCGCCGAACCGACCTGACCACGCCGCGGTCGCGAGCGACCCGAACGGTCCCGGCGCCCGAGCCGGCGAGCCGACGCACCTGACCAACACAGTTGGGTCCATCACCGACGCGACCGTCGCCACCCGGTCGTTGCGCCCGGCCGCGAAGCGGCGACGCCGGCACG
>CAYUOL010000385.1:0-2901 GCA_964446345.1 uncultured Iamiaceae bacterium | reverse complement strand
CGGCGCCGCGCGGTCAGCGCAACGGGATCTCGCGGCCGGCGGCGTCGACGGCCACGACGCGGTCGCCGCGTGCCCATCCCGTCGTGGTCGTCAGCACGGCGATCCCGTCCACGGGCGCCATCTCGTCGATCGTGCCGTCCGCGCGCGTCGCGCGGACACGACGCACCTCGGGCCCGGTCCGTACCACCAGGAACAGCTCGGCTTCGGAACCGGGTGGGAGGCCGAGCCCGGCCTCGAGCACGATCCGGCCCGGGCCCGGCACCGCGGTCGACACCGACGACGCACCGAACCCGGCGTCCGGCAACGGGCTGCCGCCACCGCGGCGGCCGTCCGGCAGGGCGAGGCGCACGAGCAGCCCGGGCTCGCGCCGGGTGCACGGCGCCGGTGGCGCGCCGTCCGCCTCGCAGGAGATGCGGTCCACCCGGACGTCGCCGCGCTCGACCGTGATCGCACGCCCTGGTCCGTCGTCCTGGTGAACAGCTCGGTGGCACCGTGGATCGGTGCCTGCTGCCAGCGCACGAACAGGAGCCCGGCGACGACGATCGCCGCGACGCCGAGGGCCACCGCCGCGAACACCGGCCGCACCGTGGGCCGGCGCGCCGGAAGCGCCGGGGGCGCGAGCGGGTCAGTCGACGGCACCTCTTCTCATCGGCATCGGCGCGCCGCTCATTACACGCGGGCGAGCGTCAGCCCGTGCGCTGCCATGCCAGCGTGACGACGAGGGGCGGGTGGTCGCTGAGGTCCTCCCCCTTGTCGTCCTTGAAGTCCTGGGTCGGGTAGGCCCGGGCGGTCGGCGTCAGCTTCACGGTGTCCGAGCTGCGGAAGGCGAGCTTGTCGATCGAGTCGGGGTCGACGCAGGCGAACGACGCGCACATGTCCTTCACCCCGGTGCGCGCCTGGAAGGCGTTCCACAGGTCGGTATCGGTGCTGTCGCCCGAACGACCGTCGGGGTTCGTGTCGTTGCCGGTGTGCAGGTTCGAGTCGCCGGTGAGGATGATCGCCCGGCCCTTCGAGTGCTGCTCCATGAACGCGGCGAGTTGCTCGAGGTCCTGGCGCTGCACGTCCTGGTCGGCCGCCGTCGCCCCGGCCTCCATGTGCCAGCTGTAGATGTCGACCTCGACCGGGCCGGCCGAGCTCGAGCCGAGCGTGTACGTGCCGACCATGAACCCCTTCATCGACAGGCAGTCGCTGGCCCCGCCGTCCTTGGTGTTCGCGCCCCCGAAGCAGTTCTTCCACGCCACGCGCTGCACGTCGCGCACCGGCAGCTTCGAGAGGAAGCCGAGGCCGTCGCCCACCAGCAGGGTGGGGCGCGTGGCGACGTCGAGGCCGGCGGCAGCCGGGCCGGGATGGCGCTCGGAGCGGTACGGGAACATGTCGGTCTGGGCCCGCAGGCGCTCGTGGTAGTGCGAGAAGTCGAGGGCGTCGAGCTGGGGCTGCCACCAGTCGAAGTCCTCCTGCGTCAGCACGACGTCGTAGGTGCCGAGCCGCGTGGCGATGAGCGGGATGTGCAGGGCCGGATCGACCTTGCTGATCTCCTTCGGCAGGCCGGCGACGTTGTACGACAGGAGCGTCACCGAACCCTGCGCGGCGGCGCCCGCCGCCGCGCTGCCGGAGGGAGTCGATCCGGCCGGCGTGCTCGCGGCCGGCGACGCGCCGCCCGACGAGGACGAGCCGCACGCGCTCGCGAGGAGGACCGCACCGGCGAGCAGCGCCGTCATCGCGACGGCGCCGCGCCCCCGCCGCGCCGATCGCCCGAGCCGAGCCGGTCGGACGGGTCGGACGGGTCGGACGGATCGGGCCGATCCCACTGACCGGTCCGGCGTCGCCGCGCCGTCGACGTCCGATCCCGCCGATCGAGCCGGGCCCGCCGCGGCATCCGGCCCCGTCGCCGCCCCCGTCCTCGACCATCGCTGCGAGGCCTGTGCGCTGCCCACCATCGGGTCCCCTCCCTGAGCTCAGCCGCCGGTCCGGGCCGTCGGCAGAAAGTGGTACCTATGGTATCATCTGGCTCGTGCCCCCGTCGCCCGGCCGCCGTCGGCAGTCCCCCGATGACCGCCGCGCCACCCTGCTCGCCATCGCCACGCAGACGATCCGGGCGGACGGCGCCGCCGTCGGCATGGAGCAGATCGCGGCGGCGGCGAGCACGAGCAAGGCCGCGATCTACCGCGTGTTCGGCTCGAAGCGCGGCCTGTACCAGGCCGTGGCGGATCAGTTCATCAGCGGGATCCTCGACGACATCGACGCCCTGATCCGCCGGCCGGGCAGCCTCGAGGCGTTCGTCGCCGGCATCGTCGAGGCGGTCGTGACGCGCATCGAGGCGGACGGCGCGCTCTACCAGTTCCTCATGCGGCGGGCGCGGCTCGAGCTGTCGTCCGCGGCGGCGTCGGGCGAGGGCGACTTCCTCCGCCAGTTCGGCGACCAGATCACCGAGCGCATCGCCATCCGGCTCGAGCGCATCGGGCTCGATCCCGCCCCGGCCCCCGTGATCGCCCACGCGGTCAGCGGCATGATCAACGGCGTCGTCGACTGGTGGCTCGACCACCCCGAGGTCGACCGCACGACCGTGGTGGCGGTGCTCACGGCGCTGCTCTGGTCCGGCTTCGCGCCCTACGAGCGAGAGCCCGAACGCCCGGCCTGACGCTCACCCGACGCCGACCGCGCCACTGTCGTGCCCGCGCGCCTCGCGCCGCGCGGACCTTCTTCTGTCCGACGAGACCGAACGGGCACCGCGCTCGTCGCGGATCTACGGGTCAGCTGCGCGCGCCGGCGGCCGGCAGGCCATCGCCGCCGCCGCGCTCGCCGCGGGGCCGCCGCCGGGTGGAGGTGGACGCCGCGGCGGCCAGCAGGGCCGAGCGGAGGAGCAGGAGCGCCAGGCCGGCGCCGACGAGCGTGCGACTCGAC
>CAYUOL010000384.1:0-6093 GCA_964446345.1 uncultured Iamiaceae bacterium | reverse complement strand
TTGGGCGGTGCGCTATCTCGTTGGCTTCGCAGTCTCTGGAATCGAGGCGATCGATCGCCTGCGGCATCAGGGGCCGGCCCTGCCGAACGGGCCGGTCGACCTGCTCGGCCAGAACCTTGAAGCGCTCATCGCCGAGGAGAGCCGCTTCCTGCTGCCGCGCTTGCGGGAGCGGTGGCATGACTGCAAGGTGATACCGGGCGTGCAGCGCGACGGTTTCGGCCATGACCTGCACGTTCCGCTCAAGGCGGTCGAGCTTATCGTCTATGTCGTCAAACCGGTCCCTCACGGCATCTTCAATCGAGGGGGCTACGCTCAGAAAGCGTTCAAGGGCGGCTTCCACGACCATGCTCTTGCCGACACCCGGACGTTCAGCTGCAGCGGCAAATCGATTGTAGAGCTCCTCGGTAAGCCTGACGGTCACTTTGCGGCTTCGTTTAGGCCTACGCGTGGAAACCGGCGAAGCGTCCACTTCTGCGTGGCTAGCCTGCATATCGAGTTCGCTCTGGAGCTGCATGACCATCTTCCTATTCGCCGAGGACGCACTGATCATTTGCACCGGGCCGATCGGC
Source organism: uncultured Iamiaceae bacterium (assembly GCA_964446345.1). Classification (GTDB taxonomy): domain Bacteria; phylum Actinomycetota; class Acidimicrobiia; order Acidimicrobiales; family Acidimicrobilacustridaceae; genus CAYUOL01. The sequence continues at coordinate 5,524 of CAYUOL010000384.1, read as the reverse complement.
ACGAGATCAGGTGATCAATCCTGAACGAAATAAGAAGAAAGCCTCATCGGCGTTGCTTTCAAGCCAACGAAGACGTCGATCGTAGTTTGGCGCAGCAAAAGAAAGGAATGGCGAGGTCTATCAAGCCGAACCAGGCTCGCTCGATTGCTTACCGTGCGGCTCGGCATCCACGGATATTTCCTGTGCCAGGCTCTGGCCCTTGGCCAGCCTTCGCGCCAACGCCTCGACAAACCGTTCGTAACGTTCCCGCCCCTTGGCTTGCGCAGCAGGAAGTGCTGCCTCAGGGACAGGCGATGTTGCGGTCAGCCAGAACCGCACGAACAGAGCGACCGCTTCATTGGAGATCGTGACATGACGTTCGAGCCGCTCGACCTGTCGCGTCAACCGGTCCAGCCGTTTCCCAAGTGCGGCTTCCATTCTCTCGGAATTGTCCGGCGACAGAAACGAGGCCAGTGCCGTCTCGACGACAAACGCCTGATGCACGCGCTTTCGACCGGCATAGTCGGCGAGTTGTCTAGCAAGCTCGGGCGGCAAACGAAATGTGTGTTTGGTCCTCATCTCTTAAGCTCATAGGCCGAGGCCATCGCCAGGATCCATCGCCGCCTGGCGGGCGATATCCGTCCCCTGCTTTCTTAAGGCCGCTGCGCGCTGGATCTCGTCATCGGCCTCTTCGTCAGCAAAATCGAATTCGGCCTTCGCTGGGCCAGGTTCTGGTACGACTTCTTCATGTTGGGGAAGCTCTGGCTCGCGCCGAAGGCCGCCGTTGGCTGGATCATTGCTGGTTTCGGCGGTCTCGGGCTGAACTATCGGCTTAGCTTCAGCGATATCCGCGATAGGTCGGTGCAGATCGCTCCAGTCATCATCGCGCATCTCCCGACGCCCTAGCTCGCCACCAAGCTTCGCAGGAGGAATGACACGCTCGCGGAAACGCTCGTCTTCGAAATAGCGCGCTTTCTTGGCACGGATCGGCGAGCATCCGGAAACCAGGACCAATTCGTCGTCAGGCGGCAATTGCATCACCTCGCCCGGCGTCAGCAAGGGACGTGCGGTTTCTTGCCTTGATACCATCAGGTGTCCCAGCCATGGACTGAGCCTGTGACCAGCATAGTTCTTCATGGCACGCAGCTCGGTGGCCATTCCCAGTGCATCCGAGATGCGCCGTGCGGTCCGCTCGTCGTTGCTCGCGAAGCAAACGCGGACGTGGCAATTGTCTAGGATTGAGTTGTTCGGACCGTAGGCCTTTTCGATCTGATTGAGCGATTGTGCAATCAGGAAGCTTTTCAGGCCATAACCCGCCATGAACGCCAACGCCGATTCGAAGAAGTCGAGCCTGCCAAGGGCGGGAAACTCATCGAGCATCAGCAGCAGCCGATGCCGGCGCCTTTGAGCATCCAGATCCTCCGTCAAACGCCGGCCAATTTGATTGAGGATCAGGCGTATCAGCGGCTTGGTCCGGCTGATGTCGGACGGCGGCACGACCAGATATAACGAGGCCGGTCGCCTGGTTTCGACAAGATCGCTGATTCGCCAATCACTCCATCGCGTCACCTGCGCGATGACGGGGTCGCGATAGAGACCGAGGAACGACATTGCCGTCGATAGGTCGCCAGAGCGTTCGTTTTCGCTCTTGTTCAAGAGCTCGCGTGCCGCTGAGGCAATGACAGGATGTGGACCGGATCTGCCAAGATGCGCTGTCGTCATCATGGCATTCAATGTCACCTCGATTGGCCGCCGTGGATCGGACAGGAAATTGGCGACCCCAGCAAGTGTCTTGTCCTCCTCCGCGTAAAGCACATGCAGGATGGCGCCTACCAATAGCGAATGACTTGTCTTCTCCCAGTGATTGCGCTTCTCCAACGCTCCTTCGGGATCCACGAGCACATCCGCGATGTTCTGGACATCGCGCACCTCCCATTCCCCGCGGCGGACCTCCAAAAGTGGATTATAGGCTGAAGATCTTCGGTTGGTCGGATCGAACAGCAGGACCCGGCCATGCCGGGCGCGGAAACCTGAAGTCAGATTCCAGTTCTCTCCCTTGATGTCGTGAACAACACAACTGCCCGGCCAGGTCAGCAGGGTCGGAATGACAAGGCCGACACCTTTGCCGGATCGGGTCGGTGCGAAACACAGGACGTGCTCCGGTCCATTGTGGCGAAGGTAATGGCGGCCGAACCGGCCGAGCACGACGCCATCCTGGCCCATGAGCTGCGCGGACCGCAGTTCTGAAGCCGCCGCCCAACGCGCCGAACCATAGGTTGCGGCCGTCTTCGCCTCGCGCGCCCGCCAGATCGACATGGCAAAGGCAACGATTATCGAGATGATGCCGCCCGATGCTGCGATGCAGGCGCCTTGCAGAAATATTTTTGGCTCGTAGGCGTCATACGCGTACCACCACCAGAAAAACGCCGGTGGATAATAGATGGGCACCCCATCAATTAGCTCAAACCATGGTTGACCCAACCGCGGCTGAAAGCCCAGCTTCCAGGCAACCCATTGTGTCGCCGCCCACATCGTCAGGAGGACGATGCCAAGCACGATGCAGGTTTGGCCCCAAAGCACCTTGGTCGAAGACATAAGTGCAAGGTGCAAGGTGTTCGCGACCGTTCAAGATGAATTCGCCTTCAGGCGTACGCCTTCGGATCGGAGCGTAGGAATCGGATCAAGCTTTTTTGGCAGACGCTACCGCTCGCAAATGAGTGCAGGTCCCGCGCCCGGTTACAATCCCAACCCACGCTTCCTTCCAAACTCCCATTCGATGCCGCCGGACTCGCGCTGAATGCCTGTGATAAATTGACCGATGCGCTTTTCGAGAACCGGCTGCCAGGGTACCAGTCGGAAGCCTAGTCCGTCCTCGATCATGGCGAAGCGTCCGCTTGCAAGAGAGGCAGCGCCAGTGAGGCGGCCGCTGACATATTCGCCCGCTTTGCTGGGCGTGAACGTCAGGCCGCGCTCGGCAGCCATTTGACGGCCGACGCGCTCCACCTCGCGCTGCTCAAGATTTGCGATAGCCTGCGCCGGGATCTGGATGGCTCCTTGTCCTAAAGTGGCATGACCCATTTTGACGAGGTGCTCGGCGCGGCGATGGAGAGCGTCTCTGACATCGCGGCCAAAGCCGCCGTCAGCGATGACCAGAGGCTCCCGAGCCGTCAGTTCCCGATCGAGCCAGGTGGCGGCGTCACTGGCAATTTGTCGCTCGAGATTTTGCGGCGAGAGAGACTTGATCCTCGGACCCTCACCGCCTGTGGCGCGATCGTAGGCCTGGCCGCGCTCGACGATGTCGCTGGGGACCTTCCAGCGATCGTCGTCGAGACGTTCGACATGCCCTGCCCGACGCAAAGCCTCCAGCCTTCGGACATGCGAGCGGACAAAGGATTCGGGATCCTTGCCCTCTCGTTCGAATTGCTCGCGGATGCGCCCCAGGTGCTGGCTGGGTCGGTAAAGTCCGTCGTTGTCGCCCGCGTTAAGAGCGATGTTGCGATCAGCAGCTCGCGGTCCGGAGATGGCCGGCACCACCTCCACGATCATGTCGCGCCCGATGTCCTTCAGATGAGAAGCATCCGGGAACTCGATATGATGAACTCGGCCGTCTATGCCATCGACGACCAGATAGATCCGCTCGTCCATCTCATCGCCGGCCAACCCTTTGGCCAGGACGCGACCTCTGACTTTCTCGCTCGGCCGGGCACCGTGGCGGACGTATTGGTCGACGCCGCGTTCTCCGTCAAGGCCGTGAGTTGCGAGGGCTCGGTGCATGGTCTTGATGATATCGTTGCGATCGGAAAGCTCCTTCAAGGTAACCTCGGCGCGGTCAGAGATAGCCCACTGCCCGGTCTCGATCTCATTTGCGAGTCCATAGCGCTCCAGGTGCTTGACCCGTGCGATCATGAGCCCGCGGTTCTCACGAAATGCATACGTCGTTCCTCCTCCTGGTCTTAAGTCAACTATTCCCCTTTCGCGCTGCTCGGTAGCGAGCATCTTGTCGAGCCGGGTCCACCGCTCCGCCGCAACCTCTGTCTTCAATTTGGACTGAAGCTCGATCTCGCTCTGGTGTCCGAGTTCCAGAGTCACCAGCTCGGAAGCCCGATGACGGATACCGTGGGCGATATAGTCTCCAGCAATATTGAGGATACCACCTCCGTCGAGGACACCGCGGACGATGATGTGGGTATGCGGATGGCCGGTGTTGTAATGATCTATCGCGATCCAATCGAGGCGCGTCTCGAGGTCCTTCTCCATCTGTCGCATGAGGTCGCGCGTGAAGGTTCTGAGATCGGCCATGTCGTTGGAATCTTCCGGCGCCACAATAAAGCGGAACTGATGCCGGTCCTCACGTCCCCGCTCGACAAAGGCCTTGCTGCTAGCCTCGTCCTCAAAAGCTGAATAGGCCTTCCCTTTCTCGCCGTCGCGGTTGACTCCATCCCGCTCAATGTAGCGGAGATGAGCATCGACAGCCTTGCTCGCCGCCTTGGCCCTTTCCGGACCATGCAATGCTCGCTTCCGTCCCTGGGCGTTGAGCTTGACGATCCTCGCCTTGACGGCGACGCGGCGCGAGCGGAAGCGTCCGTTTGAATCCAGCTGCCAACCACCGTTCTGACCATCGCGGAGAAATAAGGGGACGACTTTCGCGCCGCGACCTCGCGCATTGAATCGACCGGTTCTTGTCCCTCCGCGCCCTTCGCCGCCAGCCGGCCCGCGTCCAATCCTGTTAGGATCCCCACCGGCCCTTCTGACGGCCACCTGAACCTGCTTCAGGAACGGCTGAGACCGCAGACCACCACGCGGATTGATCCGGGTCCCCCGGCTGCCGACGCGTCCGGGCCGCACATGAAAATCGTCGCCTTGATCTGTCGCCATGAGCTGACGATCATCGTCGGATCCGCCCCGTGCAAGAGCCGCGAGACTTCGATCGTAGAAACTCGTAATGTCGCGCACGAGATCGAATAAGAAGCGGAGATCCGCTGGTTGAAGTTCGCAAGCGCCATCGCTTGGCCCGTTGAAATTCCTCGTCAAGCTCGAAGGGCGCCATCTGGCCTCGATGGAACGTCGTTAACCGCCAGCCATGGCGGTTCTAAAAACCAATGTGCAGACAAAGGTTTCTCGACCGCTGACGGTCGGCGAGTTCGCGAGCGTCAGCTCGCTTTATCTTGCCCTAACCGATCGCCCTCACGGTCTCAGATCGTCAGCACCAGCTTCCGAACTAGAGACCTCAAATTTACAGGAGAAGCTTGCGACAGAATCTACACAGACAGCTGTTCGTGCGGTGGCTGGACGAAAGATCGACTGGACGCGATACGAGCATCCACGACCAGGCGCTCGGCTTGGGCTTGGATTTGCACCATCGCTGTGGACCAGCTGCAGACAAGTTAACAAGCCAAGTGCTGCCCAATGGTAGAAATGCCGCCAAGAAAGAACTATCCCAACGCGCGGAACATCCCGTTGAATACTCCCCGGAGCGGAGCAATGGCGTGGTGAGCGAACGGCACGACTCTCCAATGATGCGTGCTGTTGATAACAGGGAGCATGG
>CAYUOL010000383.1:0-6104 GCA_964446345.1 uncultured Iamiaceae bacterium | reverse complement strand
AAGATCGACACCGAGGAGTGGCTCGAGGCGCACCGCGTCGCCCACCAGGTCGGCCTGAACTCCAACATCACGATCATGTTCGGCGCGGTCGAGCAGCCCGTGCACTGGGCCCGCCACATCGTGCGCACCCGTGATCTCCAGAAGGAGACCGGCGGCTTCACCGAGTTCGTGCCGCTGCCGTTCGTGCACATGGCGGCACCCATCTACCTGCAGCGCAAGGCGCGGCGGGGCCCGACCTTCCGCGAGGCGCTGCTGATGCACGCCGTCCCGCGCATCGCCTACCACGGCCACATCGACAACATCCAGGTGTCGTGGGTGAAGATGGGCATCGACGGCGTCCGCCAGGCCCTGCGCTCCGGCGTGAACGACCTCGGGGGCACGCTCGTCAACGAGAACATCTCGCGGGCGGCGGGGGCGACGCACGGCCAAGGGCTCGAAGAAGAGGACTTCCGCGCGATCGTCGAGCCCCTCGGCCGCACCCTCGAGCAGCGCACGACGCTGTACGGGCGCGTGCAGAAGGCGTAGGCGCACATCACGACCTCGCCGCCCCGGGCCGCCCGGGCCGCAACGATCCGGGGCACCGTCGTCCTGCCTTAAGGTCGGGCGCATGGCCAGTCGCAGAGCGAAGTACCGCACGGGCAAGGAAGAGCTCGACGAGCGGATCGCCGCGCTCGTCGAGGCGGCCGGGGTCCGCCGCGACGACGACCTCGTGTTCGAGATGGTCGTCTCCGCGATCCGAATGGGTCGTGAGGCTGCCGATCGCGGCGACCTCAAGCTGGTGAACTCCGCCCTGAAGGAGCTGCGGTACTCGTTCCTGGTCTTCGAGCCGTACGGGCACATCCCCAAGGTGTCGATCTTCGGATCGGCGCGGACGCGTCGCGACGACCCCAACTTCGAGACGGCACGTGCGTTCGGCGAGGCGATGGCCGCGCGCGACTGGATGGTCATCACCGGCGCCGGCCCGGGCATCATGGAGGCCGGCATCGAGGGCGCCGGCGCGGACCAGTCCTTCGGCGTGAACATCGTGCTGCCGTTCGAGACCGAGGCGGCGCCGGTGATCGCCGGCGACTCGAAGCTCATCAACTACCGGTACTTCTTCACCCGCAAGCTGACCTTCATGAAGGAGTCGAGCGGGTACGCCCTGCTGCCCGGCGGCTTCGGCACGATGGACGAGGCGTTCGAGCTGCTCACCCTGATGCAAACCGGGCGCTCGCCTGTGGCGCCGGTGGTGCTGCTCGAGGAGGAGGGCGGCACGTACTGGTCGAGCTGGCAACGCTTCGTCGAGCAGGAGCTCTCCGAGCGCCAGCTGATCAACCCGCTCGACCTCTGCCTCTGCCGCATCTGCACCGACATCGAGGAGGCCGTCGAGGAGATCACCGGCTTCTACCGGGTGTACCACTCGTCGCGCTACGTCGGCCGCCGGCTCGTGATGCGCCTCAAGCGGGAGCTGCCCGATGAGGTGCTCGACGCGCTCAACACCGACTTCGCCGACATCATCACGACCGGGACGATCGAGCGCGTCGAGCCCTCGAAGCCCGAGATCGAGGATCGCGACGCCGTGGACCTGCCCCGCATCGCGTTCGCGTTCGACAAGGCCAGCTACGCCCGCCTGCGCCTGTTGATCAACCGGCTGAACGAGGTCGACCGCACGCTGCCACCGCACGAGCACCACCCGTCGGATGACGAGTTCGCCGCCGACGTGACGTATCCGGCCGACGCGGGCTGAACCTCGTCAGGCGAAGTCGTCGTCCGCGTCGCGGGTCTCGAGCAGGTTGATCGCCTTCTCGATGGCTCGCCGCGCCCGGGTGATGATCTTCTCGTCCACCGGCAGCTCGGTGCCGCCGGCATCGATGGACTCGCGCAGCCGCTGGATGGCGAGGTCGGCGAGCTCCTCCTCGATCACCCGCAGGCGCCCCCGGATGTCCTCGAGCTCACCGGCCACGGGCACCGTCCACGACCAGCGGTGGGGCGGCGGCCCGGCCGTGCTTGAGCCCGGAGGCCGGGGCGGGCGGCGCGATCGAGCCGAGGTACGCCGCCAGCAGGAGCAGCAACGCCGCGCCTGCGGCGCCGAGGACGAGCACCAGCGGCCCTCGTCGCGACGAGGGCTCCTCGGGCGGTGGCAGGCCGGGGGTGGGCGCGCCGTACCAGAGGCCGGCGGGACCGACCGACGGGTCGAACGGCGCACCTGCGGGCGGCGCCGGTGGGAACCCCGGGGTCGGCGGGGTGGGCGCCGCGGGGAGCTCCCCGGGTCGTGGCGACCATCCGAGAGGCGGCTCGCCGACGGGGCCGAAGGCATCGGACGGGGGCGTCGGCGCGGCGGACGGGAACGATGGCCCGGAGCGCCCGCACGTCGCGCAGTACGGCGCGTCGTCGGGGTTCGTGGCCAAGCAGAAGGTGCACGTCCGCATCGCGCCACCGTAGTGGGCGGCCCATGTACCCTGAGCCGTTCCCGGGGGCTTCTCCGGCCTGATCCCCGGTCTCCGAGACCCTGTCGGCGCTGCGGCGCCACGAGGACGCATGAGCTCTGAAGAACTGCACGAGTGGGCCAGCTTCGACGTCGACGGCTCGACGTACCTGTTCGACCTCACGTTCCTCACGAGCACCTGGAGCTGCATCTTCGGCGCGGGCTGCCTCGGTGTCTTGACCGCGCCGGCCGCCGACCTGGTGCAGGGGTGCTGCTCCTACGGCGCCCACTTCACCGGCAAGAAGGACCGAAAGAAGGTCGAGCGCCACGCCGCCCGCCTGACGGACGAGCAGTGGCAGTTCAAGGCCGAAGCCGCCGAGCGGGGCGGACCGATCCACAAGAACGAAGACGGCGACATCATGAGCGAGCTGGTCGACGGCGCCTGCATCTTCCTGAACCGCCCCGGGTTCGCAGCCGGCGCAGGGTGCGCCCTGCACCAGGCGGCCCTCGAGGCCGGCGAGCGCCCCCTCGACTGGAAGCCCGAGGTGTGCTGGCAGCTCCCCCTCCGCCTCGACAACCACGTCGACGACAACGGCTACTACACCTACACGCTGCGGGAGTGGAAGCGCCGCGACTGGGGCGAGGGCGGCGACGAGTTCCACTGGTGGTGCACCGAGACCGGCGAGGCGTTCGTCGACCGCGAGCTCGTGTACCAGACGTTGCGCGACGAGATCATCGAGCTCGTCGGCCAGGAGCCGTACGACCTGCTGTGCGCGCACCTCGCCGCTCAGGGCACCGAGCACCTCCTCCCCCATCCCGCCGTCCGCCGCCGGGCGGTGCCCATCAGCGTGGAGCTGGCGGGCGAGAGCTGAACGGGGACGGTGCCGCCCGCAGGGAGCCATTGACCACGTTTGGCCGCCGGGACGTGAGCAGTCGCGTTAGAAATGGCGGCAACCGAACCCGATAGGGGTGCACGCATGCAATCGTTCACGACGGAGAACCTGGCGCAAGCGGCTCTGGACGAGGGCCTGTTGATGCCCGAGTACTGCATCGACCAGCTCGTGGCCGCCATCGACGCCGGCAAGCACGTCATCCTCACCGGCCCTCCGGGCACGGGGAAGACCACGCTGGCCTACCTCGCCGCCGAGGTCGCCCAGAAGGCGATGTTCTGCACCGGCTTCCTGCCGACGACGGCGACGAGCGAGTGGACCACCTTCGAGACCATCGGTGGCCTGCAGCCGACGGCTGACGGGCTCATCTACCGGCCCGGCCTCTTCGTCGATGCGATCGAGAGCGGACGGTGGCTCGTGATCGACGAGCTGAACCGCTCGAACTTCGACCGCGCCTTCGGTCAGCTGTTCACCGTGCTGGCCGGGCAGGCCGTCGTGCTGCCCTTCAAGCGCAAGGGCCAGCCGAACCCCATCTCGATCGTGCCCCCGGGCGAGGAGCCACCCGAGAAGACCGACATGATCCGGGTGCCGGCGAACTGGCGGATCATCGCGACGATGAACGTGTTCGACAAGAACCTGCTGTTCGACATGTCGTACGCCCTGATGCGCCGCTTCGCCTTCATCGAGGTCGGCACGCCCCCCGACACCGCCTACGAGAAGCTGCTGCAGGGCCCGGGCGAGATCGTCAGCAAGCTCCTGCCGCTGCGCAAGTTCAGCGACCTCGGGCCCGCGATCTACCTCGACGCTGCGAAGTACGCCGCGCGCCGGGCCAAGGACGGCGCGACCGAGTCGCGGTTGATCTACGAGGTGTTCTACGCGTACTTCCTGCCGCAGTTCGAAGGCGTCGAGGACCGTCGCGCGACCACGCTCTACCGCACCGTCGCCCAGCACCTCGATCCGCCCGAGCAGACCGAGGCACAGCGCACGATCAGCGAGGTCCTGGGCGTCGAGCTCGCGGTCTGACCGATGACGATCACCCGGCTCGTCGAGGACGCTCCCCCCACCGTCGCGTACGGTGAACCGGGGTACGACTCCTTCGACGACCTCTGGGGTCGGTTGATCCGCCCCTTCGACGTGATCCGCACGGTGTCCGCGGTGACCGGCCTGTCCAACCACGTCGTGGCGCAGCTGGTGGGGATCGCCATCGCCGGTTCGCCCGAAGCCACGCGCGTGCTCGACACCTTCCCCCAGACCGTGCGCTCCCTGGCCTCGTCGATGACGACGCAGAACGAGCGCTGCAAGGGCGAGCTGCGCGGGCCCGTGCTGTGGAGCGAGACCATGTCGGCCCGGGCCTCGAGCTTCGGGGACGAGGATCTCTACGTGTGCGTCACGCCCTCGCGCGCCTACGACGTCGACGAGAACAAGGTGCTGATCCAGGCGCTCCTTGCCATCCGCAACTCGGCGAAGGACGCCACCGAGAAGCTCAGCGCGCGCGAGCTCGACGATCCGTTGCTGCGCTCCGTCAAGCGCAACGGTCACGACGCCGGACGCTTCTGCGAGCACCCGTCGCTGCAGAACGTCTCACGCGACCGGCCCAGCGCCCGCGCCATCAAGCGCACGCGGGCGGGCAAGAAGTCGAAGATCTACGAGCCCTCGATCGCGATGCTGGCGCGGGCCGCGAACCCGCTCACGGCCCTCGACGTGAAGGCGTGGTGCGACCGACGGACGCTCGCGCAGATCCACGTGCTGATGGGCGTGACCGAGCGGCTCGAGCGCACGGGCAACACGCTGCCGGCGTTCCGCTCCGAGCGGGGCGCGCTCTACTCCGGGCCGGTGCAGTACTACCACGGGCGCATGTTGGGCGATCGCCAGTCGCTGTCGGGGATCGTCGTCGGATCCTTGCTCGTCGACGTGCCCGATCGCATCAGCGACCCGAACCGCGCACGGGCCGAGGCGGCGCTCAAGGCGCGCGCCGGCGGGCGCAAGTGCATGGTCGTCATGGACGAGCAGGACATCGACAAGGCCGTCTCCTACGCCATCGAGCTGGTCCGGAGCTGATCGGTCGCCGCCGTGGACATCGAGCAGCTCGTCGCTCGCACCGCCGTGGCCGGCATGTACCACGTGCAGTCCTTCTTCGAGCTCGAAGGGACGCGGGCCTGGAACGTCGATCTCGAGACCGGGCAGCTGACCTTCACCGGGGGCGGGACGTACGGCGTCGAGCTCCTGGGCACGGCGGCGGACGACGACCAGTCGTTCCGGTGGGCGTGGGCGAACCCGTCCGTCGCGCCCGGCCGGTTCGGGCTGGCCGCGGCCGTGCGCGAGTTCGGCGCGGAGCACGAGGTGCACCCGCTCGACCTGGACCAGTTCGTCGCGCCGGCGCCGCTGCCGCTGGCGCTGCTGTGCGTCGGTCTCGCCCTGAGCGGCGCCGGCGCCGGGTTCACCCCGAAGACGGATCGGGGCAACGCCTGCTTCCTGGTGCTGCTGCCCGAGCCGTTCCCGCCTCCCGACCTCGCCCAGCTCACCACCTCGATCTCGGCCGTGATCGCGACGTTCGCGGTCCCCCACCGCCTCGTCGTCGAAGGTGCCGGCGAGGCCTGGGAGTGGGCCGTCGAACCCGGACCGGACGCGCTCGTCCTCCTGCACCCCGAAGGGCCGCTGCTGATCATGTTCGACGACGCAGGCCGCATCGCAGAGATGTCCTCCGCGGGGTAGCCGTTCGTCTCTCTGTTCGTGAGCGCGGCCCGCGGACGAGGCTTGGCCTATGCTGCTTCGGATCAGGGGTCGGCGCCATGCGCCGACCGCACGCGGGA
>CAYUOL010000382.1:0-6130 GCA_964446345.1 uncultured Iamiaceae bacterium | reverse complement strand
GTCCTACGCCCTCACGCGCAGCTTCCCGAGCGGGAAGGCGCTCGACGACGTGTCGTTCGAGCTGCAGCCGGGCGAGGTGCTGGCGCTGCTCGGGCCGAACGGCGCCGGCAAGACCACGACCGTGCGGGTGCTCAACGGCGTGCTGGCCCCCGACAGCGGCTACAGCCGGGTCCTCGGGCTCGACCCGGCCGTCGACGGCGACGCGGTGCGCCGCCGCACGGGCGTGCTCACCGAGAACGCGGGGCTCGACGACCGCCTCACCTCCCGCGAGAACCTCGAGTACACCGCGCGCATCCGCGGCTTCGATCCGCAGGAGAGCCGCCGCCTCGTGAACGAGATGCTCGAGCGCTTCGGCATGCTCGACCGCGCGGACGACCTCACCCAGGGGTTCTCGACCGGGCAGCGCAAGCGCGTCGCGCTCGCTCGCGCGCTGCTGCACGATCCCGAGGTGCTCTTCCTCGACGAGCCGACGTCCGGGCTCGATCCCGCCGGCACCCGCGACGTGATCCACCTGGTCAAGACCCTGGCCGACGAGGGCCGCACGATCGTGCTGGCGACGCACTTCCTGGGTGAGGCCGGGCGCCTCGCCGACCGCATGGCCGTCCTGCACAAGGGCCGGCTGCGCGCGTTCGGTCGCCCGGACGACCTCGCGGCCGACCTGTGGGACGGGATGGCCGCAGAGCTCGACCTCGGGGCTCCGGCCGACGCCGGCACCTTGCAGGTGCTGCTCGCCATCGACGGCGTGCTCGTCGGCGAGGCCACCGCGACCGGTGCGTCGCTGCGCGTCCGTGACCGCGAGGCCCTGGCCGCAGCGGTCCGCGAGCTCGTGGCGCGGTCGGTCGTGGTGTACGGCGCGCTGGCCATGCCCCCCACGCTCGAGGACGTGTACTTCGAGCTCGAGGGCCGCATCTACGCCGAGGAGGGCGGGATGGTGACCGACGGCTTCCTCGACGTCAGCCAGCGGGCCCTCGAGGCCGACGAGCGCCACGAAGCCGGCCTCACCGGCATCGAGGACCTGCCGGCCACCCCCGCCGGCGAGGGCACCAGCGAGGTGGCCCGATGAGCGACGCGACGGTGACCGATCCCAGGCCGGGTGCCGCCGTGCCCGCGAAGCCGCCCCGCGACTGGGCCGCCATCCGCACCGTCGTGCGCAAGGACCTCACCGCGGTGCGCCGCAGCAAGGCCATCACGATCCCGATGATCGCCGTGCCGATCATCTTGCTGGTGATCCTGCCGGTCGTGCTCGGGAACATCTCGAAGAGCGTCGATCCGGGCACCGCCCTCACATCACCCGTCGTCGCCCCGCTGCTCGGCAGCATCGCCAACCTGCCGCCCAACGAGCAGATCCCCGTCCTCATCCTCGGCTACCTGCTCTCGCCGCTGCTGCTCGTGCTGCCGCTGATGGTCTCCGCCGTGCTCGCCGCCGACGCGTTCGCCGGCGAGAAGGAGCGCCGCACGCTCGAGGGCCTGCTGCTGCTGCCCATCAGCGACCGCGACCTCTTCCTCGCCAAGCTGGGCAGCGCCTACCTCCCGGCACTCGCCATCACCTGGGGCGGCGCGGTGGTCTACGGCATCGTCGCGAACCTCGTCGGGTGGTCCGCCGTCGGACGCCTGATCATCCCCTACTCGCAGTGGTTCGTGATGATGGCGTGGGTGGCGCCGGCGGTGGCCGCACTGTCGCTGGCCCTGCTGACCATCGTGTCGTCGCGCGCCAAGACCACCCAGGAGGCCAACCAGCTCGGCGGCGCGGTCATCCTCCCCCTCATCTTCCTGGCCGCCGGCCAGGTCTCGCCGTTCCTGCTGGCGCCCCTCCCCGTCGTCTTCGGCCTGGGCGTCGTGATCTGGGCGATCGCGCTGGCGCTCATCGGCTACGCCTCCAAGCGGTTCACCCGCGACCGCCTCGCGTCGCGATCCTGACGGCGGCACCGGCCTCCGAAGGCCGAGTGGGAGCCTGCGGGTCCCGACCGGTAGCGTCGCAGGCGCCATGGCGCTGCGCTACGACACGATCACCTTCCTCTCCGACTACGGGCTCGTCGACGAGTTCGTCGGGGTCGTGCACTCCGTGATCCGCTCGATCACCCCCGAGGCCACCATCGTCGACCTGACGCACAACGTGCCCGCCTACGACGTGCGCGCCGGTGGCCTGACCCTGGCCCGCTCGGTCCCCTACCTCTGCCCCGGCGTCGTGCTGGCGGTCGTGGACCCCGGGGTCGGCACCGACCGCCGGTCGATCGCCGTCGACGTCGGCGACGGGCAGTCGATCCTGGTCGGCCCCGACAACGGGCTGCTCGCGCCCGCCGTCGCCATGTGCGGTGGCGCCACGCGCGCGGTGGCCCTCGAGAACCCCGAGTACCAGCTGCCGGCGCCCGGGGCCACGTTCGCCGGGCGCGACATCTTCGGCCCCGCCGCCGCCCACCTCTGCGCCGGCGTGCCCCTCGACGAGCTCGGCCCCGCGATCGACCCGGCGCTGCTGCTGCCCGGCGTGCTGCCCGTGAGCCACTTCGACGGCGAGGACCTCATGGCTCAGGTGCTGTGGATCGACTCGTACGGAAACGCGCAGATCAACGTCGACCCCGAGGAGATCGAGGGGTGGGGCGACCGCCTGCGCCTCCAGTTCAACGACCAGTGGCACACCGCCCACGTCGTCGACACGTTCCGCGCGGTCGGCCCGGGTGAGATCGGGCTGGTCGTCGACTCGTACGGCCTGCTGGCCATCGCGGTCGACCAGCAGTCGGCGGCGTCGCAGCTCGGGCTCGACTCGGCGACGTCGGTGCGCATCGCCAAGTTCGCCGACGGCCAGGAGGGCGATGGCTCCCCCGGCGTGACGACGCCCGTCGAGCTGAGCCCCCGCAAGAACGGCGCGAGGTCCGGGGAGGACACCTAGATGCGCAAGGGAACCACGATCGCGCTCGGCATCCTGCTGCTGATCATCCTCGGCGCGGCCTTCCTGCAGCTGTACCTGCTCGCCCCGCGCTGAGCCCGGGACGCCGCCGAGCTACCCGGCTTCGGTGTAGCGGGCGGCGAGGTAGGCGTCGACGTCGTCGGCGCGGATGCGGTAGGACTTGCCGACCCGGACCGAGGCCAGCTCGTTGTTCTTGAGCAGCCGGTACACGGTCATGGTCGAGACCCGCATGAGCTGCGCCACCTCGGCGACGGTCAGGAAGTTGGCGCGGGCCGACGGCCCGGACCCGGTCAACGGAACCACCTCGTGCGCACCCCCACGTTCACCATGGGGGAGAAAGCTAGTCGGGCGTTCCAATCACGGAAAGTGGCGCCGGCCGGACCGGTCGATCACCTCCCGTGCTCCCGTGGCGCACCCTTCTGCATCCCGTCCGCATCCTTGCTGCATCCCGTCTGCATCCCGGCTGCATCCCGGGCGCCGGGTCTCGGGCCCGACCGCGGCGGCGCCCGGCGGGGTCAGGCTTGGCCCAGCTCGTGCGCGCGGGTGGCCGCCGCGTCCACCGCCGCCAGGATCGCCGAGCGCACCCCGCCGTCCTCGAGCGCCCGCAGCCCGGCCGCGGTCGTGCCGCCCGGCGACGTGACCGCCGCCCGCAGGTCGGCCGGGGTCTCCCCCGACTCGAGCAGCAAGCGGGCCGACCCGAGCAGGGTCTGACCAGCCAGCGTCGTGGCGACGTCGCGCGGCAGGCCCACGAGCACACCCGCCTCGATGAGCGCCTCGGCGATCAGGAACACGTAGGCCGGGCCCGAGCCCGAGACCCCGGTCACCGCGTCGAGCAGCGACTCCTTCGTGCGCACGACGACGCCGACGGCGCCGAGGACCTCTTCGGCCCACTCGAGATCCGCCGGGGCGGCCCCGCGCCCGCCCGCGATGGCCGAGGCGCCCGCCCCGACGAGTGCCGGCGTGTTCGGCATCGAGCGGATCACGGCCGTGTCGTTCGGCAGCGCCGCCTCGATCTTGGCGATCGTGACCCCGGCGGCGATGGACAGCACCCGCTCGACGCCCGCCCGACCCAGGTGCTCCGCGGCGGCGACGACGTCGTCGGGCTTCACCGCCAGCACCGCACCCTCGCAGGGCACGACGTGACCGACGATGGCGGCGCCCGGGAACAGCTCGGCGAGCACCTGGCGACGGGCCTCGAGCCGCTCGACGATCGCGACCTCCGCCGGCTCGATCCACCCCGACGCGAAGAGCCCCTTCAGCAGGGCCTCCCCCATCTTCCCGCCCCCCACGATCTGCAGTCGCACCATGGCGGGAACCCTACAAGTCCCACCGCGGGGGCTCCGTTCCGGTCCCGTCGCCGGCGACTGGGTACGATCCGGAGCTCGCGAGCGGAGGGCTCGCGGTGGATGGCCCGCGGCGGCGGAACGGCGCGGGCGCACGACAGGGGGTTCCGAGATGCCGGGTCCGATCGACAGCTTGCGCTTCGTGCACGCCGCGATCCTGAAGGAGGCGGACGACCTCGAGGCGGCGGTCGTCGCGCTCGACGACGCGAGCGCCGCCGGCGACCTCGCCGAGCGGATGCACTACTTCGGTGAGCTGGTCAACGCCCACACGCAGGGAGAGGAGGTCGGACTGTTCCCGCCGCTGGTCGAGCGCGGCGCCGCGATCGCCGAGACGTACCTGTTCGACCACGTCGACGAGCGCGCGCTCTTCGCCGAGCTCGGGGCGCTGGTCGACTCGTGCCGAGCGGGCGACGCCGCTGCGCTGGCGAAGCTGCGACGCGAGATCGTGGCGCTCGTGACGCACATCCACAGCCACATCAGCAAGGAGAACGAGCTCGTGCTCCCGCGCGTCGCGTCCGAGTTCTCGGTCGAGGAGCAGGGGAAGATGGTGAGCGACAT
The DNA here is from genome assembly GCA_964446345.1 of uncultured Iamiaceae bacterium. Taxonomy (GTDB): domain Bacteria; phylum Actinomycetota; class Acidimicrobiia; order Acidimicrobiales; family Acidimicrobilacustridaceae; genus CAYUOL01. Next base: position 1,327 of record CAYUOL010000382.1, on the reverse strand, counting down.
CCTGTCGACCTTCACCCCCGAGGACACGGCGGTGGCGATCCCGTGGATCGTCGCGCGGCTCGACGCCGACACCGCCGCCGCGTACGTCAACGTGCTGGCGAACGTCATGCCCCCGCCGGCCTTCGGTGCCGCGAAGGGTTGGATCCAGGGCGGCATCAGCGCCGAGCAGTGGTCGGCGCTCGTCGACCGCGCCCCCGTTCTCGCCGGCTGAGGCACGCGGCGGTCGGCGCCGAGCTGCTCGAATCCGCCTACCTCCAGGTCGCCCCTCGACGCGCTCGTCCCGCCCTGATCGACCGCCTCAGACGCCCGGCGCCCGGGCAGCCCTCCGGGGCGTCAGCCCTTGAAGCGCGATGCGAAGCCGATCCGCATGGCCGGGCGGAAGCAGCGCTCGACGTACACCCACGTCTCGCCGAGGATGCGGTCGAGCTCACCTTCGTCGACCGCGCCGAGCGGCAGCTGGCCGATCAGGTAGATCGCGTCCTCGAGCCCGATCGCGAACGCCATCCCGTTGAACGTGCGGTTGCGGCGCAGCACGTGCTCGTAGAACGCCGCGTGGTTCTCCTCGGGCGCCGGCAGCACGTACGTCTCGAACGACAGCGTGCGCTGGCCGATCGTGAGCCACAGCGAGAAGACGCCCTTCTCCTCGCCCTGCAGGCGCACGAACCAGCGGCGCTCGCCGGGTTCGCGCTCGACGGCGATCACGACCGGGTTGTCCTCCAGCTGCTCGTCGAGCCAGCGGATCAGCAGGTCCTCGACCTCCGCCAGCCGTTCGGTCGTCGCGATCTCGTCGGCCACGCAAGGCTCCGCTCAGTAGGTCGATGGTCGATGGTCGATGGGTCCGGGGGTGGTCAGCTCAGGCGCACTGCACGAGCGAGCGCGCGGTGAGGTCGGCGTAGAGGCGGCGCAGGCGGGCGGCGGTCGTCGACCACGTGTAGTCGCGCGCCAGGCGGGCGGCCTCCGCACCCATCGCCGCCGCCGCCGACGGCCGGGCGAGCAGCTCGTCGATGCTGGCGGCGAACGCCGTGGGCGAGCGGTCGTCGATGAGGAAGCCCGTGCGACCGTCGTCGACCAGGGTGCGCAGCCCGCCGACGGCCGCCGCCACGACGGGGGTGCCGCACGCGGCGGCCTCGAGGGCGACGAGCCCGAACGACTCGGACCGGCTCGGCACGACGCACACGTCGGCGGCGCGGTAGTAGGTCGAGAGCAGGTGGTGCGGCTGGGGCGGCACGAACCGCACGCGATCGATCAGGCCCAGCTCGGCGATCCGGGCATGGGCCTTCGCCCAGCCCGGGCGCATCGTGCGCCAACTGGCGCGCATGCCCGACGG
>CAYUOL010000381.1:2981-6157 GCA_964446345.1 uncultured Iamiaceae bacterium | reverse complement strand
CCGGGGCGCGTGTACTCCCACCACGCGCCGGCGACGGGCGCGAGGCAGGCGCCGTCGAGCTGCGGGTCGCCGTCGGGCGCGTACACGAGACCGGCCGTGGTCTTGTCCCCCAGCCCGAGGAACGGCTTGCCGAGGTCGTAGACCACCTGGGCCTCGCCGACCATGCGGCGGCACACGGTGAAGGGACCGATGGTCAGATCCGGGACCTGCCCGCCCACGCACTCGAACGACGGCCGCGCTGGCGCACGCGGGGTGGAGCGGTCGTTCCGCGACTGGAGGTCGAGCGCCGCCCGCTCGTCCATCTGCGCCTGGGCGGCCGTGATCCGCAGCCGCAGCGGCAGCGGGCTCATCGCGAGGAGCCACAGGGCGACGGCGACCGCCAGGATCGCGGCGACCGGCAGCGCGACCGTGCGATCGCGCGCCTCGACCCGGTCGAGCAGGGGCTCGAGCGCGACGAGGGCGCCACTGAGCAGCGCCACCGCCATCAGCGTCGGGTGGCGCCCGTCGGGCAGGGCGAAGACCCACAGCACGCCCGCGCCGTAGATCGTGAGGCACGCGGCCGTGACGACCACCGGCCACCGGCGAGCCGACGACACCAGCCCCACGAGCAGCGCCAGCGCGGCGAGGCGGGCCACCATCCGCGTGGTCGAGTCGAACGACACGCCGACGAAGCCGACGAGCACGAGCACCATCGGGGAGAGCACGGCGGCGAAGGTCGCGATGCGCCCGATCGTCGCGGGCGGCGCGGGCGTCGCGCCCGGCGCTGCCCCTGCGGGCTCGCCCCCTGCCGGCGCGAGGACGCCCGGCGACGCCGGCGCTCCCGCGTAGTCGGTCGGCGCAGCCATCCGGAGATGCTACCGACGGCCGTCGAACGCGCGACCTGCGGGCGCTCAGCTCTCCGGCAGATCCAACGCCGCGAAGGGCACGCCGAGCGCCTCGGCCACCGCTTCGTTCCGGACAGCTCCCGCGGCGACGTTGACCCCGGCGGCGAGCTCAGGTCTCGCCTCGACGGCGCCGGCCACGCCGTGGGTGGCCAGCACCGCGAGGTACGGCAACGTCGCGTTGGTGAGCGCGTGGGTCGACGTGTGCGGCACCGCGCCCGGGATGTTGCCGACGCCGTAGTGGACCACGCCGTGCACGACGTAGGTCGGCTCGTGGTGCGTCGTCTCGTGGATGGTCTCGACGCACCCGCCCTGGTCCACCGCGACATCGATGATGACGGAACCGGCACGCATCTCGCGGACCATGTCCTCGGTCACCAGCGTCGGCGCGCGACGGCCGGGCGAGAGCACCGCCCCGATCACGAGGTCGGCACCGGCGACGGCCCGCTCGATCGCACCGTGGTTCGACGCGAGCGTCGTGATGCGTCCCTTGTGGATCTGATCGACGAAGCGGAGCCGGTCGAGATCGAGGTCGAGCAGGTTCACCTCGGCCTCCATGCCGGCGGCGATCCAGGCCGCGTTCCACCCCACGTTCCCCGCGCCGAGCACCGTCACCCGCGCCGGCTGCACCCCGGGAGCGCCGCCCATGAGCACGCCGCGGCCGCCGTTGTGGCGCTCGAGGAAGTGCGCGCCCAGCTGCACGGCCATGCGCCCCGCGACCTCGCTCATCGGCGCCAGCAGCGGGAGCGACCCGTCTTCGAGCTGCACCGTCTCGTAGGCGATGCCCGTCGCACCCGAGGACAGCAGCGCGTCGGCCACCTCCGGGTAGGCGGCGAGGTGCAGGTAGGTGAACAGGACGAGGCCCTCGCGCAGCAGCGCGAGCTCGGAGGGCTGCGGCTCCTTGACCTTGCACACGATGTCGGCCGCCGCCCACAGCTCGTCGGCACCGTCGACGATCCGCGCGCCGCTGTGCTCGAACTCCGCGTCGGTGAAGCTGGAGTCGGCGCCGGCGCCGCGCTGCACCAGCACGTCGACCTCGCGTCGGCGCAGCTCGCGCACGCCGTCCGGGGTGACCGCGACGCGGTGCTCGTCGCTCTTGATCTCCGTGGGAACGCCGACCGTCAGCATCAGGGCCTCCTCGGACGCCCGACCACGAACGGCGTCGTCCCGGACACTATTCGTTTACGCTGACCGTCCTGTGGGGGACGAAGAGGTGGTGAGGGAGGCAGGGTCGGGCTCGACACCGGCGTCGCGCGGGTTCCACCTGCCGGCGGCGACGGACCCGCACGAGCGGTGCCTGATCGCGTGGCCGACGCTGCGACGGTTCGAGTTCTGGCGCAGCCACCTCGGTGCCGCGCGCGACACCTACGCGATCATCGCCCGCGCCATCAACGAGTACGAGCCCGTGCTGGTGATCGCCGACGAAGGAGAAGGCCGGGCCGCCGAGCAGTGGCTGCGCGGCGAGGTCGAGGTCGTCGAGCTCCCGATCGACGACTCGTTCGTGCGCGACAACGGGCCCCTCTTCCTGAGCGACGGATCCGGCGGGCGCCTGGCGGCGCACTTCGGCTTCAACGCGTGGGGCGAGAAGCTCGAGTCCTGGGACCGTGACGCCGCGCTCGCCGAACCGCTGTGCGCGCACCTCGGCATCGAACGGGTGACCGTGCCCATGGTGCTCGAGGGCGGCTCGATCACGGTCGACGGCGCCGGCACCCTCGTGACCACCGAGCAGTGCCTGCTGAACCCGAACCGCAACCCCGACCTCGGGCGCGACGACATCGAGCGGCACCTGCGCGAGAACCTGGGGGTCGACACGATCGTGTGGTTGGCGAGCGGGCTCTCCAGCGACTGGGGCACCGACGGGCACGTGGCCAACGTCGTCACGTTCGTCGAGCCCGGCACCGTGCTGCTGCAGTCGACCTCCGACCCCGACGATCCCGATCGTCGGGTCGCCCGCGAGAACCAGCAACGCCTCGCCGAGGCCGGCATCGAGTGCTGCACGCTCGACGTCCTGCCGCACGTCGAGTGCTTCGACGAGCTCGTCGAGGTGCCCTACGTGAACCTCTACGTGGCGAACGGCGCCGTGTTCGTGCCCCTCGCGGGCGCCGCGGCCGACAAGGAGATCCTCCGCCAGCTCGAAGGCGTGTACCCCGGGCGCGACGTGGTCGGCGTCCCGGGCCGCGTGCTGGCGTACGGCGGCGGCGGCATCCTGGGCATCACCCAGCCCGTCCCCGCCGCGGGCTGACCCCGGCCTGGCCCGAAGCCGGCCCGGGCGGACTGGCCCGAGGCTGACCCGAG
>CAYUOL010000381.1:0-2881 GCA_964446345.1 uncultured Iamiaceae bacterium | reverse complement strand
CCCGAGCGCACCCCGGGTGGAGCCCGATCGCGGCCGGGCCGACTTCTCGACGGGCAACCTGGGCATGATGGGCCGATGACAGAGCTGACTCGCATGCGCATCGGTGCCGACCTCGTCGACCACGGAGAGGGCGAAGGTGACGTGAACGTCGTGCGGTCGCCCTACGACGGGCACGAGGTCGGTCGGGTGCCGATGGGGACCGAGGCCGACATCGACGCCGCGGTCGCGGCCGCGCTGGCGCGCCATCGTGCGGGCGCCCCGGAGGCCCATGTCCGCGCCGCGATCCTCGATCGGGCAGCGGAGCGCCTCGCAGACCCGGAGGTGCACGAGCGCTTCGCCCGGTCCATCGCCGAGGAGTCGGCCAAGCCGATCACCACGGCGCGCGGCGAGGTGACGCGCGCGGTCGACACGTTCCGGTTCTCCGCCGCGACGGCGCGGACGCTGGCCGGTGAGGTCGTCCCCCTCGAGGCGAGCAGCGCGGCGGCGGGCTCGGGCAAGATCGGCTTCGTCCTGCGGGTGCCGGTGGGCGTGGTGGCCGCGATCTCGCCCTTCAACTTCCCGCTCAACCTCGTCGCCCACAAGGTCGCGCCGGCGATCGCCGCGGGGTGCCCCGTGGTGCTCAAGCCTGCGTCGGCGACCCCGCTCACGGCCCTCGCCCTCGCGTCCTTGCTGGTCGAGGAGTGCGGGCTCGAGCCCGGCTGGCTGAACGTGGTCACGGTGCCCGGGCGCGTCGCGGATCACCTCATCACGCACGACGACGTGCGCCTGATCACGTTCACCGGATCACCCGAGGTCGGGTGGGGCATCCGGGCGAAGGCGCCGCACAAGCGCGTCGGCCTCGAGCTCGGCAACAACGCCCCGGTGGTCATCGAACCCGACGCCGACCTGGCGAGCGCGGCGAAGAAGATCAGCGTCGCCGGCTTCTCGTTCGCGGGGCAGAGCTGCATCTCCGTGCAGCGCGTGTACGTGCACGAGTCCGTGATGGACGACTTCGTGGGCGAGCTCGTCCCCCTCGTCGACGCGCTGCGCGTCGGGGACCCGCTGGAGGACTCCACGGACGTCAGCGCCCTCATCGACGAAGGCGAGACCGAGCGGGTCCGCAAGGCGATCGCCGCTGCGGTCGAGTCCGGCGCGACGGTCGCCACCGGCAACACCGTCGACGACCACGGCGTGCTGCGCCCCACGGTGATCGCCGACGTCACCCCCGACATGGACGTGTGCCGCACCGAGATCTTCGGCCCGGTGATCGGGCTCGCGAGCTACACCGACTTCGACGAGGCACTGCGCCTCTCCAACGACACCCGGTACGGGTTGCAGGCCGGCGTCTTCACCGCCGACCTCGGCAAGGCGCTGCACGCGGCGCGCACGCTCGACTTCGGCGGCGTGCTCGTCAACGAGGTGCCCACGTGGCGCGCCGACCAGATGCCCTACGGCGGTGTGCGCGACAGCGGCAACACCCGTGAGGGACCGGCCTACGCCGTCCACGAGATGACCGAGATGCGCCTGGTGGTGCTGCAGCCTCCGGGCTGACAGGAGGCCCGAAGACGGAGGGCGGGCGACGTCGTGACGGCGCCGAGCCGCCGCGGGTCCCACGCGTGAGCCCGCGGCCCGATGGGTCGTGCGTGCCGACCGGGGAGCGGCGTGCCAAGCTCTCAGCTGCACGCCAGACGGGCCGCGCCGGACGCCGGCTCGGCGTACGACGGAAAGACGTAGCACGGAGGCGACCATGCCCGATCCGCGACCGCTCACCGCCATCGTGTGCGACGTCGACAGCTGGAACCGCCGAGTCCTCGCGCAGCTCGTGGCCGAGGCCGGGTTCGAGATCCTCGCCGAGACCTCGCAGTCGATCGAGGCGCTGCAGATGAACCGCGTCGTGCACCCGTCGCTCGTGGTCATCCTGAACGAGCAGGCGGGGCTCGGCGGCCTCGAGGCGCTCCCCGACCTGCTCGCCGAGGATCCCGCGCCCGAGGTGCTCGTCGTCACCGGCGACACCAGCCTGCGCGAGCAAGCCAAGGCGCGCGGCGCGTTCGACGTGACGCTGCGCGGCGACCTCGACATGACCAAGCGGCTGCTCAGCGAGGTGCGCGAGCTGCTCGAGACGGGTGAGCGACGGGTCTCGGGTGACCGCCGCAGCGGCACCGACCGGCGCCAGCACCAGGACTGGAGCAAGGTCACGACCGAGCGACGCGTGCGCGAGCGGCGGGCAGGCTCGCGACGCCAGCAGGACGCCGCGCCCGCGGATCCGGGCGAGTAGCCCGATCCGACTCGGACGCCGCGGGTGGTGCGGCCGTCAGCGCCGGCGGCGCCGCACCCAGAGCAGCACCGCGAGCACCAGCGCCGCGAGCAGCGCGACGGCGGCGGCCACGCGTGGCCCGCCGGAGGCCGGCGCCGCGGTCGGGGTCGCGGGACCCGGCGCCGGCCGGGCGGCCGGCTCGCGCGGCGCCACCTCCGCGCCCGCGGGCGAGGACTCGAGGAGCTGATCGCCGGTCTCGGTCGCCATGACCTCTGACGCGGCGGACGATCGCGCCGCGACGGGTTCGGCGCGCGGGGGCGCAGGCTCGGGGACCGCCGCGTCGGCGACGACGGGGGCGGGCGCGGCGGCCGGCGCTTCGACGGGCGCCTCCGCCGGCGGCGCGGCGGTGACGCTCTGCTCGGGCGCCTCCCCGGCGACCGGCGCAGGCGCGGCCTTCGGCTCTGCGGCCTCGGGCGCGGCCTCGGTCGGGGCCTCGGCCCCGGACGCCTTCTTGCCGGGCGCCTTCTTCGCGGCGGCCTTCTTGCCGGAGGCCTTCTTCGCCGCCGCCTTCTTGGCAGGTGCCTTCTTCGCCACGGCCCTCTTCTTCGCGAGCTTCTTGTCCGCGGCCTTCTTCACCGGCGCCGCAGG
>CAYUOL010000380.1:0-6176 GCA_964446345.1 uncultured Iamiaceae bacterium | reverse complement strand
TCGCCGCCACGTCGGGCTCCCAGGGCATCTCGACGGGGCTGCCCGTGTTCAGCACCACGACCGTGCGGGGGTTCGCGGCGGCGACGGCGGTGACGAGCTCGTCCTGGCGGCCGGGCAGGCGCATCGCCACGCGGTCGCTGCCCTCGGTCTCCCACTCGCCGTCGGTGCCGACGAGCAACACGACCGCGTCGGCGTCGGCGGCCAGCGCTGCGGCGTCCGCCACGGGATCACCGGGCGGCACCGGCTGCATCCCGAAGCGGATCGCGGGACGGTCCGCCCGCTCGTCGGGCTGGTACTCCACGCGCAGCGCGTGGCGCCCCGCCGCGAGCTCGACGGTGCGCACGATCTCGTCGCTCCCCCAGCCGAAGAAGAGGGCCCCCGGCTTCGGGGCCGTCCAGTTGTCGAGCACGACCGCGTCGTCGACGAAGACCCGCGCGCGACCGACCGCCGCGATCCCGAACGTCCACGGCCCCGTCTCCTCGACCACGACGTCGCCCCGCCACCGGGCGCCCCACGTTCGGCGGCTCGGCACCTCGGGCGGCGGCAGCCACCACACCCACGACACCGACTTGAGCAGCCGGGCACCGAGCAGCCGTTGGTCGTCGGCCGCGAGGTCGAGCGGCACGGTCGAGATGTCGTCGGTGGCGACGTACTCGATGCGCAGGCCGCGACCGCCCTCGTCGAGGGGGGCGAACCAGGTCGACTGCGGGTTCGGCACGAACCGGTCGATGGCCCCGCCGGTCGCGTGCACCACCGTCACGTCGTCGCCCAGTCGCTCGCGCACCGCCGCGAGCGGGTGCACCTGGTGGTGGGTGCGCACGACCGAGCTGCCGCCACCCATGATCGACCCCCGCTCCGCGACCGGTCCGATGACGGCGAGGCGCCGGAGGCCGGCGCGCTCGAGCGGCAGGAGCGGCGGGTGCTCGTGGCGCGGTTCGTTCTTCAGGAGCACCATCGACTCGCAGGCCGCCCGCCGCGCGAGCGCCCGGTGCTCGGCGCGGTCCACCGACTGCTCGGGCGGCTCGTCGGGCTGCTCGATGCGCCCCGAGCGCGCGACCATCCGGAGCACGCGACGCACCTTGTCGTCGATGACCGCCATGTCCACCTCACCGCGCTCGACCGCGTCGACGAGCGGCGCCCCGAAGTGCTTCGGCGGGCCGGGCATCTCGAGGTCGCACCCACCGTTCGCGCTCGTGACCGCGTCGTGGATCGCACCCCAGTCCGAGATGACGGCGCCGTCGAAGCCCCACTCCCCCTTGAGGATCTCGATCAGCAGGCGGGGGTGCGCGCACGCGTAGATGCCGTCGACGCGGTTGTAGGCCCCCATCACGGACCACGGTCGGGCCTCGGCGACGGCCAGCTCGAACGGCAGCAAGTAGATCTCGCGCAGCGCGCGCTCGGGGATCACCGAGCTCATCGTCATGCGCTGGTGCTCGGACTCGTTGCCCGCGTAGTGCTTGATGCAGGCACCGACCCCCTCGCTCTGCACGCCGTCGACGAACGCGACGGCCAGGCGGGCCGTCAGCCAGGGGTCCTCCGAGTAGCACTCGAAGTTGCGGCCGGCGAGGGGCGTGCGGTGCATGTTGACCGTCGGCGCCAGCAGCAGCTGCGCGCCCTTCGTCTTGGCTTCCTGGCCCAGCGCGACACCGACCTCTTCCAGCAGGGCGGGGTTCCACGTGGCACCGAGCGCGGTGCCGACGGGGAAGCAGGCGGCCGTGGCCCCCGTCGTGGCGTCCCCGCGCGCGCCGTTCGGGCCGTCGCTCACCTTCATCGCCGGGATGCCGACGCGCTCGATCGCCGCCGTCCGCCACGCGTCCGCGCCGGCGACGAGCGAGATCTTCTCGCTCGTCGTCAGCTGCGAGAGCCGGTCGTCGATCCACTGCTCGCGCTCCGCTGGTGCCTGCACCTGGTCCCCCTGCTTCTTGCTCCGACGTCCTCGCGCCACGGCGCCGTCTGCTGGCCGCGGTGTCCTGCTCCTGCCGTCCCCCACGGCAGGGCGGAGGCTAACCGGGGTCGAGCGCGCCGCGTCCCGGCGACCTACCGTGCCCCCATGACGACCTCGGGCACCGGCCCTGCGGCGACGCCGCCGGACATCCGGATCGACCTCCGCCACCCCACGTTCACGCCGGAGGTCGAGGAGATGCTGCGGCTCGGCGCGCAGCTCGCGGACGCGTGCCCGATCGACGAGGACGCCCTCCACGAGCAGGCCCGCGCGGAGACCGGACTGGAGGACTTCGGGGACGACGGGTACCTGGCGCCCTTGCGGGTGCTGCTGGCGGCGTACCGCGACGAGGCGGGCTTCAGCGCGATGGGGCGCGTCACGATCCACACGCAGCTGCTGCAGCTGCTGAAGAACCGGTTGCTGATCGAAGACGCGATCGCCTGGCACCCCGAGATCCTCGACGAGCGGGTCGAACGGCCGATCGTCATCGCCGGGCTGCCCCGCACGGGCACGACGCACCTGCAGAACCTGATCGCCGCCGACCCGAACCTCCGCTCGGTCGCCTACTGGGAGAGCATCGAGCCGGTGCTCTCGCCGACGGAGGCCGCCAGCCTGGCTCCGGGGGCGCCCGACCCACGCATCGCTCGCTGCGACGCGGCGCTCGGCTTCCTCACCCAGGCGCTCCCTCACTTCCCGGCGATGTTCGACATCGGGACGCACCACGCGCACGAGGAGATCAACCTGCTCGCGATCGACTTCTCGACCATGTACTTCGACACGATGGCACCGATACCGACATGGCGGGCGCACTACCGGGCGACGGACCAGACGCCGCACTACCGATACTTGAAGCGGGTGCTGCAGGTGCTGCAGTTCCTCCGGCCCCATCCCCGCGCCGGCGCCGGAGCCACGCGGTGGGTGCTGAAGTCGCCGCAGAACCTCGAGCAGTTCGGCCCGCTGATCGAGGTCTTCCCCGACGCGACGGTGCTGGTGACGCACCGGGACCCCGTCGCGGTGACGGCGTCGATGGCGACGATGCTCACGTACGTGTCGTGGCTCTCGGCCGAGACCGTCGACCCCGTGCGCATCGGCCAGTACTGGCTGGCGATCCTCGAGGACCTGCTCGACGCGGCCGTGCGCGACCGCGAGCTGTTGCCCGCCGACCAGTCGCTCGACGTGCGCTTCCACGAGCTCATGGCCGACGAGTGGGCGATGGTCGAGCGGATCTACGCGCTGGCCGACCAACCGCTCGACGCGCCGACGCAGCAGGCGCTGCGTGGGTACCTCACGGACCACGCCCGCAACCGCCACGGTCGGCTGCGCTACGACCTCGCCGACTTCGGCTTCGACGAGGCCGACCTGCGGCGTCGATTCGCCCGCTACGTCGAGCGCTTCGCCGTCCCGGCGGAGCCCATCGGCTAGCGGGTGCTGCGCCGCGGAGCCCATCGCCCTGTAGCGTGCGCGTCCATGGTGAACCAGCGCGCCGGTGGAGCCGTGTCCCGTCGGACGTTCCTGACGAGTGCCCTGGGCGCCGGCGCGGCGGTGGCGCTGCGCGATCCCCTCGGTCGGGGCCTCGCGTCCCTGGGCGACGCCGCCGGGGTGACGGGCGTGGCCTCGGCGGCGATCACGCCGTCGACGCAACCGCTGCTCGAGGGCATCACCGCGTGGGTCGAGTCGATCAAAGACCTCGTGCCGGGGTGCATGGTGGCCGCCGTCGACCTGCGGGCCGGCACGTCGGGCACCTATGCGACCGGCTTCTACGACCTCGCGAACAAGAAGCTCTTCGTGCCGTCGACGGTGGCGCTGATCGACTCCGTGACGAAGCAGTTCACGACCACGATGCTCGCCCAGGCGGTGAGCGGCGGCCTCGGGCGATCGGGGCCCCTGAAGCTCGACGACAAGATCCACAAGTACATCGAGCCGTACCTCGCGCAGTACTCGCTGACCGTCCCGAAGATCACGGGGGACATCACGCTGCAGCAGCTCGCCGACTACACCTCGGGCTTCTACGAGCGCCCCTTCAACGAGGGCAACGACCCGCCCGCCTACACGTTGCAGGAATTCGCCACCTGGTTGAGCGAGGTGCAGGCCGTGGGCAAGGACCAGCCCGGCGAGGGCCTCGCCGTCAAGCCGGGGACGGCGTACTACTACTCCGACGTCGCGTGCGACCTGCTGGGCTTCATCCTCGCCGACCAGCTCGTGCTGACCGCCACGGGCACCCCGTTGTACGAGCCCCTGCTCGCGAAGATGCTGACCGGACCGAGCGTGCTCGACATGCCCGACACCGTCATCTACCCGGACGACCCCAGCCGGGTCGCGATCGGGTACCTGTACGACAAGGAGCCCCCGAACCCGACGTTCAAGCTCGCGACCAAGGTCAACGCGCCACCGGTGTTCGGGGGCGGCGGCGGCAACCTGCGATCGACGGCCGACGACATGCTCAAGCTCCTGCACGCGCTCGTCGCCCCACCCGCCGTGCAGTTCCTGGACCAGGCCGTGCCCCTCACGTCGAAGGTGTACTTCCCCGGCCCGGGTGGGGTCACTGGCCTCGGGTGGGATCCGGTCGTGCAGCCCAAGCAGAGCGGCGAGGCGACGGTGTTCCTCAAGAACGGCGGCGGCTCCGCCGGGTGCACGGCCGAGCTGGGCTACTCACCGCAGACGCAGCGCGCGCTGTTCTTCGTCGCCAACGTCGGCTTCGCCTCGAGCCAGACCCACGTGGCCGAGGCGTTCACGACGCTGCTCACCCAGATCTCGCCGGACCCGACCACCAGCACGACGACAAGCACGACGACCAGCACGACGACCACCAGCACGACGACCACCCCGACGAGCCCGGCCGCCTCCCCCGTCGCCGCCTCGCCGTCGCTCGCCGGCTGACCCGGCACGAGCCGGCACGACCCGAGGGAGCCACGCATGGCCAGCGCCCTGATCCGCGACCTGAAGCTCAGCGCCCCGGCCCACCGGGCGCTCGAGAACGCCGGCTACCGCACGATCGAGGACCTGAGCCGGATCACCGAGCAGCAGCTGCTCGCCCTGCACGGGGTGGGACCCAAGGTGCTGCCCGAGCTGCGCGCCGCGCTCGGCGCCGCCGGGCTCTCGTTCGCCGAGTGATCGATCAGCGCCCGCCGGCCAGCGTCGCGACCGCATCCACGGGCACGACCTGCACCGTCGGCCGATCCGGCGTCGCCGCGGGCAGGAACCAGCGGAACCACAGGAGGCCCTCGTGGTGGCCTTGAGTGGACACCCAGTTCGGGTGGCCGGGGTCTCGATGCGCGACGACGATCCGCCACGAGCCGTCGTCCTGGTACCGGATCTGCGCGCCGTTGATCATGACCCGCTCGTAGCGGTAGTCGAACGTGTGCAGCAGCTGGTTCCACAAGCACAGGTTCCAGAAGACGCACTCCGGGGAGCGGCCATCGATCACGAGGGCCTCGTCGTCGCCGAGCGAGAAGCTGCCCATGGCGTAGGCCGCGTCACCTGCCGCCCACCCGAACGTCGCGGCCGGCACGGGGTAGGGCGGATCGATGTGGTTCGGCTCGCCGAGGGCGATCGGGACGAGGTCGGCCTGCTCGCGCACCCACGTGATCACGCAGCGGAAGCGACGGGCGAGGTCCGCGTCGTCTTCACGGATCGTGGGCGGCGGGTCGACGGCCTCGATCGTCCAGGTCATCCGGCGGCCGTTCGCCGGGTCCGCGAGGTAGTCGCGGGTGATCGCGGCGACCGCGTCATTCCCGTCCACGCGGATGCCGGGCCCGTCGAAGGGGTCGGGGCTGATCGTGAACGCCACGATGCCGTCGGCGTCGGGGGTCAGGTCGCGACCGTTGATCGAGCCGACGATCCGCTCGGAGTAGCGCCCGTCGTCAGGACCGCCGTAGACCGTCACCGACCAGTAGACGGCATCGCCGACGCGCCCGCGCACGCGGTAGGTCCGCGAGGCCCGGACGGGCGCGAACTGGTAGAACGCGTCGGCGTTGTCGCCACCCCACTTCCATCCCGGCGAGGTGATGTCGACGAAGCGGGGGTTGTCCGGCTGGCCCCACACGAACGCCTCGAGGCCGACGTGCAGGATCGAGAAGATCCACTTGTACATCTCGAGCAGGGCGGCGTCGTCGTGGAGGGCTCGCTCCCCGACCAGGAAGCGTTCGTCGAGGTCGCCCAGCAGCCCGAGGAGGTCGTGCACGGCCGCTCGGGTGGCGGGGACGCGCCCGTCGCCCCCCGACGCCGAGCCCCCCGA
>CAYUOL010000379.1:0-6186 GCA_964446345.1 uncultured Iamiaceae bacterium | reverse complement strand
GCGGATGCGCTCCTCGGGCCCGAGATGCGCTCGACCGGCGAGGTCATGGGCATCGACCTCACGGTCGGCCTGGCGTTCGCGAAGAGCCAGCTCGCCGCCGGCACGCGCCTGCCGACCACCGGCACGGTGTTCCTCTCGCTCGCCGATCGAGACAAGGAGATCGGCATCGAGGCCGCCCAGCTCTTCGTCGAGATGGGCTTCGCCATCGCCGCCACCTCGGGCACGGCGGAGGCGCTCGAGGCGAACGGGGTCCCCGTCGCCACCGTGCTGGCCAAGATCGGCGAGCCCGGGATGAACGCGGTCGAGCTGATCTCGAGCGGCAAGGTCGACCTCGTGATCAACAGCCCGCGCGGTCGCGGCCCCCGCGCCGACGGTGCGTACATCCGCTCGGCGGCCGGCACGCACAACGTGCCCCTGCTCACCACCGGCGCCGCGGGCCTCGCGGCAGCGCGCGGCATGGCGGACTCGGCTCGTCACCCCCTCGCCGTGCGGACCTTGCAGGAGTACCACCAGGGCGTCGACACCGACCAGCTGGCGCTGCCTCTATGAGGACCCGCGGGGCGCGCCGGCTCGGGACCGGTCGGGGGCGGCGTCGCCCCGGCGAGGCGTCGAGCTCGTCCGTCGACCTGTCGACCCGGGTCGGCTCCGTCGCCCTGCGCAACCCCGTCATGACCGCGTCGGGCACGGCAGGGCACGGCGACGAGCTCGGGCGGTACGTCGATCTCGCCGGGCTGGGCGCTGTGGTGGTCAAGTCGCTCGCGGCCGACCCGTGGCCCGGCAACACGGCGCCGCGCGTGCACGAGACGCCCGCCGGCATGCTCAACAGCGTCGGGCTCCAGGGCAAGGGCGTGCCCTACTGGCTCGAGCACGAGCTGCCACCGCTGCTCGCCACCGGGGCCACCGTCGTCGCCTCGATCTGGGGCACCTCGGTCGAGGACTACGCGCGCGCCGGTGCCCTGCTCGCCGACGCGCCCCCCGAGGTCGTCGCCGTCGAGGTCAACGTCTCGTGCCCCAACCACCACGATCGGGGGCGCATGTTCGCCCACGCGCCCCACACCACGATCGAGGCGGTGCAGGCCGCCGGCGCGTGCCGCCGACCCCTCTGGGCGAAGCTCAGCCCGAACGTGACCGACCTCGTGGCCATCGCCGAGGCGGCGGCGTCCGCCGGTGCGGATGCGGTCACGCTCATCAACACGGTGATGGGCATGGTGATCGATGTCGAGGCGCGCCGGCCCATCCTCGACGGCCGGGGTGGGGGTCTGTCCGGCCCGGCGATCCACCCCGTCGCGGTCCGGGCCGTGCACGACGTGCACGCCGCGCTGCCGGATCTGCCCATCGTCGGCGTCGGTGGGGTCACCGACGCGGTCACCGCCGTCGAGCTCCTCCTGGCGGGAGCGAGCGCCGTGCAGGTCGGCACGGCCACGTTCGCCGACCCGCGATCCGTCGCGTCCGTGCGCGATGGCGTGGAAGCATGGTGCCAGCAGCACGATGTGGCTGCAGTGCGTGACCTGATCGGAGCCGCTCATGCCCGCTGACCAGCCTGCGTCGGGTGTTGCGCCGCGCGTCGGCGCGCCGCTGGCCGTTCGCACCCGCCTCGCCATCGCGCTCGACACCGACGACCTGGTCGACGCGCTGCGCACCGCGCAGGAGCTCGCGCCGTGGTTCGGCGTCGCCAAGGTCGGCCTGGAGCTGTTCAGCGCCACCGGGCCCGATGCCGTGGCGCGGCTCATCGACGCCGGCTTCGAGGTGTTCGTCGACCTGAAGCTGTTCGACATCCCGTCCACCGTGGAGAAGGCGGCACGGGTCATCGGGTCGCTCGGGGCGACGTACCTCACCCTCCACGCACGCGACGACGGGCCGATGCTGCGGGCCGGCGTCGAGGGCTTCCTCGACGGAGCCGACCGCGCCGGGCTGCCGACCCCGATCCCGCTCGCGGTGACGATCCTGACGAGCGACGCGGGGGCGCCCGCGCACATCCTTCCGAGGCGCGTCGCGCTCGCGGCCCAGGCCGGGTGCGGCGGGATCGTGTGCGCTGCGAGCGACCTGCACGAGGCCGGGCAGATCGCGCCGCGGCTGCACCGGGTCGTGCCCGGCATCCGCTCCCCGGGGGACCCGGCCCACGACCAGGCCCGTCCGGCGACGGCGAAGGAGGCCCTCGAGCTCGGGGCCGATCTGCTCGTGGTGGGCCGCGCGATCACCGGCGCGCCGGACCGCGCCGAGGCCGCGGCGGCGCTGGTCCGCAGCCTCGAGTGAGGGTCTCCTGGCCGCGCTGCGCGGTCGGCCCCGGTCCCACGGCACCCGCCGGGGGACCGCGCTAGGGTGCGGCCCATGCCACTTCCGCCTCAGCTCACCGACGAGCAACGTCGTGCTGCGCTCGCCAAGGCTGCGGAGGCCCGGCGAGCTCGCGCCGAACTCAAAGAGAAGTTGAAGATGGGCTCGCTGACGCTCAAGGAGCTCCTCGACAGCGCCGAGGGCGATGACATCGTCGGCAAGATGAAGGTCATCGCCGTGCTCGAGTCCCTGCCGGGCGTCGGCAAGGTGAAGGCCCGGCGCACCATGGAGGAGATCGGGATCAGCGAGTCCCGACGCGTGCGGGGCCTCGGCGACCAGCAGCGGGCGTCGTTGCTCAAGGCGTTCCCGGGATAAGCGGCCCGCGTTGATCGTCGTGATCTCCGGCCCGGGTGGGGTCGGCAAGGGCACGGTCGTCGCGCGCGTCATGCAGCTCGATCCGCACCTCTGGCTCAGCCGATCGTGGACGACTCGGGCGCAGCGCCCGGGCGAGTCCGCCGATGCGTACACCTTCGTGGACCACGCCACGTTCCAGAAGCGCGTGGACGACGGCGGCTTCCTCGAGCACGCGGGCTTCCTCGACAACTTCTACGGCACCCCGTTCCCCGAGCCCGACCCCGGCCAGGACGTCGTGCTCGAGATCGATGTCCAAGGCGCCGAGCAGGTGCGCAGCCGCGATCCCGAGGCCCTGCTGATCTTCGTCACCGCGCCGTCGCTCGAGGTGCAAGAGCAGCGCCTGCGCGGCCGGGGCGACTCGGAGGAGCAGGTCCAGAAGCGGTTGCAGGTCACGCGAGACGAGATCGCCGCAGGGGAGCGGCTGGGGGCGACGTTCGTCGTCAACGACGACCTCGACGACGCCGCGCAGCAGATCCTCGACCTCATCCGCGCCCACCGGCCGGCGTCGGAGGCGGCCTCCGGGGCCTGACCCCGCGTCGCGGCGGGCGCCCTGGTTCGGGTTCCGGGGCTCGCGCTGCTAGCATGGCCAGCCGGTCCGTTCCCGCTCGGGAGCGGCCGTTCCTGCGTTACGACCCTGCTGAGACGGAGTGCTGCCGTGGCCATCGCCCATGACTCGATGATGAACCCGAAGATCGAAGAGCTGATGAGCAAGGTCGACTCCAAGTTCAAGCTCGTGACGCTGGGGTCCCTCCGGGCCCGCCAGATCAACGCCTACTTCGGGCAGCTGGGCGAGGGCCTGGGCGCCACGGTGCCGCCGCAGGTCACCTCGGTGGCCCGCAAGCCGCTCTCGATCGCGTTCGAGGAGATCGCCGCCGACAAGATCGTCGCCGTCGACGTCGACCCCGAGGCCGAAGAGGCCGCGGCGGCCGCGGCGGCAGCAGCGGCCACCGCCCCTGCCGAGTAGCCGACCTCCGCGCCGGGGGGACCATTCGATGGCCATCGCTTCGAGCGTCGCCGGGCGCACGATCGTGCTCGGCGTCACCGGCGGCATCTCCGCGTACAAGGCGATCGAGGTGTGCCGGCGGCTGGTCGATGCCGGGGCGCACGTCGCCCCGATCATGACCGAGGGCGCCGAGCGCTTCATCGGGCGCACGACGCTGTCGGCGCTCGCGTCCCAGCCGGTGCAGACCTCGTTGTTCGACGAGACCGACCCGATCCCGCACACCCGTCTGGGCCAGAAGGCCGACCTCGTCCTCGTGTGCCCGGCGACCGCGCGCCTGCTCGGGTCGTACGCCGCCGGCATCTCCGACGACCTGCTGACGGCCACGCTGCTGGCCACTCGGGCGCCGGTCATCGTCTGCCCGGCGATGCACACCGAGATGTGGGAGCACCCCGCGGTGCAGGACAACCTCACCCTGCTGCGCCGGCGCGACGTCACGGTGGTGGATCCCGAAGCGGGGCGACTGGCCGGTGGCGACGTGGGCGTCGGGCGCCTGGCCGACCCCGAGGTGGTCGTCGCCGCGGTCGAGCGGGTCCTCGCCGGGACCACGGGCGCCGCGCCCGCCGCCGACCCCGTCGGCGACCTCGAGGGCGTGCGGGTCCTCGTCAGCGCCGGCGGCACGCGCGAAGCGATCGATCCGGTGCGGGTCATCACCAACCGGTCGTCCGGCAAGCAGGGCTACGCCCTCGCCGAGGCGGCGCAGGCTCGGGGCGCGTCCGTCACCCTCGTCACGACCGTCGACCGCCCGATCCCGGTGGGGGTGACGAGCATCCGCGTCGATTCGGCAGCCGAGATGGAGGCCGCGATCATGCCGATCGCAGCCGAGCACGACGTGATCATCATGGCGGCCGCGGTGGCCGACTTCCGGCCCGCCGACCCCGCCCGGCGGAAGATCAAGAAGAGCGACGACGGCACGGTGCCGACGATCGAGCTGGAACGGACGCACGACTTCCTGGTCGACCTCGGCCAGCAGAAGCCCGCCAGCCACCTGCTCGTGGGGTTCGCGGCCGAGACCGACGACGTGCTCGAGAACGCCCTCGGCAAGCTCGAGCGCAAGCGCCTCGACCTGATCGTGGCGAACGACGTGGCGGCCGACGGCGTGGGGTTCGAGCACGACACGAACGCCGTGGTGATCCTGGGCGCGGACGGCAGCCGCACGTCGGTGGCGCTGGGCTCGAAGCGAGTGATCGCGGACGCGATCCTCGACCAGGTCGCCCAGCGGCTCTGAGCCCGACGGGCCGCGCCAGCGGGCAGTGGCACCAGCCGTCGGCGGCGGTCTGGACCGGAAACCTGCATCGAGCGTGCCAATTGTGTGGTTCTCGTCACGATTGGGCCGAACGACTCAATCGCGTGGCGATCGATGCCGAGACCTCGGGAACCTCCGGCTGACCGGCCCATCGCCGCCCGCCGTTTGCCCGCTTCCCGACAGGATGCTCATGCGAAGTGCTTGCCCCCGACCTCTGCCCGCGCGCGCCCGCACGGCACCACGCGACCCGGCTCTGGCCCTGCTGCTGCTCGGGGCGGGGCTCCTCGTCGCCGCACTGAGCGCCCTCGGGGCCCTCGCCGCCACGTCGCCGGCCGACGCCGCCGTCCTCGTCCCGACGACGACCACGCTCACCTCGTCCGTGAACCCCTCGGTCGTCGGCCAGGCCACCGTGCTGCGGGCGACCGTCACCGCACCGGCCGGCGCCGGCACCCCCGTCGGCACGGTCACGTTCGTCGACGGCACCCGCGTGCTCGGCACGGCGACGTGGTTCTTCGGCAGCTACAGCCTCACCGTGTCCGACCTCGCCGCTGGCGCGCACAGCATCACGGCCACCTACGGCGGCGATGCGACGTACGCCTCGAGCACCTCGGCCGTCTCCCAGGTCGTGAACAAGGGCACGTTCACGGTGGCGGTGACGTCGTCCGTCAACCCGAGCACGTTCGGCCAGCCGACGCAGTTCAAGGCCACGGTGCAGTCGACGATCGCGGGGGTCACGGCGCCGATCGGGTCCGTGACGTTCCGCGAGGGCACCCGCGTGATCGGCGTCGCCGCGTGGTGGTTCGGCAGCTACTCGGTGACCGTGGCGGACCTGCCCGCCGGGCCCCACGCCATCACCGCCACCTATGACGGCGCGGCAGCGCTCGTGCCGGCGTCGGCGACGGTGAACCAGTCCGTCACGAGCGCGGCGACGTCCGTGGCGCTGACGTCGACGACCAACCCCGCCGTCGCCGGGGACGGCGTCAGCCTCAAGGCCGTGGTGACCATGACGGCGCCGGGGGCGGGCTCGCCGACCGCGCCGGTCGTCTTCTCGGAGGGCACGCGCGTGCTGGGCACGGTGGTGCCCTACTTCGGCGCCGCCACCCTCGCGCTGCCGCAGCTCCCCGCGGGACCGCACGTGATCAGCGCGGCCTACGCCGGCGACGCCTCGACGCGTCCCAGCAGCGCCAGCATCACGCAGATGATCGTCGTCCGCCCGACCACCACGACCGTCACCACCTCGCTCGACCCGATGGTG
>CAYUOL010000378.1:0-6268 GCA_964446345.1 uncultured Iamiaceae bacterium | reverse complement strand
CGATGTAGAGCAGATCGGGCTCGCCGTCGCCGGAGCGGACGACGTGGTCGTCCCAGATCTTCTGGCTCAACGTGCGGGGTGCGGCCATGAGGTCACCTCTGGAGCGGTCGGTGCTTGCCATCTCATTATGTGAGACGTTAGTCTTGTCTTGTGGAACCAACGATAAGCGGTGTGGGTGTGATCGACAAGTCGGTCGTGGTGCTCGACGCCCTCGAAGCCCGCCCGCTGACGCTCAACGAGCTCGTCGACGCCACCGGCTTCTCGCGGGCGACCACCCATCGCCTGGCCGTCGCCCTCGAGGCGCACGGGCTCGTGCGCCGCGACGCCGACGGGCGGTTCGCCCTGGGCGTGCGGCTCATCGCCCTGGGTCGCGCCGCGGCGGAAGCCATCCCGCTGGCCGGCGCCGCGGAGCCGGCGCTGGCGGCCCTGCGCGACGGGACGGGGGAGAGCGCGCAGCTCTACGTGCGCGACGGCGACCGCCGCGTCTGCATCGCCTCCCTCGAGTCGCCCCACGGCCTGCGCACGATCGTCCCCATGGGGGCGTCGTTCCCGCTCGACGTGGGTGGCTCGGCGGGCAAGCTCCTGCTCGCGGCAGCCGCCGGGCGGCTGGGCAAGCCCTGGGTGCAGAGCGTGGGCGAGCGCGAGCCCGGCGTCGCGTCCGTCAGCGCGCCGGTGTGCGACGACGCCGGCGCGGTCGTCGCCGCGGTCAGCGTCTCCGGCCCGATCGAGCGCACGACACGCCAACCCGGCAAGCGCTACGGCGCCGACGTCGAAGCGGCGGCGCGCCGGATCGAGCGAGACGCCGCCCTCCGCTGACGGCGGCGCCGCTGGCGGCGGCGCGGACGGTCTCTTGCCGCTCACCCTCGGTCTCCGGTGGTGACAGCCCACAGAGCGGTGCGGCCCCGTCCCCGTCGCCGTGACGCCCCAGTTCCTGGCTCTCAGCTCGAGCGGTGCGGGTGCGCCGCGAAGAAGCGGACGAGCTCCTTCGTCGCGCTCACTTGTTGCGTCGTCAGCCCGAGCCCGCGTGACGGGTCGGCCCCGGCCCAGGTGTGGCCGCCGCCCTTGATGCTGTAGAGCTCGACGTCGGTACCCGGGGCGCATCCGGACCACACGCGCTTGGTCACCTCGGTGCCGACCTCGGTGATCGTCGGTGTGGGGGTGCACCCGTCGAGCTTCGCCCAGTCGCTCATGTTCAGCTCGGTGCCGCGCACCTTGACGCCCGGCAGCGACATGCCGATCGCGCCGTCGTCGTAGGGCACGGCGGGGTCGGCCGTGCCGTGGAAGGCGATGATCGGCATCGGCTCCTTGCACCCGAGCTGGAAGTCGACGGCGCCGGTGGCGATCGCGGCGATGCGGTCCTGGTGCGCGCACGCGTACGCGATCGTGAACGCCGAGCCGGCGGAGAACCCGGTCATGAAGACGCGGTCGAGGTCGTAGCACCCGCGGCGCTCGACGTCGTCGAGCATGGCGTCGATGAAGGCGGCGTCGCGGCCCGAGCCCGACGTCTGCCAGGTGCGGGGAGGCCCGATCCCATCGGGGAGCAGGACCGTGGCGTCGCCGGCGGCGCCGGGCTGATCGAGCCCGGTCAGCGAGCCGAACTCGAACGCGCTCGACCCGAACCCGTGCACGGCGACGATGAGCGGGGCGGGTTCGGTGGACGGCGTGGCGGCGGGCGCGACCATCGTGTAGGTGCGGTCGGTGCCGTCGACGGCGATGGTCTCGTGGCGGGGCGCCACGGGCGGACCGCCGCTGCGGGGCAGCGTGTCGTTCGCGGCCGCGGCCGCGTTCGCCCGCACCGTGGCGCACCCCGCGGACTCCCGGACCTTCGGCGGCGCCGCCCCCGCCGTCGTGCCGCTCGCGGTGACCGACGCGGCCGGCGTGCTCGACCCCGGCGTGGACGCGGTCGATCCGGTCCCTGCGGAGCACGCCGCCAATGCCAGGAGCCCCACGGCGAGCGCGGCGGTTCTCCTCCCCGACGAGCTGACGGCCCTCCGAACGGCAGCCGGTCGCGCGCCGCCCCGCCTCATGGGTGATGCCTCCAGCGCGCGTTCGGGACACACCGGCACGGTCGATTCCCCTTCCCCAGGTGGCGTGCGGGGGCGTGCGACGCCTGACTCGTGTGGCGACTCTAGGACGGGATCGCCGGCTCTGGCGGTCGTCGGCCCGGTCGTTCCGCTCGGCGTCGATGCTTCGGTAGGGTCGGGGCCACGATGAGCGTGACGAGCCAGTCGGACGAGGCGGTCGAGGCGGCGGAGGAGGGAGCGCCCGAGTTCCTCGCCGCGCTGGACATCGGGACGAACTCGTTCCACCTCGTCGTCGCCAAGTTCCCGAGCGACGATCCCACCTTCGAAGTCGTCACCCGCGAGAAGGAGATGGTGCGACTCGGCTCGGGGGGCGCCAAGGGCGACGACATGAAGGAGCTCGAGCCCGACGCGATCGACCGGGGCGTCGCCGCGCTGGGCCGCATGCGCCAGATCGCCGACATCCACGGCGCCACGCTCTACGCGGTGGCGACGAGCGCAGTGCGCGAAGCGGACAACGCGCAGGTCTTCCTCGAGCGGGCGCGCGCCGAGGCCGACGTCGACGTCGAGGTGATCACCGGTCTCGAAGAGGCTCGCCTCATCCACCTCGGGGTCCTGCAGGCCGTGCCCGTGTTCGACACGCAGCTGGTGCTCGTCGACATCGGCGGCGGCAGCACCGAGATCCTCATCGGCCTGCGCGGCGAGACCCTGGTGGCCGGGAGCCTCAAGCTCGGGTGCATCCGTCTGACGCGCAAGTTCTTCCGCTCGGAGATGCTGCACCCCGCCGCGGTGGACTCGTGCCGGCGCTACGTCCGCTCGGCGCTGGCGCCGATGGCGCGCGCCGTGAAGCGGCGCGGCTTCGAGGTCGCGGTCGGCAGCTCGGGCACGATCGGCGCGGTGGCGGCGATCGTGCAAGCGGCACGCGGCGACGACGCGACCCCGCGCACGCTGAACAACTTCGAGTTCACGCGCAAAGAGGTGAAGGCCGTCGTCGAGAAGCTGGCGGCGGCGCCCTCGCTCGACGAGCGCCGCAAGGTGCCCGGCCTCGAACCACGCCGGGCCGACATCATCCTCGCGGGCGCCATCATCCTCGAGCAGACGATGAACGAGTGCGGCATCACCTCGATGGTGCTGTCCGACTACGCGCTGCGCGAGGGCGTGCTGCTCGACGCACGCGAGCGGCGCGGGGCCGGCTCGATGCACCACCTGGTCGACCTGCGCCGCCGCAACGTGATGCACTTGGCCACGGCGATGGACGACGACCTCGCGCACTCCGAGCAGACCGCTCGCCTCGCGCTCGAGATCTTCGACGGCCTGCGCAAGGCGCACGGCCTCGGACCGGATGCCCGGGAGCTGCTCGAGGCGGCGGCGCTGCTGGCCAACGTGGGCCAGTTCGTGTCGCACGACAAGCACCACAAGCACACGTACTACGTGATCCGGAACACCGATCAGCTCACCGGCTACACCGATCACGAGATCGAGCTCATCGCCCTGGTCGCCCGCTACCACCGCAAGAGCACGCCGAAGCCCAGCCACGTCGAGTTCGCGTCGCTGCGCAGCAAGGACCAGCGCCTCGTCACGACGTTGGCCGCGATCCTGCGCGTGGCGATCGGGCTCGACCGGACCCACGCCGCGCTGGTGCGCTCGGTGAGCGTGCGCCGCACCGCGAAGGACGACCTGCCGAGGCGCTACGTGATCGAGGTCACCGCGGCGGACGGGGCGGACCTGTCCCTCGAGCTGTACAGCGCGAACGAGCGCAAGGAGCTGCTCGAGCAGGTCCTGGACGCGCCCGTCGAGATCGTCGAGGTGACGGACATCTACGAGGTCGACGAGATCTTCGAGGCGGCCGACCCCGCCGATGCGGCTCAGGTCTCGGGGGCCGACGGGGAACCGGTCGCCGAGGCGGTGGCCGGCGGGGTGGCGATGCGCTCGGCGACCGAGACGCAGGCCTCGCGCAGCACCGGCACGAACACCTGAGGCGCCAAGGCGCACACACCGTGGTCGCCGCGCACCGGGTGGACGGTCGCGCCGGGGATCGCCTCGGCCAACTTGCGCTGGCGCGCCGGCGGCACGACCGAGTCGAGCTGGGTGACGACCACTGCGGTGGGCACGTCGACGTCGGTGATCCAGTCGTGGGAGGAGAACGCCCCGATCGCGCGTCCGGCCTCGACGATCGCCCGGGGGTCGTTGCGGCGCATCTCGGAGCGCGCCCAGTCGGCGATCGCGCCGTCCTCGGGCTTGCGGGCGATCACGCGCTCGTTGAGCGACGTCCGCCACGACTCGGGCGTGACCCGCGCGGCGAGCGCGAGGCCGGCGAGTCCCGAGAACGCCGCCCGCTCGACGGCGCTGCCCGTGAAGTTGCGGCTCGTGGCGCACAGCACGAGGCCCGACACGCGGTCGGGGTGGCGGTGCCAGATCAGCTGGGCGATGGGGCCGCCCATCGAGTAGCCGACCGGGATGAACGTGTCGATGCCCAGCTCGTCGGCGAGGGCGACGGCATCGTCGGCGCAGTCGGCCAGGCGGAACCGGCGCTTCGACCGGATGCCGCGCCCGTGGCCCCGGTGATCGAGCCCGACGACGTCGAACAACTCTGCCAGCGGTTCGTACGCGGCGAACCAGTTGAGCCCGGCGGTGGCGGTCCAGCCGTGTAGCAGCATGAGCGTCGGCGCCCCCGCGGGGCCCGGCGCGTGGTGCACCCAGGTGGTGCCTCGATCGGTGATCTCGACGAAGCGACCCGGCGGCAGGGCGCGGGGCGGGTGCGGTTCGGGGTGCTCGATGCGGGCGGCCCGCTCACCCCGGGAGGGGGCGTCGGCCCCGTCCTCGCGGCGGCGGCGGTCACGGACGGGCCGCGGCATCGTCACGCGCCGGCGGACCGTTGTGGTCTCGGGCTCGCGGCGGGGCTCGTCAGGCATGCGAGCATCGTATTGAGGCGGGCCGCCGTCGGCGACGACAGGCGGCGAAAGAAGGCGTGAACGCTCGCTGACGGGGGCGGCGGCTACTCGATGCCGACGACCTCGACCTCGAGCGTGCTGCCGGCCGGGGTCTCGTAGGAGACGATCTCGCCGACCTTGGCGCCCACGAGCTTCTGGCCGAGGGCGGAACCGGCCGACATGACCTCGACGTCGCCGTGGCGCTCCTCGATCGAGCCGAGCAGGTACTTCTCGGTGTCGTCGTCGCCCACGTAGCGGATCTCGACGATGGCGCCGGGCTGCACCGTGTCGTTGGCGGAGGCCTCGACGATCTCGCAGTTCTCGATGATGGAGGTCAGCTGGCGGATGCGCCCCTCCATCTTCCCCTGCTCCTCCTTGGCGGCGTGGTAGTCGCCGTTCTCCTTGAGGTCGCCCAGCTCGCGGGCAGCCTGGATCTTCTTCGCGATCTCGACCCGGCCGACGCTCGTCAGCTCTTCGAGCTCGGCGGTCAGCCGGTCGTACGCGGCCTGGGAGAGGTGAGCGGTATCTGGCGGCATCGGGCGCATCGTAGGAGCCCGGCCCCGCGTTTTCCATGCCGAGGAGCCCCGACGCTCGTGGACGGCGGCCCCGCGGCGTCCGCCGCGGGTTGACGTCCTTCGAGCCACCCTCCACACTGTCGGGAGTGTTTTCGCAGCCCGCCTTCCCCGCGATCATCATCATCGTGTAGCGCACGCCGCTCTGCGGTGTGCGCGTCCGACCGTCCACCTGGTGGGCGGTTTTGTCGTTCTGGGGAAGGTTTCGAGATCCGCTGGCGCGGGTCGCAGATCCGAGAGATGAGGAAGAGCACGTGAGCCACAAGATCGGGGTGATCCGCGGTGACGGGATCGGGGTCGAGGTGATCGACGAGGCGCTGAAGGTCATCGCGGCCGCCGGCGTCGAGCTCGACACCGTCGACTACGACCTCGGGGGCGCCCGCTACCTGAAGGACGGCGTCGTGCTCACCGACGAGACGGTCGAGGAGTGGCGCGGGCTCGAGGCGCTGCTGCTCGGTGCCGTCGGCACCCCCGACGTGCCGCCGGGGCTCATCGAGCGGGGCCTGCTGCTGAAGATGCGCTTCGACCTCGACCTCTACGTCAACCAGCGCCCGTTCAGGTTCACGCCGGCGGCCGGGACGTCCGGAGAGGGCCACGACTTCGTGGTCATCCGGGAGAACACCGAGGGCACCTACGCCGGCGAGGGCGGGTTCCTGCGCAAGGGCACCCCCAACGAGATCGCCACCCAGGGGTCGGTCAACACCCGCCTCGGCGTCGAGCGCTGCGTCCGCTTCGCGTTCGAACG
>CAYUOL010000377.1:3348-6285 GCA_964446345.1 uncultured Iamiaceae bacterium | reverse complement strand
GATGCCCTCGCCGGCCGCGACCTCTGCGGGCGGGCGCCGACCGGATCGGGCAAGACGATCGCGTTCGGCATCCCGATGGTCGTCTCCCTCACCGAGGGCACGTCGAAGCCGAAGCGCCCCCGGGGCCTGGTGCTCGTACCGACCCGTGAGCTCGCCGCCCAGGTGAGCCACGAGCTGCAGCTGCTCAGCAAGCCGCGCGGCCCGTGGGTCGAGGCCTTCTACGGTGGCGTCGGCTTCGACAAGCAGGTGCGCGCGCTGCAGCGCGGCGTCGACATCATGGTCGCCTGCCCCGGCCGCCTCGCCGATCTCATCAACCAGCGCCTCGCCAACCTCGAGGACGTCGAGCTCGTCGTGATCGACGAGGCCGACCGCATGGCCGACATGGGGTTCCTCCCCGAGGTGCGCCGCCTGCTCGACCAGTGCCGCGCCGAGCGCCAGACCGTGCTCTTCTCCGCGACCCTCGACGGCGACGTCGACGTGCTGATCAAGAAGTACCAGCGCGACCCGGTTCGCCACGAGCTCGTCGCGGACGACGAGGGCGGCGCCAAGGCCGAGCACCTGTTCTGGCGCGTCGAGCGCGCCGACCGCGTGAAGACGGCCGCGGCGATCGTCGAGGCGCTGGGGCCGACCGTCGTGTTCTGCCGCACCAAGCGCGGTGCCGATCGCATCGCCAAGCAGCTCGACGCCCTGGGCGTGCGCTCCGCCGCGATCCACGGTGACCGTTCGCAGAAGCAGCGCGAGCACGCGCTGGAGCAGTTCCACCGTGGGAAGGTCGCCGCGCTCGTGGCCACCGATGTGGCGGCGCGCGGCATCCACGTGGACGACGTCGCCGGAGTGATCCACTTCGATCCCCCGGGCGATCCGAAGGACTACGTCCACCGCTCCGGGCGCACGGCCCGCGCCGGCGCCCGGGGTGTGGTGATCAGCCTGGTGCCCGGCGAGCTGCGCCGGCCCGTCGCCGAGCTGCAGAAGGAGCTCGGGTACCCCGTGGGCCTCGAAGCCCCCGACGTCGCGTCGCTCGTGGCCGGCGATCCGCCGCGCCGCGCGGCCGTGTCCGGCGCGGACGCCGATCAGGACCATCGAACGGTGCGCGCCGAGCGAGCGTCCAAGGCACGCGCCGAGCGCGATCGCCGCGAGCGCCCGAGGACCGAACGCCCGAGGACCGAGCGCCCGAGGACCGAACGCTCGAAGTCGGAACGCCCGACGACGGAGCGCGTGCGCGATCGCGGTGCCTCGTCGCGCCCCGGTCGCGCGGATCGCCCGGCGCCGAAGACGTGGCGCGAGCGGCCGGCCGAGGTCGAGACCGTCGCCACGGTCGCGGCGAGTGCGGCGGACGAGTGGCGCAAGGTCGGCGCGGGTGCCGCCAGCGCCAGCGCCGATGCTCGCCCGAGCGCGACGCGCCGCCCCGCTGCGGGATCCGAGCGCCCGCCGCTCGCCGAGGGCCAACGGCGCCCGAGCGGCGCCGCCCGGCGCAAGGCGAAGAAGCTCGCGGCCGCCGAGCGCGCTCTGCTCGAGGTCGACAAAGAGGGGTGGACCGCCGACGACCTGTTCGACGGTCGCAGCGGACGGCCCGACGACCGGCGCCGTTCGGCCGACGCCCGCCCGGGTGCGAACCGCGGGGCCAAGGCCAAGCCCGGCAAGGCGGGCGGGGGTCGGGGCAAGGCCGGCAGCCGGGCAGCCACGCGGGGCCCGAAGCCGACCGAGGGCCGGGCGCCGGCGGCGCCGCGTTCCAAGGCGGGCGCGTCCCGCAGTGCGAAGCCGGGCGATCGCCGCGGCGGCGCGTCGCGTCAGGCGGCGCGCTCGGGGTCGAGGTCGGGCGCCGCCGGTTCGCGTTCTCGGGGGTAGCCGCTCATCACCCAGTCCACCAGCCGCACGAACGCGGTCGTGGTCGGGCGCACGACCACCGGTTCCACGACCGGGGGCACCGGCAACCAGAGCTGGCGGCGGATCCACGCCGGCAGCATCGTGACCGCGCCGGACGCGACCACGGCGTAGGCCGGTCGCGCCACGAGCGGCAGCGGCGGGTTGAGCAGGAACCGGATGGTGTCGCGGGCGTCGCTCGTGGCCCGCAGCTCGGGTCGCAGATCGAGGAACCAGCGCTTCAGCTCCCCGACGCTGCGGGCGGCGGGCTCCGCTTCGAAGAGGTCGGCGAGCACCGCTTGCTCCTCGACGTAGCGGTCGGCCTCCGCCGGGGTCAGCCGCCGCGCCCCGTAGCGCTGGTTGGCGCGCAGGAAGCTGTCGACCAGCGTGTGGTGGACGAACGTCAGCAGGTGAGGATCGTTCGCGGCGTACGGCCGGCCGTCGGGGGCCGTGCCGACCACGTCCTCGTGGACGCGCTTGACGACGCGGATCGCCTTCTCGACGTCGGGGCGCGTGCCGTAGATCGTCGTGCCGACGAACACGCTCGTGTTCGCGAGGCGTCCGAGCGGGTCCTCGCGGAAGTTCGAGTGCTGCGCGACCCCGGCCATGGCCAGCGGGTGCATCGTCTGCAACATGAGCGCGCGCAGCCCGCCGATGAGGGTGCAGCTGTCGGCGTGCACCTGCCACGTGATGCTGTCCGGCCCGAAGTAGCCCGGGTCGTCTTCGAAGGGCACGGTGCGCCGCTCGACCGCCGGCGGGTTGTCGCCGATCAGCAGCTCGCTCACCTCGAGCGCCAAACGGGTGCGCAGCCAGCCGAGCGCCCGGCCCGGCGCCTCCAGGCGGGGCAGGGTCAGGGCGGGGAGGGTCAGGTCGGGGAGGGGCAGGCCCGGGAGCGCCCGGCTCGGGGACGGCCGGCTCGGGGACGGTTGATCAGGGCCCATCCCGCCAGGATACGGCGAGGACTGCGTGAACAAACGGTCGCATCCACGCGATGGGCGGCGTCCACGACGAGCCCTCGGCCTTCAGGCCTTCTCGCCGGACACCCCGGCGCTGTCGAAGGTGGCCATCTCGCGCAGG
>CAYUOL010000377.1:0-3248 GCA_964446345.1 uncultured Iamiaceae bacterium | reverse complement strand
TCAGGCCTTCTCGCCGGACACCCCGGCGCTGTCGAAGGTGGCCATCTCGCGCAGGATCTTCGCGGCGGCCTGCACCACGGGCAGCGCGAGCGCCGCCCCCGTGCCCTCGCCGAGGCGCAGGTCGAGGTCGAGGACGGGTTGCAGGCCGAGGAAGTCGAGGGCGGCGCCGGCCGCGGGCTCGTGCGAGCGGTGCCCGGCGACGACGTAGTCGATCACGTCGGGGGCGAACTGCACGGCGACGAGCAGCGCGGCGTTGGCGATCACGCCGTCGACGACCACCGGCACGTGCTCGGCCGCCCCGCCCACGATGTAGCCGACCATCGCGGCGATCTCGAAGCCGCCGACCGTCTCGAGCAACGTGAGCGGCCCGGCCGTCGAGGACAGCGACACCGTCGCCGCCTCGATCACGGCGATCTTGCGGGCGAGCATCTCGTCGTCGGCCCCGGAACCCCGACCGGTGATGTCGTGCGGCGAGCGGTTCGTGATGCCGGCGATGATGGCGGCCGCCGACGTGGTGTTGCCGATCCCCATCTCGCCGGTGACGAGGCAGCGGGCGCCGAGGCCGACGGCGCGCTCGGCCATCTCTGCGCCGACGTCGAGCGCCAGCAGCGCGTCGGTCCGCGACATGGCCGGGCCGGCGGCGAGGTTGGCCGTCCCCTTGCGGATCGGGCGCGAGATGACCTGGCCGCTCGTGCCCTCGGGCAGCGGCGTGGCCACGCCCACGTCCACCACCGCCACCGAAGCGCCGGCGTGCCGGGCGAGCACGTTGATCGCCGCGCCGCCATCGGTGAAGTTGGCGACCATCTGCGCCGTCACCTCTTGCGGCCACGGCGAGACGCCCCAGTCGACCACGCCGTGATCCGCGGCGAACACCGTCACGCTCGCCGGTTCGGGCACGGGCGGCGGGCACTCGCCGGCGATGCCGGCGAGCTGGATGCCGAGCGCCTCGATGCGGCCCAGTGCGCCCGGCGGCTTGGTCAGCTGGCCCTGCAGGTTGGCCGCGGCGTTGGCGGCATCGATGTCGCTCTTCGTGATGCGAGCCCGTGCCTCCTCGAACCGGTGGCCCGCCTGGCGCTCGAGCCACGCCTGCACGACCTGGCGGATCGTGAGGTCCGTGGCACCGTTCATCGGGGTGATCGACAGGTACTGCACGCCCGCGGCCCGCGCCGCTTCCTCGTCGTCGGGTGCGTCGCCGATGTAGAGCACGCGCTCGGGATCGTCGAGCTCCATCCGTTCGAGCGCGACGAGCAAGGGCTTGGGGTCGGGCTTCTCGACGCCGACGTCGGTCGAGGTCACCACTACCTCGAGGACCGCCGAGATGCCACTGGGCTCGAGGAGCTGGCGCACCTGTGCCTCGTCCATCATCGCGGTGTTCGTCACGGCGCCGAGGCGCACCGATTCGTTCATCCACTGCAGGTCGGCCAGCGCGTCGGCGCGCAGCTCGACCTCGAGACCGTCCGCAGGAGGGCCGGGAGGGGACTGCATGACGAGGGTGCCGCCCACATCAACGAGCACCGCGTCGAGCAGAGCCTTCACAACTGGTCCTTCCACACTCGTCGACATGCGGAGCGCATGCGTGGTTCGAAGTTCCTCAAAGGGGAGGATCGGGTGACGTTCGCCCACGGGCGTCCCGCTCGGAACGGCCGACCTCCGGATCGTCGGAGGGTAGTGGTCGCCTCTCCGCTGCGGCGAACCGCGTCGCGTTGCAGTTCTGTTGCGCCCGGCCACGAGTGCCCAGGCCTGTTGCTGGTGGGGATGGTGGTGCAGGAGACCACCAATGGTGCTGCCGAGCGACGGGCAGCGGGTGGTAGGTGGGCGCGACGTGCCGGTGCCCGAGGAGCCGTGCGTCGGGTGCGGTGGCGAGCGCCGTCACGGCCGGAGCTCCAGCGTGCAGCACTTCGCCGAGCCGCCGGCCTTCTGCAGCTCCGACGTGTCGACCAGGTGCGGGACGAACCCGCGCTCGCGCAACGTGGCGGCGAAGTCGGCGGCCCCGGCGGCGAGGACGACGTTGCGACCGTCGGAGCACGCGTTGAGGCCGAACGTCGTGGCGTCGCGCTCGGTCGCGATGATCGCGTCGGGGTAGCGGCGCTCGAGCTCGTCGCGGCTGCGCGCCGTGAAGGCATCGGGGAAGTAGGCGATCGTGGCATCGTCGAGCACCGCCAGCGCCGTGTCGAGGTGGTAGAAGCGCGGATCGGCCAGCACGAGTGACACCACGGGGCGGTCGAAGCGCTCTGCGATCTGCGCGTGGGCGCCCGGGTTCGTCCGGAAGCCGCTCGCCGCCAGGATCGTGTCGCCCACCACGAGGCAGTCGCCCTCGCCCTCGTTCGGCAGCGACGACTGCACGACGTCGTACCCGTGGGCGCGGAACCAGTCGCGGAAGACCGCCTCCTCGCCGCGTCGCTGGGGGTGCCGGAAGCGGCTGAGCAGCACCCGCGTGCCGATGACCAGGCCGGCGTTCGCCGTGAACACGAGATCCGGCAGCCCTCGTGGCGGCGTGAGCTCGTCCACCTCGTGGCCGAGGGCGCGGTAGGTGTCGCGCACGGCGATCCACTGCGCGAGGGCGAGCGAGCGGTCGACGCCGGCCGACGGGTGCATCCAGGGGTTGATGCGATACGTCACGTCGAAGTGGCGGGGCGCCGCCATGAGGAACCGGCGGGGGCGGGCGACGCGCTCGCGCGACGCCGTGCCTGGCGTCGGGTCCGGCGTGGACGCGGGGGTGCGGGCGGAGCGGCCGGAGTCGGTGGTGCTCGCGTCGGGGGTGCACCCATCAGGCGAGCCGGGGGGCGGAGGCGCGTCGAAGGCCATGCAGGCAGCCTGGCGCGGTCCTGTGGGAGAGACAATGTGTCTCGGTTGCAAATACCCTTTGATTCATGCTTCGAGATCGCACAGACCAGCAGATCGTTGCGTGTCTCGTCGAGGACGGGCGGGCGACCTTCGCCGAGATCGGTGGCGCGGTGGGCCTCTCGGCGCCGGCCGTGAAGCGGCGCGTCCACCGGCTGGTCGCGGAGGGCACCATCAGCGGCTTCACCGCCGTGGTCGATCCGGCCGCGTTCGGTTCGAACCTGGAGGCGTTCGTCGAGCTGCACTGCCAGGGCAGCAGCAGCCCCGAGGCCATCCGTGACCTCGTCCGCCCGTACAGCGCCATCGTCGGCGCCTACACCGTGAGCGGCGACGCGGACGCGCTCCTGCACGTGCGCTGCGCCGATGTGGCGGCGCTCGAGAGCACGCTCGAGAGCATCCGCCACAAC
>CAYUOL010000376.1:0-6292 GCA_964446345.1 uncultured Iamiaceae bacterium | reverse complement strand
CATCACCGTGAGCAACCTGCCCAGCCGGATGGAGGTCACGCTGTATTCGAGGCGGACACCGCCCGCCCGCGGCTACTCGAGCTCAGTCTCGGTCAGCACCTGAAGAACCTGCTCTCGAAGTTTCGGAAGATCGGTGACGATGGTGCTCCACACCAGATCCAAGTCGAGGGCGAAGTAGCCGTGCGATATGGCATTTCGCATCTGGTAGGCCGATGCAAACGGCAACTCGGGATGCTTCGCGGCGAACTCCGGGTGTCCGAGTCGGATACGACGACTTGCCTCTCCCACGATCTCAAAGTTGCGGACTACGGCGTCTTGCACGAGTTCGTCGTCGCCAAAGCCTGCCCGGTCGAGGCCGTCGACGTACCGATTGATGCGGTCGATCGCGTCAACGATGTGCGCGAGATAGTCCGGCAGGCGAGGACCGGTCATATCGGCACCGCCTGGGCCAGCACCTCATCTCGGAAGCTGCTCGGAAGAGCGTTCGGCGTTACGACGTCGACGTCGACTCCCAGCAGCTGCAGCAATTCGTGGCGGATGGCGCCGATGTCGAGCAGTGTCGTGTCGGGGGTGGGATCGACCAGCAGATCCAGGTCGCTGGCAGCGGTGTCGTCCCCTCTGACCGTCGATCCGAACAGGCGCGGGTTCGTCGCTCGGTGCGCCGCCACTATCGCACGCACGGCAGCGCGATTCACTTCGAGCGCGACCGACGGCTTCACGACTGCCTCCTGAACCAATACTACCGGCGTGCGACACGCCGAAGGCGGCGATATGACCGTGCGGCAGTCGAGAGCCCATCGCATGCGCCGAGGCGCATTCGCGCGATGCTCGTCCCGGTGGTGGGTCGTCAATATGACCGCGCCCGCATGCCTGTCGACGTCGTTTTGAAACTGGGTCTTCCCTTTGAATGCTGCTGGGTTGTAATGTGTGGCCGTTCAGCCGCCATCGGGGGAGGCTGCCGTGGATGGGACGCCGCATGTCGGTACGCGTTCGCTGGATTGTTCGGGGTGTGGTCGCTGTGGTGGCGGTCGCGGCCGTGGTGTGCGGGGTGTTGGAGCCGGTGGAGGCGGTGCCCCTGGTCGCGCCCGCCGCGGTGGGGGTGTCGCCGGTGACGCTGCCTGGATTGCCGTCTACGGGGGCGCCGGTGCGTGCAGGTCGGGTGGAGTCGATGGGTGTCGCGGCGCCGGTGCCTGCACCGGCGCGCGTGTTGCCTGCGGGGCCGGTGGTGGCGCAGGGGTCGGCGGGCGATGTGTCGGGTGCGCGGGTGGTGTCGCGGGATGCGTACACGACGTCGTATGTGCGGGCGGATGGGTCGCATGTGTTGGAGTCGTCGGCGACGCCGATCAATGTGCGGTCGGGTGGGGCCTGGGTCGCGTCCCAGACAGGGTTGACTGCGGATGCGGCCACGGGTGGGGTGTCCGTGGTGCAGAACGTGCTGCACCCGCAGTTCAAGCCGGATGCCTCGGCGACCGATGCGGTGAAGGTGTCGGCGGATGGATTCCTCGTCGGGTACACCCTGCTGGGTGCGGGTAAGGCGTCGTTGACGACCCTGTCGTCACGGCAGGTCGCGGGCGGGTCGTCGGTGTCGTTTCCGGGGGTGTTTCCTGGGGTTGACGCGGTGTACGAGGTGGGGGCCGCGGCGGTGAAGGAGACGTTGCGATTGGCGCGGGTGCCGGCGCAGTCGTCGTTCTCGTGGCGGGTGAACGCGCCGCAACTGTCGTTGGCGGTCAACGCGGACGGCGGGGTCGATTTCACCGACGCGTCGGGCGCGGTGCGGTTTCGGATTCCTACCCCGTTGATGTGGGACTCGGGCGGAACGGACGGGGTATCGAGCGCGGCGATGGTGAACGTGCCGGTGTCGGTGGCGCGATCGGGTGACGCGTGGGTGGTCACGTTGACGCCGTCGCGCGCATGGTTGAACGATCCGGCCAGGGTGTATCCGGTGTCGTTGGACCCGTCGACGTGGAGCGGCGGCCCGCAGGACATCCACGCCTACAAGTCGGATGGCACGCTGCGTACCGACACGATGCTGATCGGCAACGCGCGCGATCCGGGGGATCACTATTGGCGCACGATCGCGCACTACCCGTATGAGCAACTGTTCGGCAAGCAGATTCTGGATGCGTGGCTGACGGTGGCGCAGAACGCGGGCCCGGGTAACGGCACGTCCCGCACGGGCGGGGTGTATTGGGCGAGCGCGTTCGGGTTCGCCGGCAACGGCCCGTATCTGGCGCCGTTGACGGTGACCACCAGTGGGGCTTCCTCCGGAAATGGGGTGGCGGCGCAGATCGCATCGTGGGTGTATGCGGGGTCGTCGGGCAACTATCTGATGGTGACCGGGCAGGAATCGCCCGGCGTGTATACGTTGAAGAGTCTGAACTCGTCGTTGTTCATCTCGTGGGTGGATCGGCCGTCGGTGCCGGTCGCGACCGGCGTGTCGCCGACCGGTGGGGCGCGGGCGTCGTTGACACCCACACTGCAGGCGTCCTCGTCGGATCCGACCGGGACGGGCCTGTCGTACTACTACCGGGTCGCGACCGGGTCGAACGCGGAGTCGGGGGTGGTGTGGAACTCCGGGTGGACCGCCAGCAGCTCGGTGACGGTACCGGCGGGCGTGCTGCAACCGGGCACCACGTACTACTACCACCTGTATGCGCATTCGGGGTACTGCTTCAGCACGCCGTCGAACTCGTGTGATCAACCGTTCTCGCAGGTGTATTCGTTCGTGACGAACACACCCGGGGTGATCGCGCAGTCGTCCGCGTCGCCGGTCGACGGGCAGGTGCTGGTGTCGCCGACGCCGACGTTGCAGACCGCGCCCGGCACCGACGCGAACGGCGACACGTTGAAGTACCAATTCCGGGTGGCGACCGGGTCGGATGGCGCCACCGGGGTGGTCGCGATGTCTCCGGTGATCACGAGCGGCCCTGTCGCATGGACGGTGCCGGCGGGGGTGCTGCAAGACGGGGTCACCTATTCGTGGGTCGTGATCGTCGACGACGGCTACGACAAATCGACCGGCACCTGGGTGAACCATTTCCGGTACACCTCCCGCACCGGCACCGCCACCCCGTCACCGTCCGATGGGGCCGGCGGGGTGGGCGTGAACCTGGCTAACGGCAACGTGAACGTGTCGTTCGCGTCGCCGACGGTATCCACTCTGGGCGGGCCGATGGGGGTGTCGTTCACCTACAACTCGCAGCAGCCATCGACCGCGGGCCTGACCGGCACCTACTATGACCTGTCCGGCGACGGGGCCAGCCCGAACTTCAGTTTCACCCGGTCGGATCTGGGGCAGCTGGTGCGGCTGGTACGCACCGACCCGCTGGTGCGGTTCGATTGGACGGCCGCACCGCCGTCGCCGGCGGTGCCGGCGACGAACTTCATGGCGTCGTGGGCGGGGTTCATCACGGCCCCCGCGGGCGGGTCGTACACGTTCGGGTTCGTGCGCGACAACGGGGCCAGGCTCATCCTCTCCGGTACCACCGCGCTGGATCAGTTCACCGACACCACCCCGACCGGCGTGCAGTGGGGCGCGAGCGCCCAGTTGACCACAGGGGCGGCGGGCACATATGCGCCGACTCCGATCACGGTGCAGTTCTTCAACCATGACGGGCCGGCCCGGCTGGAGTTGTGGGTGAAAGGCACCTACACCGATGCGAACGGGGCCACCCAGACGTTGACCCCGGGGCCGGTGCCCGCGTCGTGGCTGTCGCGCACGGTCGACACCCTGCCTCCCGGGTGGGGTGCGACCACCGCGCTGGCCGGGGATGCAGGCGGGTATGTGCGGGCGGATGTGCGGGAAGGCTCAGTGACCCTCACCGATGTCACCGGCACCACCCACACCTACACCCGCACCAGCAGCGGCGGGTACACGCCCCCCACGGGCGAGCAGGGGATACTCGCGCAAGACCGGACAGGGCTGTTCACGTTGACCGATGAGGCGGGCACGGTCACCGGGTTCGACAGCACCGGGAAGGTCACCTCGGTGACCACCGTCAGCGACCTGAAACGGCGCACCACCCCGATCCTCACCTACCGGGCCGGCACGAATCAGCTCGACACCATCTCCGACCCACTTTCCTCGTCCGGGAGTGGGTATGGGCGCCAGGTGCGGTTCGCGTACACCGGCGACACGGCGGCCGCGGTCGGCCTGGCAGCTGCCGACACCGACGCCACCGGGCAGGCGTGCCCGGTACCGTCCGGATATACGGCCGCGCCGGCGGGGATGATCTGCCGCATCATCTACCCCGGGCATGTGCCGGGGGCGGTCGATACCACCCAGCTGCTGTACCGGCAGGTGTCCAGCCTGTTGGATCCGGCAGGCGGTGGGGTGCAATTGGCGCGGATCATCGACCCCGGTCAGGAAGTCACCGACTTCGGGTACACGAACGGGGTGCTCTCGACCATCCGGTCGGCAACGGTGAACGACTGGCTCGCCGCCCACCCGGCCATCAACCCGGCCACCGCCCCGGTGACCACCGACCTGGTGTACGACGCGGCCGGCCGGATCACCCAGCTCACCCTGCCCGCCCCCGACGGGCAGACCGCCGCGCTGCGCCCGCAACGCACCTACACGTACGCCCCGAACGCCGACCTGTCAGGCACCACATATGTCGACGTCGCCGGGCTGTCGCCTTCGCAGACCGCGCCCGCGAACGGGCACGCAGGCACCGTCACCTACGACACCGCGTGGCGGCGGATCACCGCCCGCTCCGCGACCGGACTGGTGGGCACCGCCACCTGGAACCCGAAAGACCAGCCCACCACCGCGACCGATGCCTCCGGCCGCGAATCGACCATCCTGTACGACCAGTTGGGGCGGGCGACCGACGCGTACGGGCCTGCCCCGGCCGCGTGTTTCGGGCCCGACCTGCGCCCCGTCGCGGCGTGCCCGATCCTGCCCGCCCACACCAGTACCGGGTACGACCAGGGCATGGCCGGGTTGCACGCCGCGTACTACCCGAACACCACCCTCACCGGCGCGCCCGCCCTGTACGCGCTCGGCGTGGGCACCGCCGACGGCACGGTCAACGCGAACTGGGGCACCGGGCCCGGGTATTCGGGCGGACCGGTCGACGGATGGGCGGTGCGGTTGACCGGGACGATCACGTTCCCCACCGCCGGCACCTACCAGTTGGCCACGACCGCCGAAGACGGCACCGCCGTATGGATCGACGACGTGCTGCGGATCAACGACTGGGGCACCGGCCCCACCCACACCTCCCCGACCGCGGCGGTCACCGTCACGGCCGGGCAGGTGGCGCGCATCCGCATCGACCATAAGAACGCCACCGGCACCGCGAGCCTGCAACTGTGGTGGACACCCCCCGGCGCGAGCCAGCAGCTCGTGCCTGGCAGTGCCCTGTCACCGGCCTACGGGCTGCCCACCAGCAGCACCACTGACGACGCCGCCCCCACCGGGGTGGCCGGGGTCAGCAGCAGCCAGGTGCCCTCGGTGCGCACCAGCACCGGGTACGGTGCCGCGCCCTGGCTGGGTCTGGCGACCACCAGCACCCTCGACCCGAGCGGGCTGAATCTTGCCACCAGCACCGGGTACGACGCGAACCTGGCGCCCACCACCCGCACCCTCCCTGCCGGGAACACCGTCGCCACCAACGCGTATTACACCACCCTGGGCGGCTTCGCCGCGCAGACCGGCGATGCGGGGGCCGTGTGCGGGGTCGACCCCAGCACACCCCAGTATGGGGCTGTGATGTCGACGACGGGGCCGACCCCCGCGGCAGGGCCCGCGGTGGTCACCTGGTTCGTGCACGACCTGCTCGGCCGGATCGGGGGCACCAAACGCACCGGCGACACCGGCTGGTCGTGCACCACCTACGATGCGCGCGGCCGTATCACCCAGCAGACCTACGCCGCGACCGGCAGCTCCCCTGCCCGCACCGCCACGTTCGGGTACGCGGACGCGGGTGGCGATCCGACCACCAGTTGGGCGCAAGATGATGCGGTGCCCGCGTCGCCTACGGGAGGCCGGATCACGACCGTGACCGACCTGTTGGGTCGTACCGTGTCGTACACGGACGTGTGGGGGACGGTCACGACCGGCACCTACGACCGGGTGGGCAGGTTGCTCACGGTGGTGGGTACTCCGGTGGGGCAGCCGGGTCGTACCCAGCAGTACGGGTATGACGATGATGGTCGGGTGACCGCGGTCACCGATGGTGCCGGGAACACTCTTGCTGTCCCGGCGTATACGTCGGGCGAGTTGACCGGGGTGGCGTACCCGGCCGGGGCCGGCGGGGCGGGTAACGGCACGTCGGGTGTGTTCACC
>CAYUOL010000375.1:0-6310 GCA_964446345.1 uncultured Iamiaceae bacterium | reverse complement strand
CCTGTTGACCGAGAAGAGCCCGCAGCTCGCGCTCGGCCTCGCCCGGCTCGTCGCGGCACGGGCGAGCCGGGGACCCCGCCCGCTGCGCCGCGCCGCGGCGCCGGCCACCGTGGCGGTGATCAACCTCGACAAGACCGGGGCGGCCACCGCGCTGGCCGACGACGTCGCCGAGCGGCTCACGCGGTTGGTCTCCGTCCGCCGCGTCACCGGTGGCGACATCGAAGGATGGGTGCGCCACGGGGGCCCGACCGAGGTCACCGGCCGCCTCGCCGAGGCGGAGGACGAGTTCGACCTCGTGCTGCTGTCGCTCCCCGACCTCGACGACTTCGTGAACCAGGACACCAGCGTCGAGGGCTCGCGAGCGGCCGACGACGAGCGGGCGCAGCGGGCGCGCACCGTGGCCCTCGTGCTGCGCCAGATGGACACCGTGGTCGCCGTGGCCGACGCGTCGGGACGGGCGGATCCCGAGGTGCTCGAGCTGCTCGACGGGGTGCGCCGGCCGGTCTCGATCGTCGTCGAGCACCGCACCGGACGACCACCGCTCGGCACCCGGCGCTGGCTCGAGGTCGTGAGCGCGCGCTGCGAGGTGCGGGGGCACACCCATGTGCGCAAGGGAGACACCGCGGACCTCGATCGCCTCGCCCGCACGCTGATCGGCCGCTCGATCGGTGTGGTGCTCGGCGGCGGCGGCTCACGCGGCTTCGCGCACATCGGCGTGCTGCGCGCGATGCGCGAGGCCGGGATCAGCGTCGACCGGGTCGGCGGCTCGAGCATGGGTGCGATCATGGGTGCGCAGGT
Organism: uncultured Iamiaceae bacterium; assembly: GCA_964446345.1. Taxonomy (GTDB): domain Bacteria; phylum Actinomycetota; class Acidimicrobiia; order Acidimicrobiales; family Acidimicrobilacustridaceae; genus CAYUOL01. Next base: position 5,512 of record CAYUOL010000375.1, on the reverse strand, counting down.
GGCCATGGGCTGGACGCCGGACGAGATGCTCGAGCGCAACATCGAGTCGTGGTCCAAGGGCAACTTCGTCGAGCTCAACCTGCCCACGCTGTCCCTGCTGCGCGGTCGCGGGGCGATCAAGATCCTCGACGACTTCTTCGGCGATCGGCAGATCGAGGACCTCTGGCTCGACTACTTCTGCACCACGGTCGACCTCTCGTCGTGCCGCCTGCACGTCGCGGGGTCCGGATCCGTCGCCGAGTGGGTGCGCGCGTCGGCGACCGTGCCCGGGCTCTGGCCCCCGCTGGTCGACGACGACGGCCACCTCCACGTCGACGGCGGCATGCTCGACAACGTCCCCACCGACATCATGCGCAGCAGCCACGCCGGGTCGGTCATCGGCATCGACGTGTGCCATCGCCAGTCGGCGATGCGGGTTCCCCCCGACGTGCCCCTCCCGAACGGGTTGTCGCTCGTCCGGGCGCGACGGCGGGCCCGGGCGCGTGGCGAGTGGTTCCCGTCGATCTTCGACGTGCTCAACCGATCGAACCTGCTCGCCAGCCTGCAGCAGCACGAGCAGGCCGAGCGCTACGCCGACCTGTACATGACCCCACCCGCGGAGGACCAGGGCTTCGCGGCGTTCGACCGCGTCGGTGAGATCGCCGACATCGGCTACCGCTACGCGGTGGAGGTCCTCGAGACGACGGACCTCGACGCGTTCGGCTGACCTCGTCCCGCCGCCGCGCCGCCGCCCGAGCGGTCCGCCGGCTCGCGGGGCAAGATCTCGGGGTGGACGACACGACGGGTTCGGGTGGGAGCGACACGACCAGGACGATCGACGTCGCCGCCACCCTCGCCGAGGTGCCGTTGTTCGCGGCGGTGCCCGCCGACGAGCTCTCCGGGCTCGTCGCCCGCGCCACCACGCGAACGCTGGCCCGCGGCGATCGCGTCTTCGAAGAGGGTGACGAGTCGTTCTCGTGCTTCGTCGTGGTGACCGGCGAGGTGGACGTCACCCCGCAACGCCACGACGGCGTCGTCGTGCCGGTGCGGCGCCTCGGGCCGAACGAGGTCTTCGGTGAGCTCGGCGTGCTGCTGGGTCGGCCGCGCAGCGCCACGGTCACCGCGACCCGGGCGGCGACCCTGATCGAGCTGCCCGCCGACGACCTGCGGCGCGTCATCACCTCGAGCCCGCTGGCGCTGGAGCAGGTGTCCCGCCTGCTGGCCGGCCGCCTCGTGGCGACGACGCGGGGCGATCCGGCCAACGACACCCCTCGCGTCGTCGCCGTGACCGGCGAGCCTCGGGTCAAGGGACGCAGCCTCGTCGCCGCGACCGTTGCGGCGCTCCTGCGGACCACGACCGACCGGCCCACGGTCTGGATCGAGCTCACGTCCGCACCTCCGACACCCGGCGACGACGACGGCACGGCCACCATCACGGCGCTCGACGCGATCGTCCGCGCCCCCGCCGCGCTCGAGGCCGCGATCGCCACAGGCACCGGCCGATGGGCCCACGGCACCACCCACCTCCGGATCAGCCTGACCGCCGGTGCGGCTCGCCCGGCGTTGCTGGCCGAGGCGGTCGAGCGTCTCCGCGACCGCTTCACGTTCGTCGTCGTCGACGTGCCCGACGAGCTCGCGCTCCCCCTGGCGGTCAGCGCCGAGCTCGCCGACGCCTCGATCCACGTCAGCCACCGCCTCGCCCTCGCGCCGCCGGCACGGGGCGGGCGTCGGCTCGTCGTCCACAACCTGTTCGACGAACGGTCGCAACCGATCGCGCTCAACCGCAACGAGCCCTTCGTGCTTCGGCGCGACGATCGCCTCACCGGGCGCGACGCCGCCGCGGGCGCCGAGCTGGTGCTCGACGAGCACCTCACACCGACGGCGCGCACCCTGCGCCGCCTCGCTCACACCCTGCTCGGCACCACGGTCGGCGTGGCGCTCGGCGGCGGCGCGGCGTTCGGGCTCGCCCACGTGGGCGTGCTCGAGGTGCTCGACGACGCGCAGGTGCCCGTCGACATGGTGGTCGGCACGTCGATGGGGTCGATCGTCGCGACCGGCTACGCCGCGGGGATCCCGACCGCGGAGATGCGCCACATCGCGGAGCGGGTCGGCCGCAGCCCGGTCACGCTGGCCGGGCTGGTCGACCTCAACCCCACCGCACCCGGGCTCCTGTCCGGTCGCCGCCTGCAGCGCACCTTCAACCCCCTGCTCGGATCCGCCCAGACCTTCGAGGACCTGGTCGTGCCGTGCCAGACGGTGGCCGCCGACATCGAGTCGGGCCAGCGCGTGTGCATCGGATCCGGTCGGCTCGAAGATGCGTTCCGGGCCAGTTCGTCGATCCCGCTGCTCATCGCGCCGTGGGTGCACGAAGGCAAGGTCCTCGTCGACGGCGCGATCGTGGATCCGGTGCCGGCCGAGGTGGCGCGCGACATGGGTGCCGATCTCGTGTTCTCGGTCAACGTCGTGCCGCACCTGCGTCGTGGCGTCACCACGGTCATCTCGCGGGTGACGCGCGGCGTCAGCATGCTGAACCCGCTGTCGCTGCGCCACCGCGGGCTGCCCACCTTCGCCGACACCCTCATGAACACGATCCAGACGCTGCAGCACGAGCTGGGCCACTTCAAGGCGGCGTCGGCGGACGTGCGGATCAACCCCGATCTGGCCGACATCACGTGGGTCGAGTTCTACAAGGCGCCCGAGATCATCAGCCGCGGGCAGCAGGCGGCCGAGGCGGCCCTGCCGGACATCCGGCGAGCCCTCGACGAACGGCTCGCGGCAGCTCTGCCGACGTGACCACCGGGCGGCGTTCACCCGGGCAGGGTGATGCCACGGGAGGGCCGGCGCCGTACGATGCGGTCGTGCGTCGATGCCCGACGTGCGGATGGAGCGACACCCGATGAGCGACGAGCACGCGAACCGCGCGCGGCGCGACGACCCGCCGTGGACGCGCTCGCTCCGGGTGACGACGCGCTTCGCGGTCGGCACCGTGCTCGCCGTCGGCGACCACGCCGCCACCGTCGTGCGCACGGCGACCGAACGCGCCGACGCCGAGGCGGACCGCGCCGGCGCGGCCGGGGGGAGCACCACCGACATCGCCCGCACCGCGACCGATCTCGTGCCGACGCCCGCCGCCCCGACGCCGGCCACCCCGTCGCCGGCCACCCCCGGCCCGCCGCTGCGGTCGATGCTGATCGGTGCGCTCTTCGCGGCCGAAGACCGCATGGTCGACCTCACGGTCGCGTTGGCGCGCGCCACCCCGCTGGTCACCCGTCCGTGGAACACCGCGCTCATGCGGCCCGTGCGCGACCGGGTCGACGCGGCGCTGCACGACCTGGCCGAGCGGGGCGCCGCCGAGGAGCAGGTGGCACGCGCGACGGCGGCGCACGCGTTCGACGCCACGGTCGAGAGCGTCACCGCCAGCCCGGTGATCGACGAGACGGTGAACGAGATCGTCGAGCGGATCATCGACCCCGTGCTCCAGATGGCGGTGCCCAAGGCCCTCGCCGACCTGCAGGGCCAACCCGAGGCGCTCGTCCCGCTCGTGCAGTCGATCGTGGGGCAGGTGCTCCAACCGATCCTCGACGAGGCCCTGCCCGAGGTCATCGATCAGATGAAGGGCCAACCCGAGCTGCTCGTGCCGTTCGTCGAGTCCCTGGTGAACGAGATCATCGACCCCGTCCTGCAACTCGCCCTGCCCAAGGCGATCGAGTACCTCAACGAGGATCCCACCGTCGTGCGCGACCTCGTGCGCGACCAGTCGACCGGCATCGCCGGCGAGCTGGCGGGCACGGTGCGCACGAGGGCGGTCACCGTCGACGACCGCATCGATCGCATCGCGTCGCGCATCCTGCGCCGCCGGCCGCCAGCGCTCGAGCCCACGGCCGAACCGCTCGACGCGCTGCCCCCGGCGCCCACCGAAGGGGCGGATCGATGACCGCGGTCGGGCCCGGCGCGCAGCCCGAGCTCCCCGCCGACGGGCACCCGCGGCCGACGGTGATCAAGGGATCGGACGCGCCCCCGGCGCTGCGGGCGGTCCGGGGACGCTACGCCGGCATCGCGAGCCGCATCATCGCCAACAGCATCGACGTGGTCGTGATCGCGGTGGCGGCGATCGGCACGGTGTGGTTCACGCAGGTGGCGTGGGCGATCATCAACCTCGAACCGGTCAACTCCGTCGACCTCCCGCCGGCCGTCACCGTGCTGATCGTGCCCGGCATCATGTTCCTGTACTTCCCGCTCGGCTGGACGCTCTTCGGCAAGACGGCGGGCAAGGCGATCATGGGCCTGCGCGTCGTGCGCCCCGACGGCCGCCACCTCGGCTTCATCCGGGCCGAGCTGCGCCTCTTCTTCGCGCTCATGCTGATCTTCGTCGGCTACTGGTGGATCCTGGTCGACCACCGCCGGCGCGCCTGGCACGACCTCATCGTCCGCACCGTGGTCGTGTACGACTGGGACGACGCGCGCCTGCGCGAGCTCCCGCCGGTGGCCCCCCACGAGTGAGCGCGGGGCCCTGCTCGGCGAACCGTCCGAGGTTTCACCGATCGGGGAAGCCGATGCCCCCGCCGAGCTTCTCCATCGCCCGCACCTTGGGGTCGACGATGATCAGGTACCACAGCGACACCCAGAACCCGATGTTGCAGATGAAGATCCCCACCAGGATCGTGAGCAGCCAGAAGCCCTTGCTCTTGCCCGCTTGATCGAACGCGCGCGCTGGGCGCCGCGCCAGCGTGATCAGCGCGTACAGGTCGACGAGCACGGTCAACAGCCCGATGACGCCGAAGCCGATCTGCACCCCTGAGTCCATGCGAGCCTCCCTCCGGCCGCCGCCATCCGCGACTGCGGGCCCCCGCACCGTAGAGCAGATCGAGCCGGCGGAAGTCGAACGAGCCGGTCGAACGGGAGGAATCACCCGATCGGGATGAGGTCCCGCTCGTCGTGCCGGCGTACCGTGCCCGGCAGCGAGGCGTGCGGATGCGCCTCGGCCAAGGGAGAAGTGATGCGCACAACGCGAACCCACGAAGCACTGCCCGCGTCCCGGCCCCGGGCACGCCGATTCGCGGCGCTCGCCGTCGCCGGCCTCGCCGTCGGCGGCGCCGTCGCCGGCTGCTCGAGCACCAGCACCACGTCGACGGCGACGACCACGACGACGACCACGACCTCGCCGTCGGGCACCGTGCCGAAGAGCTTCGCCATCGAGACGCCGAACGGCCAGGTCTCGCTGTCGCTCGACGGCAAGCTCCCGCCGAACTGGCCCAGCTCGTTCCCCGTCCCGAGCGGCGCCACGCCCGCGGGCTCGGGCTCGCTCGGCGGTTCCGACGGCTCGACGATGGTCGGTGTCTTCAAGGCACCCGGGAGCGCCGAGGATGCGTTCTCGTTCTACAAGTCCAGCTCCGCGGTGACCCTCGAGAACCCGAAGTCGGCGGGCGTGGGCTCGGCGTACGTCGGGCGGGCCACGTTGACCGGCTCGTACTCGGGCAGCATCACGGTCGGCGGGGTCGGCGGCCAGGACCTGATCGTGGTCGTGCTCAAGGGC
>CAYUOL010000374.1:0-6317 GCA_964446345.1 uncultured Iamiaceae bacterium | reverse complement strand
CGGATGATGATGGTGTGCGGCGTGCTGGCCGAGAAGGGCCGGGTCCCTCGTGGGTGACCGTGGGGGACCGTGGGCGGCGCCGGAGCGGTGCACCGGGGCGACGCCGGGTGTTTTCCTTCGCGTCAGGGATGCGGAAGAATGGTCCGCCTTGGGGGTTCCGACGACCGGGTCCACGGAGGGCCGCGTGACGACTGCCGGTGCGGCGCGCTCGTTCACGCGCGCCGGCGACCGCGCCAAGGCCCGCGCCCAGCGGATCGGCTCGCGCTCGGCCGGCCCCGCCACGGTCCCGGCGCGGTCGGCGCCGGCCGGGGTGCGCTGGTCCTGCGGGCGGCCGGCGGGCAGCCCTTCGTCCCGTCCCCGGCCGACCTCGATCGTGGTGCGCGCCGCGGTGATCGCCTTGCTCGCGGCTTTGTGCGCCATGGCGCCCCTCGGCCCGGTGAGCGCCGCCGAGGGCGATCCGCCGACGACGCCCCCCACCACCGCACCGCCGACGACCAAGCCGCCGACGACCCCGCCCCCGACCACCGCGCCGCCCACGACTCCTCCGCCGACCACGGCGGCGCCGACCACGACCGGGCCGAGCATCCCGACGACGACGAAGCCGACGGAGGCCTCGTCCACGACCACGACCTCGACCACGACCCCCGACGCCACCACGACCACCGCGAAGGGCGGGTCGACGACCACGACCAGCCCGGGTGATCCCACCTTCACCGACTTCGGCGAGCTGCCGCCGGAAGAGCTCGACCTGATCAACCGCTACCGCGAGATCGAGAAGGGCGCCGCCGACCTCCTCGCCCAGCTCGAGCTGCTGAACGGCGGCATCGCGGGCAAGGAGTCGGATCTCAAGAAGGTGCAGGCGCACCTCGAGGATGCCGAGAAGCGCCTCGACGAGACCGAACGGCAGCTCGCGGACACCGAGGACCAGCTCGACGCCCAGCGCGAGCAGCTGCGGCAGCGGGCGATCGCGAGCTACATCGGGGGCCCGAAGTCGTTCGGCTCGGGCACCGCGATCCTCAAGGCCGCGAGCGTCGACGACGTCGAGAAGTCCATCGCCTACGGCGGCGCGATCGTCGAGGACGAGCGGTTGCTCATCGATCGCACGACCGAGCTCAAGGGCCGGGTCGCGGCGCTCAACCGCAAGGCCGAGAACGAGGCCGCCGAAGCCCAACAGGCCCACGACGACCTGGTCGGCGAGCGTGGCGCGCTCGAGAAGCAGCGCGACGCCGTGCTCTCGGCCGAGGCCGGGCTCCAGAAGAACGCCCAGGACAAGATCAAGCTGCTGAGCGAGGCCGCGCAGCGCCAGATCGCCGTCGAGGCGGGCTTCGCCAAGATCGAGAGCATCCGCGACGGCATCGCCGGCACCCTCGCCAAGCGCCAGGTCGACCAGATGCCGCCGGCCAGCACCCTCGGGATCTTCCTCTCACCGATCCCGCACCCGCGCATCAACCAGCCCTTCGGGGCCAGCTACGACCCGCTGTTCCAGGTGAGCCGAGGGCACCCGGGGGTCGACATCAACGGCGCGATCGGCGATCCGATCCGGGCGCCGGCCGACGGCGAGGTGGTGGGCGCCGGGTGGGTCGACGGCTACGGCAACTGCACCATCATCGACCACGGCAACGCGCTCGGGACGCTGTACGGCCACCAGAGCGTGATCCTGGTGAAGGAAGGCGACAAGGTCACGCGCGGGCAGGTCATCGGCCTGGTCGGCAGCACGGGGTACTCGACCGGACCGCACCTGCACTGGGAGGTGCGGGTGCGCGGCAACGTCGTGGATCCGCTGCCCTTCGTCGGCGACCAGAGCTGACGCCGCCCCGCGGCGCCGAGCGCACGAAGCCGGCGCGCTCGTCAGGCGGGCGCCAGCGCGACGGCCTTGATGATGCGCACGCCTTCGGCGATGAGCTCGTCGATCGTCACGGGCTGGTCGTGGGCGAGCCACGACGCCGTGAGCTCGTGGATCGCCGCGACGAGGGCCAGCACCGTGAGCACGTTGCCGTGCATCGACGACCCTTCGGCCATCAGCGTCGCCGCTTCCGAGCGGATGAAGTCGGCGAACGCGGCCCCGGAGGCCCGGCGGTGCCGCTCGAAGTCGGAGCTGATGCCGACCGACTCGACCGTGACGATCCGGGCGTGGCGGGGGTCGTCGAGCAGGTAGTGCATGTAGGCCGACACGCCGGCGACCAAGCGGGGGGTGAGCTCGTGCGGGCTCTCGGCCACCGCGCGGATGACCAGCGCGTACGCCTCGTCGATGATCTCGTCGAAGACCCCGACGAGCAGCGCCTCCCGGCTGGCGAACTCCTCGTAGAAGTGCCGCCCCGTGACGCCGGCCGTGCTGCAGATGCGCTCGACCGAGGTGTTGGCGTACCCCTCGACCGCGAAGAGCTCGAGGCCGGTGTCGAGCAGCTTGCGGCGGCGCTGGGCCCGTCGCTCCTCGGGCATGCGGCCGCGGTAGCGGCGCGGCTTGGGCTCGGCGGCGGCGTCGGTGCCGGCGGCGGGCTCGGAGGCCTGGGGCGACGCGGCCGACGCGTCGCCGGTGGCGGTGGGGCTCATCCCCAAAACGTAACCCACCGCGGCGGCGGGGACGCCGGGCGACGGGCGGGACGGGGGTGGCGCGATCGGGGGCCCCGGCCTCCCTACAATCAACGGAGCCCCGCAGCCGGTCGTCCGGTCGCGCGAAGAGGACCACGGCAGGATCCCTCGGGGGTGGGCTGAACCAGGAGCGCATTCGGTTGGATCAGGAAACGTCCCTCTCCGAGACCGGCACCGGCTCCGCCGCGCCTGCGGCGGAGGGCGGAGCGGATGTGGGCTCTCTCGCCGGCGTCGTCGACCACGACGGTCCCCTCGCGTTCGCCGAGGTCCTCACCCTCGGCGCCGACATCGCTCGCGAGCTCGCCGACCGCGAGGACGAGGTGGGCCACGGTGGCGTGCAGCCCGAGACCGTGGTGCGGCGCGCCGACGGGCCGTGGGTGCTCACCGCGCCCGGCCTCGCGGCGCAGGGCAGCCCGGCACTGGCTCCCGAGCTCGTGGCCGCCGGGCCCGACGCGGCGCCCACCCCGGCCGGGGACGTCTACGCCCTCGGCGCCACGCTCGTGTACGCGCTCACGGGGCAGGCGTTCGTCGATGGTGCTCTGGGCGAGGAGCCGGCGAGCGATCCCGACGCCGACGCCACCGCGAGTCCCACGGGCGAGGCGGGAGCCGACGAACCGGGCGGTCATGCCGGCGCGCCCGAGGCCCCGGCGGCGCCCCAGTCGCTGCCCGACGTGATGGCGGCGTTCCTCGAGACCCTGCGCCGCACGCTCGCGAGCGACCCCGGCGTCCGCGTCACCGCGGTCGAACTGGCCGGCACGTTGCGCCAGCTGCGCAGCGACGTGGATCGCCTCACCGCCCCCGTCGCGCCCGCCGCCTCCGCCGTCACGATCGGTCCGGCCGCGAGCGGCTCCGCCATGGCCGCCGGCGTCGTGGGGGGTGCCGCGGCCGGCGCCGCGCTGGCCGACGCCGCGAGCGCCGCACCTGCGGAGGACGGCGCCGCGCCAGGCGTCGATCCGCTCACCGGCGAGGTGCTCCCGGCTCCGCCCAGCGACGAGAAGCCGCCGACCACGATGAAGCAGCGCGTGCCCGTGTTCGTGGCCGCCGCCGCGATCATCGTGGCGATCATCGCCGTCGGCCTGCTGCTGAAGAAGGACGACAAGGGCGTCGTCGCCGCGGGCCCGTCGACCAGCATCACGACGTTGCCCCCCACGACCATCGGGCCCTTGATCGTGCCCATGGTCGGCACCGAGCTCACCACGACCACGTCGTCGACCACCACGACGACGACGAAGAAGGTCACCACGACCACCGCGGCGCCGATCGCGCCCCCGCCGACCGCGCCCCCGGTGACCCAGCCGCCGGCGGGCACGCAGGCCGTCACGGTCGACATGAGCCACATGACGAACTGCCCGGGCTGCCTCGCGAGCCTGCGCACCCAGCCGCAGCTGCTCTCGCAGCTGACCGCGCAGTTCCCCGACAAGACGGTGCTGTGGGGCCAGTGCTGGACCACGGGCGACAAGGCCCACGACGACCAGGGCTTCACCTCCGACCAGTGGATCTACATCGTCGGTCCGGCGTCGCAGGGCTGGATCCCGATCCACCTCGCCGGGCGCCAGACCTACGGCCTGCCGGGCTGCCCGCAGTCGCCGACCACGACCCCGCCGACGACCGCCCCGCCGACCACCGCGCCGCCGACGACGCCGACGACCGCGCCCACGTCGACCACCACCACCACGACGGCGAAGCCCTGACCCCGAGGGAGTGGTGACGGATCGCCCTTCCGGGCGGCGCCTGCTCGTCGCGGCGGCGCTGGTGACGGTGGTGCTCGGCTTCGCCCTCGGCTTCGGCCTCGCGCGGTCGACGCGCAGCCCGGCGCCGACCGCGAGTGCGCCCACGCCGGCGACGAGCGCACCAGGGACCAGCGCGCCGGCCTCCACGCCGTCGACGACGACCGCGCCCCCGACCACCGCGGCGCTCACGACCACGGCCCCACCCGCGACCACGACGCCTCCGACCGCCCCGCCGACGACCGCAACGACCACGGCGCCGACGACCGCGGCGACGATCCCACCGACCACCGCGGCGCCCCCGCCCACGGCTCCGTCGACGGCGCCCCGCCCGCCGAGCACCATGGGCCCGCCGCGCGTCGTGGTCACCTACGGCGCCGACGGAGCCAACCGCTTCGTCATCCCGCGCGGGGGAGCCGCAACCCTCACGATCCGCAACACCGGCGGGTCGGCGTCGCAGTGGCTCGTGACGGGGAGCGGCTTCAGCCTGCGCAGCGCGTCGCAAGGCACGTTGCAGCCCGGTCAGTCGGCCGCGGTCGTCATCGGGCCGCCCGCCGGCGAGCTGCCGCTCGGCGAGATCACCGGCACCATCTCGGTCCTCGGCGCCGCCAACTCCTCGATCGCCTTCGTGATCCCACGGGCCTGATCGCCGCGCGCCACCGCGCCGCGCGCAAGGCCACCAGCGGCGCTGAGGGGCGCGGTATCCTCACCGGTCACGAACCGGGCCAGGAGGGGCGGCGCATGGGCATGAGCATGAGCGGCGGTGGTGACCCGACGAGGGTCACCGGCCGTCGGGTCGTCGGGTACATCTTCGACAGCGTGATCGACTTCCTCGTGCTCGCGACGTTGCTCGCGCTGCTCTCGGTCAAGGCGTCGCCCACGCCGGTGGGCACGCTGCGCCCGAACGACGGCCAAGACGTGTCGGGCCTCGCGCTCGCCATGCTGCTGTTCTTCGCCTACTACGTGCTCACGCGCGTGGCGATGCTCGGCATGTTCGGCGCGACGCCGGGGATGTTCATCACGAGCGTGCGCTGCGTGCGCTGGGACGGCCGGCCGTGTGGCATCTGGCGGGCGCTCGTGCGCACGGTCGTGATGGGCATCGGCTCGTACATCACGACGCTGTTCCTCGTGGTCTGCTACTTCGTCATGAGCACGTCGAAGGGCCACAAGTCGCTCAACGACATGGTGGCGGGCACCTACGTGATCGACAGCATCTACTCCGGGCGGCTCATCATCGAGACCATGGACGGCCTCTCCGTCGGCCCGCCCTCGGTCAAGCGCGAGGAGGCCGAGGCCTACTTGCGGGCGGAGGCGGAGAAGAAGGGGCTCCCGCCCGGCTTCGTGCCCCCGCTCGGCGTCAACGCGAAGAGCGGCGAGCCGATCCTCGACAAGAACCTCGACACCTACGTGGTGTGGAACAAGAAGCAGAACCAGTGGCTGGCGTTCGACAAGCAGTCGGGCAGCTGGAACCCGATCGGCTGAGCGCTCCGTCCCCTCACTTGCGCAGCACGAGCAGCGCCACGACGACCGCGATCGCGATCACGACCAGGATGGCGACGACGATGAGCGCGAGCTTGCTGTTGCTCTTGGCCTTCGGCTCGGGCGCGCCCACGGGCTGACCGGGGATCGGCGGCGGCGTCATCGACGGGGTGCCGCCCGGCGCAGCGTTCGCCCCGGCCATCGGCGGCGCGACCTGCGGTGCGGGCCCCGGCGGCATCTGCGGTGGCGGCGCGGGCTGGCCCGGGGGCGCCGGCGGCGGCACCGGTGGCGGGGCCGGCGCGGGTGCTGGCATCTGCGGTGGCGGCGCCTGCGGCGCGGGCCCCGGGGGAGGCACCGGGGGCGCGGGTGGCGGGACCATCGACGGCGGGACCGGGAAGTCATGGCCAGCAGCGAGTTGATCGAGCAGCTTGCGCTTCATGTGCGTGCGCGTGAGGCCGTTCAGCTCCTGCTCGACCTGCCCCTTGAGCAACTCCTTTAGCTGATCGAGATCCTTGAGGCCGA
>CAYUOL010000373.1:0-6368 GCA_964446345.1 uncultured Iamiaceae bacterium | reverse complement strand
CACCTTCTGCGACCCGGCGTGCGGGTGCGACGCCCACCCCGTCGCCAGCGCCTGAGCAGACCCGTCTGGTGGTCCGCGTCAGCGGTCCGCCTCAGAGGTTGAGGTCCTTGTTCGGGCGCACGACGATCTCCGCGATGTGCACGCGCGCCGGCTGGCTCACGGCGTAGAGCACGGCGTCGGCGACGTCGTCGGGAGTCGCGAGGATCTCGCTGAGGGCGCGCTGCGCCGCGTCGAGCACCTCGTCGGGGATGCGCTCGCCGTCACCGACCTGGATGTCCTCGAAGCCGCTCATGCCGACGAGCCCGCGCAGCACCTCGGTGTCGAAGTTGCGGGCGAAGTTCGTGGCGATCGCTCCGGGCATGATCGTCACCACCTGGATCGGGTCGTCGACGAGCTCCTTGCGCAACGTGTTCGAGATGGCGTTGACCGCGTGCTTGGTCGATCCGTACACGCCGGAGTCGGGACGCTGCGCCGCGATCGACGAGATGTTCACGACGTGCCCGGTGGCGCCGCACGCCCGCATCGCTTGCACCGATGCCTGGCACCCCTCGAGCAGGGCGATCACGTTGGTGTCGAACATCGCCTTCCACTGCTCGGGCGTGCCGTCCATGATCGCCTCGGGGTGCGAGAGCCCGGCGTTGTTCACCATGATGTCGAGGCGCCCGGTGCGGGCGACGGCGGCGTCGATCAGGCCGCGGATCTCGCCGGGCTCGCGCAAGTCACCGACGCGCAGCTCGGCCTGGCCGCCGGCCGCGGTGATCTTGTCGACGCTCTCCTTCATCGCGGCTTCGGTGCGGCCCGAGAGGAACACGTGGGCTCCCGCCGCGCCGAGGTGCTCGGCGATCGCCCGACCGATCCCGCTCGATGCGCCGGTGACGACGGCCGTGCGGCCGGAGAGGTCTGCGGTGGTGGTCATGGGAGCTCCTCTGCGGCGCTGGTCGTCCCGGCGCTCATGGCTTATTGTGTAAGGCATCAAGACTTCGCTCGTAAGTAATCACATCCGCCGTCGGCCCGCAAGGGGCAGATCGTCCCACCGGTGAGGTGACCACCCATGCCCGCACCCCGTCGCATCGATCGCGCCCGCATCGTCGACGCCGCGCTCGAGATCATCGACGCCGACGGCCTCGACGCGCTCTCCATGCGGCGCGTGGCGCTGGCGCTCGACGTCGAGGCGATGTCGCTCTACAACCACGTGCCCAACAAGGACGCGCTCGTCGATGCGGTGCTCGGGCGGCTGCTGGCCAGCGTGCCGCTGCCGAAGCGCTCGGCGCCGTGGCCGGATCAGATCCGCAGCATGGCCACGAGCGCGCGCAAGGTCGCGCGGGCCCACCCCCATGCCTTCCGGCTGGCGGGCTCACGGCCGATCCGCTCGCCCGACGCCCTTCCCCTCCTGGATCGCCTCTACGGCGAGGTGGCGCGCGCTGGCCTCGAGGGTGCCGCGGTGAACGAGGCGTGCGAGCTCGTGATCGGCGTCGTGCTCGGGCTGATCCAGCTCGAGATCAACGGCTTCTTCGCGATGGCCAGCGGCGACACGGTGGGCGGCTCCCCCGAAGCGGCGGCCTTCCCCCACGTGGTGGCGGCGCACGCGGCGGGCAAGACGCACGACGCGAACCGCTTCTTCCGCCAGGGCCTCGACCTCGTCGTGCTCGGCGTCGAGCGCATCGCGGCGCGCGAGCGCGGCGAGGCGGGCGGCTGATCGTCAGTCGTCGAGCGCGCCGAGCGCCGCGACGAGCTCTTCCTTCTTGAGGCGGGCCACGCCCTCGATCCCGTGCTGACGACCGAGCTCGCGCAGCTCCTTCGCCGTCATGGCCTCGAGGTGGTCGTGCTCGCCCTGCTCGATCCGGTCGAGGTGCTCGATCGCCGACGTCAGCGTGGCCACGAACGTCTCCGGGTCCTCGACGGTGACGGTGAGGCTCGGATGGCGGTACACCCCCAATGGGTCGAGCCCGCGGATCGGTTCCTCGAACGAGATGGCGACGCCACGACGCACCGTGGTGGCGAACGTGAGGCTGTGGTCCTTCATCGAGTAGCGCGCGGGCCCGGCGACCTTCAGCCAGTGGTACGGCCCCTGCACCTCCACGTCGTCGACGTTCGCCAACGGCGTCGACACGCGCCACGGCCCGAACGTGGCGCGCAGCGTCGATCCGTCGATCTCGACGGCGCTGTTGCCGGGGGCCACCCCGAAGATGCGTGCGAACGGCGACACCCGGCCGTCGTCGGCGAACGCGAAGCGGTGCACCAGCTCCTCGGGCTCGACACGGAGATCAGACGAGCGATCGGGGGTCTCGGCCATGGCGGGCTCACTTTCGTCGTCGGACGGTGTTCCGTACGTACCCACCCTGGTGCGGGTTCTTGCCGTGACCTCCGGCCGGGCGACGGCGGTGTCGAGCGCGTGAGGGGGCGAGGTCAGGGGCCGGCCCGCTTGCGAGGGACGGGGAGGGTCAACCAGGGTTGCGGGGTGAGCGCCGCCGAACGCCCCGTCGCCGTGACGTTGTGGGACTTCTTCGGGGACTACCCCAACGACCACCCGATCGCCGGCGAGAAGACCCGCATGGTCATGGTCGGCTACCCCGAGGGGCGCATGGAGCGGTTCTCGCGCAAGTCGGTGTCGGTGGCGCTGGCGTTCGGGCTCACCGTGCCCTTCTGCCTGGCGCTGCTGCAGCTCTCGCTGGCCCGGGCGGTTGCCGTCGGCGCGCTCGCGGCGGCGGCAACCGGCCTCGTCTGGTGGGGGGTGCGCCGCCGCGCCGGGCTGCCACCCGACGCGAAGGTCGGTGTGCTCCTGACCAACGAGCGCGTCGTCGTGGCCCGCAGCGTCCGGGGGGCGTCGCCCGCCGTGCTCGCGGAGGTGCCGGCGCGCGACGTGCGGGCGGCGCACATCGAGGAGGTCCCGGCGTTCTGGACGCGCAAGACCCCGGCGACGGGCCTCACCCTCGGCGGGGCCGACGGTGAGCTGGTCACCATCGAGGTGCCGCGGGCGCGGGTCGATCTGCTGGTCGAGCGGCTGCGCGACGCCGGCATCACCGACGTCACCCGCGCGTGACCCGCCCGAACCGCACCTGAGCCGCACCCGAACCGCACCTGACCTACGGGGCGTCGCCCCGTGCGCCGCATCGTCCGCGGTCGGCTCGACCTGAGGTTGGCGCGGGCGTCGTCGGATCTCCCGCTCGACTCTCCGGCTCGGCTCTCCCGCTCGACTCTCCCGCTCGACGAGGGGTTGACCTTGCCCGCTGGTCAGGGTCCATGCTCGTCGGCGTGGATGAGCTTCTCTCGATCGGGGCGTTCTCGCAGCGCTGCGGCCTGTCGCCGAAGATGTTGCGCACGTACGCGACGGCGGGCGTGCTG
The DNA here is from genome assembly GCA_964446345.1 of uncultured Iamiaceae bacterium. Lineage (GTDB taxonomy): Bacteria > Actinomycetota > Acidimicrobiia > Acidimicrobiales > Acidimicrobilacustridaceae > CAYUOL01. The sequence continues at coordinate 3,026 of CAYUOL010000373.1, read as the reverse complement.
GTGCCCGCCGCGGTGGACCCCGAAACGGGTTACCGCTACTACGCGCCCGGGCAGCTGCACGTCGCCAAGGTGATCGCGGCGCTGCGGCGCGCGCAGGTGCCCGTGGCGGAGATCGCCAGCTTCCTGCGCGAGCCCGACGCCACCCGGCTCGACCAGTGGGAGCGCGACCGCGAGGTCGAGCTGCGCGTGCGGCGTGCCGCGCTGGCCGAAGCCCGAGCGCTGCTGCCGCTCGTCCACCCCCGCCCGGCCACCCCGGCCGCGCCGCACCCGACCACAGGAGCACCGCTGATGACGACCATGACCGCAGGATCCGCGACCGACATCGGACGCGTCCGCACCCAGAACCAGGACGGCGTCCTCGTCGACGGATCGGTGTTCGCCGTCGCCGACGGCCTCGGAGGCGGCGGCGAGCTCGCCAGCGCCCTCGCCCTCGAGACCGTGCGCGCAGCGTTCGCCGCGAACCCGACGGCCGACGGGTTGCGCGACGCCTGCCACGAGGCCAACCGCGTCGTGTGGGCGCTGGCCCAGGACGAGGCCGAGCTGGCCACGATGGGGACGACGCTCACGGCCGCGGCCGTGCTGCCCGACGGCTCCGGCGTCGCCGTCGTCACCATCGGCGACTCGCGGCTGTACCTCTCGCGCGACGGCGCCCTGCGGCGCGTGACCCGCGACCACAGCATGGTGCAGGACCTCGTCGATGCCGGCGAGCTGACCGACGCCGAGGCCCGCGTGCACCCGCAACGCCCGATCCTCACGCGCGTGCTGGGCATGGGCCCGGAGATCGAGCCCGACCTCTTCCACCTGACGGTGCGCGACGGTGACCGGCTGCTGCTGTGCACCGACGGCGTCGTGGCCGAGCTCGACGACGACGCGATCAGCGCGGTGCTCGGCGGCGATGACGGGGTGGGCGGGCCGGGCGGGGTCGCCCGCGACGTCGTGCAGCGGGCGGTGGCGAACGGCGGGCAGGACAACGCGTCCGCCGTCGTGATCGATGTCGCCGCGCGTGCGCCCCACGCGCTCGCGTCCGCCTGATCCCCACCGACGAACCGGAGGTGGCGACCGCGCCGCGTCGCGACGAGACGCCCGCCGGACCGGACCACCGGCATCGCAGCCCCTACACTGCGCGCACTGGCGCGGCGGCTGCCGGTTCGTGGAGGTTCGGAGATGTTCCAAGGTTGTCCCTGTGCGCTCGGCACCCCGGGCGCGATCTCGATGACCGGGGAGGTTGCGGTCCCTCTCGCGAGGTCGACGTGATCGCGCCGGAGATGCCGGTCGACGAGTCGCGTCGGCTGGCGGCGCTGCTCGACCTGGCGGTGCTCGACACCGATGCGGAGGAGCGCTTCGACCGCCTCACGCGGCTCGCGGCCCGGATCCTCGAGGTGCCGATCGCCCTGGTGAGCTTGATCGACTCCGACCGGCAGTGGTTCAAGTCCCGGGTGGGTCTCGACAAGCGGGAGACGCCGCGGGATCTGTCGTTCTGCGGCCACGCCGTGTTGCACGACGACCTGTTCGTGGTCCCCGATGCCACGCAGGACCCGCGCTTCCACGACAACCCCTACGTGCTCGACGATCCTTCGATCCGGTTCTACGCCGGGCGCCCGCTGCACGCGGCGTTCGGCGAGCGCGTGGGCACGTTGTGCGTGATCGACCGGCAACCGCGCGAGCTGAGCGCGGAGGATCGCCAGACGCTCGACGACCTCGCCGCGCTGGTCGAGCGCGAGCTCAACCAGCGCACGCTGGCGGACGCGTGGGAGGCGTCCCGGGCGACGCACGCCCGGTACCAGGCGATCTTCGAGAACCTGCACGAGTCGGTCAGCCTCATCCGACCCGGCGAGGGGTGGATCCTCGGCAACGACGCCTCCGACCGGATGCTCGGCTACCCGCCGGGCACGACGCGCCTCGACAACCGCCAGACGTTCGTGCACCCCGACGACATCGACGCAGCTTCGCAGGCCTTCCGTGACGTGGTGGCGGGCACGCGCCGTGGTGACGATCCGTGGCTCGTGCGCGTCAAGGCGGCGGACGGCTCCTGGCACTGGTTCGAGAGCACCGCCAACGACCTGCAGTCGAACCCGGACGTCCGCGCCGTGCTCGTCTCGACGCGCGACGTCACCGAGCGCGTGACCCGCGCCCAGCAGCACGAGCTGATCGTCGAGCACTCGCCGCTGGGCATCTGGACCCTCGACGCCGAGGCCACCGTCGCGTACGTGAACGACCGGCTGGCTGCCCTGCTCGGATACGAGCCGGCGGACATGGTCGGCCGACCCGCCGAGCGCTTCTACGCGCCCGAGCAGCGCGCGGCCTTCCGCGAGCGGTGGGGTCGCGCCGCGCCCGGTCGGCTCTTCCACACGCGCGAGATGCCCTACCTGCACCGCGACGGGCACGAGGTGATGCTCGAGGTCACCGCCGCCGGGCTGTTCACGCCGAACGGGCAGCTCCAGGGCACCACCGCGATGTTCCGGGACCGCACGCACGAGATCGCCCTCGAGGCCAAGGCGGCGGTGTCCGAGCGGCGCTACGAGCTGCTGTTCGAGCACTCGTCCGACGTCATCACGGTGATGGGCGCCGACCACAGCTGGAAGTACTCGAGCCCCGCCGGCACGCGCCTGCTCGGGTACCCGCCGGATGAGCGTCCGGCCGGAGGCATCTTCGAGCTCGTGCACCCCGACGACGTCGGCGTCGCCCTCCAGGCCCTCGAGGAGGTGCACCGGGGCGTGCGCGGTCCGCAGGAGCCCGTGACCTTCCGCGTGCTCACGGTCGACGGCAAGGTGCGCCACTTCGAGTCGACTGGGGTGAACCTGATCGGGGAGCCCTTGATCGACGGCGTCATGATCGTCTCGCGTGACGTGACCGAGCGCGTCGAGCTCACCGACCAGCTCGCGCACGCCGCCGGCCACGACGCCCTCACCGACCTCGTCAACCGTGGCGCGTTCAGCGACCGGCTCGAAGCGGCGCTGGCGCGCGAGCGCCGCGACGGCCTGGGGCTGGCGGTGTGCTTCCTCGACCTCGATCGCTTCAAGGCGGTC
>CAYUOL010000372.1:0-6376 GCA_964446345.1 uncultured Iamiaceae bacterium | reverse complement strand
AGAACAACATCGCCGCCGAGAAGGCGGGCACCGTCAAAGAGGTGAAGGTCGCGAACGGCGACAGCGTCGGCAGCGGCGACGTCGTCGTGGTGATCGAGTAGCGCGATGACCCGGCGGCGATCGCGGACGGCGGCCACGACCGCCGTCGTGCTCGCCGGCCTGGTGCTCTCCTCGGCGTTGGCAGGCTGCGCGCCGAGCAACGCCACGAAGAACACGTCCTTCACCTCGTTGGACCGCGCCGCGACGCAGGCCCAGGCCTGGGTCGACGCCGCCGTGGCCACCGCCGACCCCTCCGGTTCGCCCGGTCGGTGACGTCGCTCCCCCGCGAGCGGTGCGACTCGGCGTCGGGCCGCGAAGCCGCGCGCGCCGAGGTGACCGTGAAGGTCCCGAAGGGCGACGTCGACGCGGCGGCGCTCGCGGCATGGCGCGCGCTGGCGGGCGTCGGGTTCACGTTGAACGCGAGCAGCGCGCCGGCGAGCGGCACCGACCCCGTGGCTCCGAGCGCAGGGTCGCCGTCGTGGACGATCAGCGGCACCCACGACGGCTTCCAGGCCGAGGTCGTCGCCAACCGCGCCGACCCCGGCGTGCGGGTCTGGGTGGTCACGCCCTGCTTCGGCACCTGATCCCCCGGGGTTCCGGGGCCTACTCCACACGGGGATCGCGCGCCGATCGCCCGCCCGCGGGGTCAGCGGGTGCGGACCACCACCGTGCCACCGGCCTCGTCGTGCCAGCCACGGCGCATCGTGTTGAAGTAGGCGCTGGCGAGCACGGCGAACGCGCCGAACGCCGAGAAGCCGAGCACCCAGAACGCGACGACGGCAGCGCACGTCGGCAACAGGCACCGCAGCAGCGACTGGTCCCAGCCGGGACGCCGGCCGTCGGCGAACCGCGCCACGCGGATGCCGAGCGCCCACTTGCCGATGGTCTGGCCGCGCCAACCGATCGCGATCGTCTCGTAGGCGATGCTGATGGCGAACGAGCCGACGATGAGCCAGAGCGGCAGGTGCTGCCGCACCTCCTCCGTGGCCTGCGTCGGCTGGCCGTCGGGGTCCAGCGTCAACGCGGCCAGCACGAGCAGCGCGAAGTAGAACGGGATGGTGACGAGCACCTCGTCGATCACCCGTGCCCAGGCGCGCTGGCTGAACATCGCGAGTGCGTTGACGCCGGACTCGGGGAAGTCCTCGACGGTCGGGACGCGGACCGGGGTGGCGCTCGCCGTCCGGCTGTCGCCGTTCTCCTGCCCGCCGGAGCTCTCGGGGCGCGACGAACCGGTCGCAGGCGGCTGCGGGCCGGTCGGCGGGGTCGGGAAGTCGCTCATTCCGCAGCGTCGGCCAGCGCTTCCGCCAGGGCCGGGTGGACGAGGAGGGACTCGACGATGTCGGTGACGCGCAGACCCGCGGTGACCGCGAGGGCGATCACGGAGATGAGCTCGGCGGCGTGGCGGCCCACGATCGAGCCGCCGAGCACGACGCCGGTGGCGGGGTCGGAGATGATCTTCACGAACCCCCGCGGGTCGTTCTCGATCAGCGCCTTGGCGTTCGCCGAGAACGGCACCTTGGTCACCCTGATCTTGCGGCCCTCGGCGAAGGCGTCGGCCTCGGCGAGGCCGACGTCGGCGATCTCGGGCACGGTGAAGATCGCCGAGGCGGCCTTCTCGTAGTCGAGATGGCGGTGCGGCCCGACGTGCAGCCCCATGGCGTGCTCGGCGATCTTGCGGCCCTGCACGGCGGCGACCGACGAGAGGGGCAGCTTGCCCGACAGGTCGCCGGCGGCGTAGATGTGCTTCACCGAGGACTGGCAGTTGTGGTTCACCACGACGTACCCGCCGTCGGTCTCGACCCCGGCGCTCTCGAGCCCGAGCCCTTCGGAGTTCGGCACGGACCCGATGGCGAGCAGGACGTGCGAACCCGTCGCCTTGCGCCCGTCGTCGCACAGCAACGTCACGCCATCGTCGTGCAGCTCGACGCCTTCCGCCCGGGCCCCCTTGAAGAGGCGGACGCCGCGCCCGAGGAAGTCCTCCTCCAGCGCCGCGGCGACCTCGGGGTCCTTCTGCGGGAGCACCTGCTGGCGACTCACGATGAACGTGACGGCGCAGCCGAAGGCCGAGAACATGTGGACGAACTCGACACCGGTGACGCCCGCCCCCACCACGATCAGGTGGCTCGGCAGCTCGGGCGGCGGGTACGCGTGGCGCGTGGTCAGCACCCGTTCGCCGTCGACCGTGGCCCACGCCGGGATGCGGGGCCGGCTGCCCGTGGCGAGCACGATCACGTCGGCCTCGACCTCGGTGATGCCACCCCCGGCGTCCTCGACCACGACCTCGTGCGCGCCCGTGAGCCTCCCGGTGCCCTGCAGCAGGCGCACGCCCTGGCTCTCGAGCAGCTTCGTCACCGAGCCCTGCAGCCGGTCCTCGATCGAGGTGATGCGGTCGCGCAAGGCATCGAAGTCGAGCGTGGCCGACACGTGCGTCAGCCCCATGCCGGTGGCCTCGTTGATCATCGAGAGCGCCCCGCCCGTGGCGATCATCGCCTTGCTCGGGATGCAGTCGAGCAGGTGCGCGGCACCGCCGACGATGTCCTTCTCGATGAGGGTGACCTCGGCCCCGAAGCGCGCCGCGTGGGTGGCGGCCTGGTTGCCGCCCGGCCCTCCTCCGATGATCACGAAGCGCTTCGCCATTGGCGCCAGGCTACCGGGCGGCGCCACGAGCCTCGGCCCCCGGCCCCGTGACGGCCCAGGGTCCGCGCCGATACGGTGCCACCCCATGGCGAAGCGACGGTTCACCGCCGAGGTGATCGACGGGGCGGTCGAGATCCCCGACCGCGTCGTGGAGGCCCTGGGCGGCCAGCGCGTGCCGGTGCGCGTCACCGTCAACCGGTTCACGTTCACAACCACGACCGCAGTGATGGGCGGGCGCCGGTTCATCGGCTTCAACAAGGCCAACCGCACGGGCGCGGGCATCGAGGACGGCCAGACCATCACCGTCTTGGTCGAGCGTGACACCACCCCGCGGGTGATCGAGGCGCCGCCGGAGCTCGCCGCGACGTTCGCGGCGGATGCCACCGCGAAGGCCATGTGGGACGCCCTCAGCTACTCGCATCAGCGCGAGTACGCGCAGTGGATCACCGAAGCGAAGAAGCCCGAGACCCGCGAGCGCCGCGCGGCGCAGGCGATCGAGCGCCTGGCGGCCGGTCAGAAGACCTTTCGCTGACGCCGCGGATCACCGAGGCGGTGGTCCCAGCGACGGCTCCTGTGCGAGGATGGACCTCGTTCTAGCGGGAGGTACGTGATGCGCAAGGGTCTGGCCGTGGGCATGGTCGCCCTGCTGGTGGTGGTCGCCGTCGGCTGCCGCAAGGACTTCGACTTCGATGCCGACGGCAAGGCCGACCTGATCTACGTCGACACCGAGAACGGCGCCTGGTATCGACTGAACCCGTCGCCCCAGGCGCCGACGCTCCTCGCGGACGGTCACGGCCCGTGGGCCGCCGGCGACTACGACGGTGACGGCATCTGGGAGCCCGGGGCGGCCGCAGGCAGCACGTGGTGGTCGCAGACCGCAGGCACGCAGACCTTGACGCGCCCACCCGAAGACCGCGCGCACCAGGCGTACGTCGACATGGTCCCCGCCGACTACGACGGCGACGGCACGACCGACCCCGCGTTCTACCAGGAGTCCACAGCGACGTGGTTCATCGAAGGGCAGGCCCCGGTCGTCTTCGGCACCACGGCCTCGGGCACCTACGCGAACGTGTACGACCAGGACTACCCCGTGCCCGCCGACTACGACGGCGACGGCAAAGCCGATCTCTCCACGTACAACCCGGCGACGGCCGCGTGGCGGATCCGTTCCAGCAAGACCGGCCTCGAGACGAGCGCCGTGGTGGGCCCGCCCGGCGCGCTCCCCGTACCGGCCGACTACGACGGCAACGGCAAAGCCGACCGGGCCGTCGTGGGCGCCGGCGGCAACTGGGTGATCGAGGGCCAGCCGAACACAACCGTGTTCGGGCCGTCGCTGCCGATCGGGGGCGACGGGACCACCTCGTGGTGGCCCGCCGTGGCCGACTACGACGGCGACGGCAAGGCCGATCTGGCCTATGCGCAGTTCGCTTCGCAGGTCAACCACGCGCCGACGAGCTGGCACATCCGGGAGTCGAAGTCGGGACTGGCGCAGACGTACACGATCCCCGGCTCCGCGTCGACCAGCGTGCACCCTGTGCCCGCGGCGATGGACTTCGACCTCGTCATCAGCACGGCACGCATCGTCCTCGCCGGCAAGTGCGCGGCGCCCGGATCAGGCTGCTGACCGGCCCCCATCGGCCGCCCGCCCGACCGTCGGACCGCCCCGCCCGTAGCTGGTCTGTGAGCCCGCCGTCAGCTGGCCACGCGCTCCAGGCGGACGAGGCGGTGGTCGGGGGTGAACAGGCGTCGCGTCAGGCCGAGGCCGATCACCGTCACGCTCGTCGCCATCGAACCCAGCAGCAGGAACATCACCGCCAGCTGCACCTTCACCGCGTTGGCGGGTGACACGCCGGCGAGGATGAGACCGGTCATCGCGCCCGGCAGCGCGATGAGCCCGACCACCTTGGTCGACTCGATCTGGGGCAGCAGAGCCGTGCGCATCGCGTCGCGCACGTAGGGCTTCGACGCGTCGTTCCAGGGATGGCCGAGCGCGAGCCGGGCCTCGATCTCGTCGCGGTTGTCGCGCATCTCGGCCACGATGCGCCGCGCCACGACGATGCTCGCCGCCATGGCGTTGCCGATCTGCATGCCGGCGATCGGGATGATGGCCTGGGCTGTGGCCGGGAAGATGCCGAGCCCGAAGATGATCCCGAGCGTCACGACTGCGACCGTGCCGTTGGCGAGCAGGGCGAGCCAGAACGCCGACGGCACCTCGGGCGCGCGGTGGCGCACGGTCACCGCGGCGACGACGACCATCGCGGCGACCCAGAGCCAGGCCAACCACACCGCCTGCTGGAACACGATGGCGAGGGCCGAGCCGACGAGCAGCAGCTGCACCGACGCGCGCGCCGAGGCCCACAGCAACGGGCGCTCCAGGCGCAGCCCCTGCCAGTACGACAGCCCGACCGCGATGACCACGAGCAGCAGCGACGCCGCCAGCCCGCTCCACCCGATGTCGCTGGCGCTCACGACGCGATCCCCCGGCCGTCCCGCCCGTCCCCGCCGTCGCGGTCGCCGCGGACCACTGCGTCCTCCTCGACGAGCGCCGCGTCCTCAGCGTGCACGTCGTCCTCGACGAGCGCGTCTTCCTCGACCAGCGCCGCCGCGAACGAGCGCGCGGCGAGCAGGCGCGCCGCCTCCCGGTCGGGCACGATCCGGCCGGCCAGCACGACGACCGTCCGGTCCGCCAGGCGCTCCGCCTGCTCGAGGTCGTGCGTCACCCACACGACCGTGAGCCCCTCCGCGACCAGGCGCGTGATGAGCTGCTCGATGACGAGGCGGGCGTCGACGTCGAGCGCCGAGGTCGCCTCGTCGAGCAGCAGGATCTCGGGATCGGTCAGCAACGTCCGCGCGATGCACATGCGCTGCGCCTCACCACCGGAGAGGTCGTCGGCCTGGCGGTCCAGGAACGCCGCGCCGAGCCCCACCCGAGCGAGCGCGTCCTCGGCGTCGCGGTCGGGCAGGTCCGCGCGCGCCACGCGCAGGTTGTCGCGCACGGTGCCGGCGAAGACCACCGGACGCTGGAACACCATCCCGGCGCGCCGACGCAGCACCAGCGGGTCCATCTCCGCGATGGGCATGCCCTCGAGGAGGATCCGGCCCCCGGTCGGCACCTCGAGCCGGTTGCACAGGCGGAGCAGCGTGGACTTGCCCGACCCCGACGGTCCGGCGATCACGGTCAGGCCGCGCCCGGGCAGCACGAGATCGACGTGGTCGAGGATGGCGGTCGCCTCCCCCGACGCGGTCGCGACGACCACCGACACGTCCTCGAAGCAGAAGCCGGCGGACACGGACATGCCCCATCCTCCCACCGCCACCCGCCACCCCCCACAACCCCGACGTGCTTCGGGTGCGCGGCGCCGACGACACGATCGGCATTTCTGTCCGGCGAGCGCCTCGCCGTACGCTGGCGGTGTGAGCGACGAACCGGGGAAGTCCAAGACAAGCGCGAAGTCGGTCGACGAGTGGAAGGCGCTCGTCTCGAAGGAGCTGAAGGGGGCCGACGCCGACTCGTTGACGTGGGCGAGCCCCGAGGGCATCGACATCAAGGCGCTCTACACCGGTGCCGACGTCGACGGGATCGACTACGACGGGCTCTCCCCCGCCGAGGCGCTCCCGGGCTTCCCGCCGTTCGTGCGCGGCGTCCGCGGCTCGATGTACGCGAACCGCCCCTGGACGATCCGCCAGTACGCCGGCTTCT
>CAYUOL010000371.1:0-6385 GCA_964446345.1 uncultured Iamiaceae bacterium | reverse complement strand
CGGAGGCACCTTTCTCGGCCACGATCAAGGTCCGTTCGAACTGCCCGGTCTGGGCGGCGTTGATCCGGAAGTACGTCGACAGCTCCATCGGGCAGCGCACCCCGGCAGGCACGAAGGCGAACGAACCATCGGAGAACACCGCCGAGTTGAGCGCCGCGAAGAAGTTGTCGCGGTAGGGCACCACCGAACCGAGGTAGGCGCGAACGAGGTCCGGGTGCTCCGCCACCGCGTCGGAGAACGAGCAGAAGATCACCCCGGCCTTGGCCAGTGCCGCCTTGAACGTGGTCGCCACCGACACCGAGTCGATGATCGCGTCGACCGCCACGCCGGAGAGCCGCTCCTGCTCGGCGATGGAGATGCCGATCTTGTCGAACGTCGCCCGGATCTCCGGGTCGACCTCGTCGAGGCTCTTCAGCGCTGGGCCCTTGGGCTTGGGGGCGGCCCAGTAGTGCATGTCCTGGTAGTCGATCGGCGGGTGCGTCACGTTCTGCCAGTCCGGTTCTTCGAGGGTGAGGAAGTGCTCGAACGCGGCGAGCCGCCACTCGAGGAGCCACGCCGGCTCGTGCTTCTTCGCCGAGATCAGCCGCACCACGTCCTCGTTGAGGCCCTTGGGGGCGAGGTCGGTGTCGATGTCGGAGTGGAACCCGAACGCGTACTCCCGGTTGACGAGCTGCTCGACGACGTCGCTCATGCTGGATCGCTCCCGGTAGCTATTAAATCTAGAGAATGCTAGAACTATAGCGCCGAGAAGAGGAGTGTCGATGCGCGAGACGAGAAGGGCGGAACCGGACCGGGACCTGGACAGCCCCGAGGAGATCGCCGAGATGGTGCGCCGGTTCTACGCGGATGTCGCCCAGGACGAGTTGCTGGGACCGCTGTTCAACGACGTCGCCCAGGTCGACTGGTCCGCGCACCTCCCGAAGCTCACCGCCTTCTGGTGTCGCGCCCTGCTCGGGCTCCCGGGGTACGTGGGCAACCCGTTCCAGGCCCACGCGCACATCCACAGCCAGCGACCCTTCACCGCCGCGCACTTCGAGCGGTGGTTGTCGTTGTTCCACGAGACGCTGGAGCTCGGCTGGGTCGGACCCCGGGCCGATCGCGCGGCCGCGCTCGCCGACAACGTCGCCCGGGTGCACAGCCAACAGCTGATCGGCTGCCCCGTTTCCGCGGTAGCCGACGGACAGAGCGTCCGCTCATGACGGCGATCGACCCACGTCTCCGGCCGTCGGGTGACCATGATCAGCGGGCGGTGCCGGTTGACGAGCTGATCGCCCGCTGGCCTGCGGCCCGTCCGTTCCTGCTCATCGGCTCGCTGTGCACCGTCGTGGGGGGCCTGGTCGCGGCGGTGACACGACCGACCGGGTTCGTGCTCGGGTCCTGGACCGCCGCCTTCCTGGTGCTGGTCGGTGGCGTCGCTCAGATCGCCCTAGGGGTCGGTCAGGCCTGGCTCGCGGAGCAGCCCCCCGCCGTTCGGCCCGTTCGGATCGAGGTCATGTGCTGGAACATCGGAGTGGCTGCCACGATCACGGGCACCCTGGCCGCCACGCCGACCCTCACGACCGTGGCCGGGTTCGCACTCGTCCCAGCTCTCGCGCTGTTCATCGCGACGACCAAGGCACCGCGATCGGTGCGCCGATCGGCCCGGGTGATCTATCGGGCGCTCGCGGGTATCGTGCTCGTCAGCATCCCGATCGGTCTGGCTCTCGCCTGGGCTCGGCACCCCTGACGATCGACGCATCGCGGCCGACGTCGCGCCGACCAGGATCGTCAGTCGGTGAGGTCGTCGTCGGGTCGCAGGTCGATCATCGATGTCGCCGAGTGAGGCGCCGTTCCCCGGGAGGAGGAGGCGCAGGATCTGCTGGCCACCCCAGATGCCCGCCACGGCGCCACCAACGGCACCGAGGGCCAACACCCACATCGGGGTTCCGTTGGCGGCCGCGACCGTGCCCGACGCGGCGAGGCCGATCACGATCAAGGCAGCGACCAGCACGATCGTCCCGCGCGGCGCGGTCAGGATCGGCTGGTCCCCGTCGTCGGCGGTGACCGCAAGCGGACGAGGGGCCCCGTTCAATGGGACGGTGGGACCGTGGTGGTCTGGTCCGGTCGAGGTCATGGTTTCCTTCCAGCGTCGTGGTTCGTCCGAGGTGACCGCTTGTCATCCTCGCGAGTGCGGTGTTCGTCGATGACGTCGCGCAGGACCACCGCGTTGTTGTGCTCGGGGTCGCGGGCGCCGTACACGAGGGTCACTCGGCGCGTGTCCGCCCGTCCCGCGAGCCGATCAACGGCGTCGTGGTGTTCGGTGAGCTCGGCCCGATAGCGCCGCTGGAACTCGGCCCAGCGGCGTGGATCATGGCCGAACCAGCGCCTCAGCTCGTTGCTCGGCGCAAGATCCCGGCACCACTCGTCGAGCCGCGCGTCCGCTCGACGCACACCTCGCGGCCACAACCGGTCCACGAGGACCCGGTAGCCGTCGTTCCGGGTCGGTGCGTCGTAGGCGCGGCGGAGCCAGAGCCGGCTGCTCATGGCTGGGGCCGCGATCGGACGGCGCTTGCCGCTGACTCGAGGAGGCGGCGGTCTCGTTGACGCTCTTGCCAGCGCTCGCTGTCATCGCGGATCACTGCGGCGATGGCGGTGATCGCTTCGGTCGGTGATGGCCTGAGCAAGGACACGGTGAACGCGATCGAGATGGTGTGGCCGTCTCGGTGCAGCGCGGGGACCTCGAGGAGCCGCCCGCCGTAGTCGGTGTGACCGGTGGCCATGACTCGTCGATAGCCCGCCCAGTGCCGGTCCCGTAGGCGTTCGGGGATGATCAGATCGAGCGACGCGCCCACCGCCTCGTCGGCGGTCCAGCCGAACAGGTGGGTGGCCGCGGTGTTCCAGAAGCGGAGGACACCGTCGGGATCGCAGATGACCACGGCGTCGGCGAGGTCGCGGACCAACCGGGCCAACGCCGCGTCATCGACCAGCGAGTCCGGAGCGGCGGTGTCGTAGAGGTGGGCCCAGCATGGGGGATCCCCGCCTTCGTCACTCGGGCTGGCATCGATGTCGTTCACCGACTTGGACCTGTGTGAGCAATGGGGGGGACGGGAAGCGCTCGGAGGACGTCGGCGTTCTCGGCGCTGATGGTCTGCCCGTAGGCGCAGCCGAACAGTCCGCGGTGGCCACACGCAGCGATGAGGGCGATGAGTATCGCTTCGTCCTCGGGATTGGACTCGCCTTCGTAGCGAACGATGTCGACCACGGTCGAGCCGGCGGCGTCGACGATCGCCCCACATGCCGAGCAACGCAGGCGGCCGTGCGGCGCGGCCGATAGATCGGTGGTGAAGCCCGCAGTCCGCAGCCGACTGCTGGCGTCGAGCACCGTTTCCATCGCTTCACGCATGGGTGCCACCGGCGGGTTCGACAACGGATGGTTCGGCTTCGGAGGCTGTGATCAGCAGGCCAGCCCGCACCGCCGTGTCGGCGAGCCAGACCGCGAGGCCGACGGTCGTGACCACCGCGGACCCGGTGAGCGCACCCAGCGCGGCGGCGTTGGCGGCGACCAGCGCCAGGGGTGAGCGGGTCAATCTGAAGCCGGCCGTGAGGCGCAGGTGCCCCCCGCCGCGCAGCACCGGTGCGAGGTAGGCGAGCGACCCGGCCAGGATCTGCGCGTACCCACCGACCACCAGCGCCAGGAGCAGCGCGGTCGACGGGGGTCGACCCGGCGCCGCGGTCACGGCCAGGGCCGCGGTCGTCCCCGCCCACCAGAGCACGCCCATCGCGAGGAACCCGAGCCGGGGACCGGCCCAGCGCAGCTGACGGAGCCCGATCCGGGGGCAGAGCGACACGGCGGCGGCGATGCCGACGACGTAGAGCCCGAAACCGAGCGCGGCGACAGGCGGCCAGTCTCCCAGCGCACCTGCACACGCAAGCGTGGTCGCCGCGGCCAGCAGGCCGGTGGCGGATCGCAGGGCGCGTGGTGTGGCCCGACGGGCCATCTTCGCCCGGACCTGCGTGGCCGCCATGTAGGGCAGCGTTGCCGCGATGACCAGGCCGACGAGGCCGATGAGGTTGGCGGTGAGGTGTGCCGTTCGCAGCTCGTCGGCTCGGCTGGCGGCGATGCCCGACGCCATCACGATCCCGGCTGCGGAGCCGACGAGCCCGAAGACCACGGCGATGAGATAGCCGTCGATGGCCGGCCGGAAGCGGTCGAGCTTGCCGGTCGAGCGGATGCGCAGCAACGAGACCCCCAGCAGCGCGAGTGCGGTGATCACCGCGAGCCCGGCGGCGCCGAGCAACGCGGGTGACGCGTCGAGCTCCCGCCCGACGCCCAATCCGAGCACTCCTGCGGCCAGCAGCACTCGCTGGGTCCCGACCAACGCGCCCGAGGGTGGGGGGGCGGCAGACCAGGTGACGGCGAGGTATTGGGTTGCGCCGGAGATGGCCATGAGCAAGCTGCCGACGAGGAAGAGGTGGAGCGGCAACCACAGCCCGGTGCGGTGGGGGGCCACGACTGCGACCCCTGCGGCCGCGGTGAAGGCCGCCGCGATGGCCAGGGTGGGTCGGGTCTGGTGGTGGACGATCGCGACCCGTCGGGCCTGCTGGTCCCTGGCCCGCTCGGGTGTCCGCGTCGGGGTGACGCCCGCGCTGTCGCGAAGCGCTGTCACTGGTCAGAGCCGCGCCGGGTTGGCGGGCGGTGGCGGGAACGCGGTGTCGTCGTCACGGCGCGGGCTGTCCGATGGTGATGCGGGTGATGGCCGGTGTGTTGTGACGCTGGCAGGAGGCCTCGACATGCACCGTGGCGGGAGCCATCACGGCCTCGCCGTTGGAGGCCACCTCGATGGTGTGGCCAATGCCGTTGATGGTGCGCAGGACGCCGTCGACCGCCCCGGTGTGGGTGACCTCGAGGCATCCCTTCGCGCTGTGGGCCTCGACCAGCATCACGTGGGGGTCGGCTCGGAGGGCCTCGATGGTCGCGTTGAGACACCAGGGACAGTCGAGGTCGATGGTGAGCAGGCTGCGGGTGGGGCTGGTGGCTGCCTGGCCGGGTTGTCCCATGACGCCTCCCTTGAAATCTCTAGTGAGAGCTAGAATAATATGTCGTGGCTTACCTGTCACCCCTGGTGTTCGAGGATGGAAGATGCCGGCTGAGACACACCAACAGCGCGACGACCTGACCGTCGACGAGATCATCGACCTCCTGGTCGCCGTCTTGGCGAGCTCGACAGACCTGGTCGATATCGGTCCGGACACGCTGCTGGCTCACCTCGGCGTCGACACCGATCTCGCCCTGTTCGATCTGGGCGACGTCGTCGCGGAGGAGTACGGCGAACGCAGCCTCGGCGAGATCGATCTCGATGAGCTCGGGTCGGCGCGGACCGTGGGTGCCCTGGCAACCGTCTTCGCTCGGCATTGGGCCCGGGCAGGCGAGAATGGAGATCCGACCGGGCAAGGGGGTCCGACATGACGACGCTGCAGCAACAGGCCCGCGCGCTTGGGGATCCGACACGCCACCAGGTGTTCCGCTACGTCGCGGACGCCGCGGCACCGGTAGATGTCGCGGAGCTCACCGCGCACTTCGGGCTGAACCACAACGCCATCCGTCAGCACCTCGCCAAGCTCGTCGAAGCCGGCCTGGTGGTCGAAGAGACGGCGGCGAGCGGCGGGCGCGGGCGACCGCGCCTGGTCTACGTGCTCGATCCCGCCACGGAGAGCCGTTGGGGGGTGACGGGTCCCTACGAGCGGCTGTCGTTGTGGTTGGCGGAGATGGTTCGCACCGGCGACACCCCGGTTGAGGTGGGTCGGCGTGCGGGTCGTCGCCAGCGGCTCGGCGGCACGGAGATCGATGATCCGGTGTCGAACCTCGTCGATCAGATGGCGCGCCACGGCTTCGATCCCACGGTGCGACAGCGGGACACCGCGGTCGACATCACCCTGCGGACCTGCCCGTTCGAGTCCACCGCTCTGGCCGATCCCGACACGGTCTGCGAGCTGCACTTGGGGATGGCCTATGGGATCGCCGAGGGCATCGACGGTCTCGAGGTCGACGAGTTGGTCCCGAAGGATCCCCGCCGGGCCCACTGTCGGCTGCGGTGCCACCTCGAGCCGGTGGCGTGATCGGCTCCGGGTCAGACCCTCGCTGCGGGTGGGCGCGGTCGATCGGGCGTCGTTCAGATCCGTCCGTACGAGCTGAGCACGGCCAGTGCCACGATCAGGACCGTGACGCCGACGAGCAACCAGACCGCCTGGCCCGTCGGGTGCCGCGGTCGCTCCTCGTCGGTGGCTCGGGGCCGTCGCGGCGCCCGACTCGGGGATGTCTCGGTCATCGCGTCCTTCGCGGAGAGGGGACGGGCCGAGGCCCGTCGCGACCTGCCACCCTAATCGCTGTAGCACAGCTTAAAGCAAC
>CAYUOL010000370.1:0-6408 GCA_964446345.1 uncultured Iamiaceae bacterium | reverse complement strand
GGCAGGCCAACCAGTTCGCGATGGCCAAGGCGATTGCCTCAGGAGACCAGCGGCTGATGCAGAAAGCCGGTCTCGAAGCCGACATTGCCCGATTGGAGCGGCTGCGCGTCGCGCATCAGGACGACCAGTTCGCCATTCGCCGACAAATCCGCGATGCCGAGCGCGACGTCGAGCATTCCACCCGACGCATCGGAGAGATCGGTCTGGACATTAAACGGTTGGTTCCGACCAGTGGCGATGCCTTCGCCATGATGGTGACCGGCACCTCCTTTTCCGAACGAAAGGCCGCCGGTCGCGCGTTGATGAAGGAGATCCTAACCCTGGTGCAGCTCCAGCACGATGGCGATACAGTCATTGCATCCCTTGGCGGGTTCGAGCTGGAATATTCCGGAGAGCGCTTTGGTGAGGACGGTTTTCGTTATGCCACAGTCCTGCTCTGTGCGGGCGCAGATCACGAGATCGAGCTGCCCGTGACCGTGACGCCGCTCGGGGCGATCTCACGCCTTGAGCATGCGCTCGATGGATTTGATGCGGATCAGGAACGCTACCGCCGGCGGCTCGTCGATGCTGAGCGGCGGTTGGCATCCTATCGCTCGCGCGAGGGCAGCGTGTTCAGTTTCGCGGCGGAACTCGCCGACAAGCGCCGGCAACTGACCGAGGTGGAGAACGCTTTGGCTTCGGATGTTGAGGCTATCCGCACCGAACGCGCCGGCCAGGCAGCGTAGTGCGGAGACTTTCGCTGCAATAGGATGAAGCGCGGCAGCGGAGACAGACAGGATCCAAAGCTAGAAATTCTCCAGCGAACGGCTCCCCAGTCTGAGATCGATCCCTAAGAGTTTACGCAAAATTCAGGTTAATTGGAGCTTTCAATGCAGCCACATTCCACGGTTAAAATAGGTCGATAAATTGCGAGGCAATCATCTTGAACGAACGTCAAGGAGCCGCGCGAGAGTATGTCCGCCATCAGTACAGTCGCAAACGCAGGGGGGCTTCCCAGCTATTCTCAGGCCAGCATAGTGGCGACGGGGTCGAGGATGATCGGTCCCGACATTCTGAGATCGCTGGCCATCCTTCTCGTCATGCTCGTTCACCTGCCGCTGAACGCCACCCCTGATGCGTTGGTCGCCATTCGAGAATATGGCTGGCTCGGTGTCGATATATTTTTCGTGCTCAGCGGGTATCTAATCGGGACGCAGCTGTTCAAGGAGATGGCTCGGACTGGCGGTGTCGATTTCAGGTCGTTCTATATCCGACGCGCCTTCCGGATATTCCCGGCCTTCTTTGTAGTATTGGCATTGTACGCGCTCGTGCCCATGGTGCGCGATACGCCCACCATGCAGCCGATTTGGAAGTTTGCGACCTTCACCGTCAATCTCGGGTTCGATCCGAGAGAAGGCAACGCCTTTTCACAGGCATGGACTCTTGCGGTCGAGGAGCAGTTCTACCTGGTCCTGCCTCTGTTAGTGCTTCTCCTCTATAAGCGCGTCAGCGCGGGATGGGTGCTGGTCCTTGCGGGAATGCTGACGCTCGGCGGGATCGCGCTGCGATATTCGATATGGGATGTGCAGGTGGGGGGCCTTGTCGCAGAAGGTCAATTCCGCCCCGCATTCGCGACGTACCTCCGCGATGTCTACTATCCGACCTACACGCGTCTCGATGGCTTGCTCTTCGGCGTGGTGCTTGCGGCTGTGCGCTTCTTCAAGCCCGAACTTTGCAAACGGTATCTGTCGCCCAAGGTGACGTTGCCTCTCGGGCTGTTTTTCGTGATCGGGGCGCTGATCTGCTTCGTCATCAGGGGGCCACTCGCAGGGCAGGGCATTTTTCCGGTGTTTCAGGCCCAGCTCGGCGCCGTCGCCGGTTTTCCGTTGGTCTCTATCGGGATCGCACTTTTGTTCTGTGCCATGCTCGATCTTGAAGGCGTTTTGAAACGCTGGCCCGTGCCGGGGGCGGCACTCGTAGCAACACTGTCCTACAGCCTCTACCTCACGCACAAATCCGCATTTCATCTCATGCGCCTGCTCGTCGGAGAAGAAAACCTGCAAGGTAGCGTCGGCTTTGTCGCCTATCTGATTGCTAGCTTCGCCGTTGCAGCTGTCCTCTGGTTCTTGGTGGAGCAGACTTTCCTGCGTCTCCGCGATAGACTGTTGTCGCCATCCAAATGATGTCGGCCCGTCATTGCAGATATCGAGCTTTCCAAGGCAATGAGCGGATCTCGTGTTCTGCTGGAGCCGCGGAAGTTTACGGTAGAAGCGCTGCCGGTTGCATGCAGCGCGCGATAATATCTAAAAGATGAGGACGGCTCTGCCATAGTGGAGGAGGCTTTTGCTGATTTTGAGAGGTCACTCCATGCACCTGATTGCGCTTATAATCTTCTCCCTGTTCTTGGGGGTTCTTCCAGGGGAAGCGCAGGCGCAGCCTTGGCAACGCGCCGATCCTGCATCAGCCGGCTGGTCCGTCGAGGAGCTGAAGGTGGCGCAGGACTATGCCGCCACCCTGAGCCCAACGGCGGTCATGGTCGTGCAGGACGGCAAGGTGATCGCCAGTTGGGGCGACGTGTCCCGCAAAGTGAATGTTGCCTCCGTCCGCAAAAGTCTGCTCAGCGCTCTATACGGGATCGCTGTTTCCGAAAGCCGCATCGATCTCGGCAGCACGCTTGCCGATCTCGCCATTGACGACAAACCTCCGGCACTGACTGGAGCGGAAAAACGGGCCACGTTGCGCGATCTGCTCATGGCGCGGTCGGGCATATACCACCAGGCCGCCTATGAAACCGGCGACATGCGGCGAAACAGGCCGGGGCGGGGGAGCCATGCCCCCGGCACGTTCTGGTTCTACAACAATTGGGATTTCAACGCGCTCGGCACGATTTATCGTGAGCAGACCGGCGAGGACATTTTCCGGAGCTTTGCCCAGCGGATCGCCCAACCGATCGGCATGCAGGATTTCTCAGCGCGGGACGGCAGCTATTCGCTCGAAAACTTGTCCATCCATCCGGCTTATCCGTTTCGCCTCAGCGCCAGAGACGCGGCCCGTTTCGGTCAGCTCTATCTTGACGCAGGGCGCTGGAGCGGCCGGCAGGTCATTCCGGCGTCGTGGGTGAAGGCATCCACCACGGCCTATTCCGCCACCGATCGCGGCAGCATGGGATACGGCTATCTCTGGTGGACGTTGAACCCCGACGTATTTGGCCCCGGTGCTGCCCTTGCATCTGGCTATGGCGGTCAGGCCATTGCCATTGTTCCGTTAAAACACTTGGTGGTCGTGCAAACCGTGGACCCGGCCCAAAACACGAAGGGCATCAGGACGAGCCATTTCGTCAAGCTGTTGCAGCAAATCGCGGTGGCGGCTCCAAAACGCCCGTAGATCCTGACGAAGGTTCCGGGATTTTCGCGACAATAGTTACGTTGAAAGCTGGATATGAAAACAATAGGGATCCTTGGCGGCATGTCCGCCGCCTCGACGCAGATTTACTATCGCGAGCTTTGCAATCGAACGCGGGAGCGCATAGGTGGGCTTCACTCGCCTGAATTGCTTATTCGGTCCCTTGATTTCGCTAAGATCGAAGCCTTGCAGATGGCCGGGAAATGGGAGCAGGCCGGGGAGGTCTTGAATCGGCAAGCTAAGGCACTCGAACGTGGGGGAGCGGATTTCATCATTCTCGCAACGAATACGATGCACAAGCTTGCGGAACAGATGATGCAGGGCGTTTCCGTCCCCTTGTTGCACATTGCCGATGCGACCGCCGAACGCATTCAGCAGAGCGGATTGCGTTCGCCGGGCCTCATGGCGACCGCTTTCACCATGGAGCAATCTTTCTATACCGAGCGGCTGGCGGCGACCGGCCTCACGCCGATCATCCCGGAGGCACAAGACCGGGCCGAAACGCACCGCATTATCTACCAGGAACTCTGCCGCGATCTTGTCACCAAGGAGAGCGAGGTGGCCTATATTGCCATCGCTCAACGACTTGTCGATCACGGCGCGGATTGCCTTATCCTCGGCTGCACGGAAGTCGGAATGCTGCTCAATCAGGGCAACGTGTCGGTGCCGGTATTCGACACGACCTTGGTGCATTGCGACGCGGCACTGACTATGGCGCTGGACGAATAGGGTCTGGCTGCAATTGTTCTCTGTCGCGCATAACCTGACTTCTGAGGCGCCGCAAAAGTCTCAGATTCATGCGATTCGAAACTCGGGAATTTTGCGAAAGACACGCCCCAATCGCCGGAGGCTTCGCGGATGGGCGCGGGCCGGCCGTGGTCGTCTCGGTCGGCGCGGGCCTGGTGGTGCTCGCCTTCGTCATCTTCGGACTTTGGCAAGACTCTATCGTCGGCCTGGTGGTCGGCATCCTGATAATGGACCTTGCGGTGCAATCCTCTCAGGTTGCCAACCAGGCGCGCGTCTATGCGCTCGATCCGACCGCCCGCAGCCGGCTCAACACCGTGTTCATGGCGACCATGCTCGCCGGCGGCGCGGTCGGGGCTGGCATCGGCGGCGCTGCCTATGCGTCATGGAGCTGGACCGGCACATGCGCTTTCGGCGCGATCTCGGCCGTCCTCGCTCTGCTGTTGTCGCGGAAGTCCTGATTTTGCAGCGATGCAAAAGTCCGGCTAACAGATCGGGCGAAATTCGGGATTTGCGCGACAGATCAGGTTCGGCTTGTAAGCAACTTGATCCCTGCAAAGGTGAAGAACACTCCCAATCCTGCGTCGATCCACCTACGAGCGCGATCGTAAGCCGTAACGACGCGCTTGGTAGAGAAGGCGACGGCATAGGCGATATGACCGACAACCGAGAGGATCGTGGTTCCGACTACGATAACGAGTGCGGTTGAGGCTGGGGCGGAATGCGCGAGGCCGAGCGACATGATTGCGATCCACGTCAACGCAGCCTTCGGGTTGGTCATCTGGACTGTCAGGCCACGCAGAAAATACGTGCGCAGGCTGCTTGCCGCTAATCCGGCCGGGTCTATGATCGGCCTTGTCGAAGCGGCCGAGCGAAAGGCTTTGAAGGCCAGCCAGAACAGATAAAGCCCGCCGACGATCTTGATGGCCGTCAGCACTGAAGCATAGGCCGCAATCAATGCCGTCAGCCCGATCGCGGTCATAGAGGCCCAGAGCAATGACCCTGCCGAAATACCGAGTGCCAGTGCAACGCCCGCTTTGCGGCTGATAGCCATCGACGTGCCGACGACAGAGAGAATATTCGGACCGGGGCTGAACATTCCAAGCGCAAAGGCACCGAAAGCCAACCCTATCTCCGGCAAATGCTCCATATAACTTACCTCCGGTCTGATGCGTAAATCCCGAGTATTGCACGAATTGAATCGCGGGTTTTTGTAGCGTACCAAACCCGGGATTTGTGCGACGGTTAGCGTCGTAGCGAAGGCCGCTGTAAGGAAGGTTGGAGGGATCGCCTTCTGCGCGGCTCAAGCGCCTGCGCGCAACTCCTCGATCAGCTCGGGATGGTGGTCGAGAAGCCAAAGCAACTGGCTGGTCGGACCGCTGGGCTCCACCAGGCCCCGTTCGTATTTGTCGAAAGCGTTCTCTCCGACCTTCAGCAGACCGCCGGCCTCGCGTTGCGAGAGCTTCAGCTTCTCGCGAACCCGCCGGATCGTCGCCGGAGAGGGAATGCCTTCGACTTCTTCCTTTAGCGCGCGCAGCGCGGCATCGGTCACCGCCATGTCGTCGCCGACATGGACGCCTTCGTCGCCGCTTTCCGGGTAGTAGCCCGGCAGTTGAACCGTGATACTTTTCCCCTTGTAGGTCACGAGCGACGGGCGAACGCCACGACGCAGGGTTTCCCCGGTCTCCGGCGAAACGATCGTCTCCGGCAGCTTCTGTTTCGATACCGCCATGGTCATTTCTCCTTGAACGACATGACCGTGAACTCGGTGATGACGTCGGCCGGGAACTTCACGTAGAGCGTCAGATCCCGCGCCGGGACATGGTAGACGTCCTGCCAGAGCCGGTGATCAGCGAAGGTCGTCATCGACTTGTAGAACATTAGAACATGCGCCCCTCTATTCCGGCGATGGTTTCGACCACGCCCGACCGGTCGAAACCGACACTATTGGCATCGCGAAGCGCGGATGACGTCATCGCCAGCGTGCTGACCGATCCCAACGCGATCTTGATCGCCTCGAGATCATAGGTCGGGCGCTTTTTTTCCCATCGCTCAATCTGCCACCTTAATGGTGGCAAATAAAGAGAGATGAGAGAGGGGGAGGAGAAAGAAGACCTTGCTCGCGGATCGGCCGAGCCGGTGTCGCTGACGCTCAACCGCGTCCTGCGCGATCCCAGCCCGTCGTCCCGCGCAGGGCTGCTAGCCCCGCTTGTCCAGCCGGGCAGGGGTGCTCGGGCGCAGTTGCACCGCCCCGTCCGCTCCGCGGGCCGGAGGGGGTCTTCG
>CAYUOL010000369.1:0-6432 GCA_964446345.1 uncultured Iamiaceae bacterium | reverse complement strand
GCATCAGGACGCCGGCGCCCTCGCCCATGACGAAGCCGTCCCGGTCGCGATCGAAGGGGCGGGAGGTCAGGGTGGACGACATGGCGGTCATGTTCGTGAAGCCCGCGACGCCCGTGACCGTCATCGCCGCCTCGGTGCTGCCCGCCAGCACGGCATCGCACCGCCCGGACGAGATGAGCCGCGCGGCGTTGGCGACGGAGTGCGTCCCCGCGGCGCAGGCGGTGACCACGGTCTCGCAGGGCCCCTGGAAGCCGTGGCGCATCGAGACGGCGGCGGCCGGCGCGTTGCCCATCACCATCGGGATCATGAAGGGCGACACCCGACGCGGGCCCTTCTCGTACCGCACGATCACCTGCTCTTCGATCGTGATGAGCCCGCCGATGCCGGTGCCGATGATGACGCCGTTGCGCACGGGGTCGCCCCCGGGCAGCCCCGATTGCTCGACCGCCTGCATCGCAGCCGCGGTCGCGAACTGCTCGAAGCGATCCGCCCGCCGGATGACCTTCGGGTTGTCGTAGTAGGGCGTCGGGTCGAAGTCGGTGATCTCCCGCAGCCCCTCCGGGGCCGGCCCGTTGAGCCCCTCCCAGAAGGCCTCCCTGCCGATGCCGGCGGCCGAGACGACGCCGGTCCCCGTCACCGCGACGCGGCGACGGGGTGCGCCGGGCGCAGCCGCGGCCGCCATCAGAGCTTCGACTTCACGAGATCGAGCGCCCCCTGCACGGTGTCGATGCCTTCGAGCTCGGACTCGTCGACGGTGATGTCGAACTCCTCCTCGAGGGCCATCACCAGCTCGACCAGGTCGAGGCTGTCCGCGTCGAGGTCGTCACCGAACTTCGCGGCCGGCGTCACCTTGTCGGCATCCACCGCGAGCACCTCGACCGCACGCGCCTTGAACCGTTCGAACACATCGTCACTCACGTTGCTTGCTCCGTTTCCTTTGGTGGATGAGAGAGAGAACCTTCGTTGGCTGAGAAGCGAGACAGATCCGAGTCGATCCTCGGACGGGCGCCAAATGGGGTGCCGGGTGCGCTGCGTCACCACGCGCCCATGCCCAGACCCCCGTCGACCGGGATCACCGCGCCTGTCGTGTACGCCGCGCCGTCGGAGGCCAGGAAGGTGATCGTGGCGGCCACCTCGTCGACCGTTCCGAGCCGCCCCAGCGGGACGGCTCCTTCGATCAGGGCGCGCCGCTCGTCGCCGACGGCGTCGAACATCTCGGTGGCGATCGGCCCCGGCGCCACCACGTTGACGGTGACGTTGCGCGAGGCGAACTCCCGGGCGAGGGAGCGGGCGAAGCCGACGAGACCGGCCTTCGACGCCGCGTAGTTCGCCTGACCGGCCTGGCCCGTCGCGCCCACGACGGAGGAGAGGAAGATGATCCGGCCCCAGCGGGCGCGCATCATCTTCGGCACGGCGCGCTTGGCGACCCGGAACCCCCCGGTCAGGTTCGCGTCGAGGACGCGCTCGAAGTCCTCGTCCTTCATGCGCAGCAGCAACATGTCCGCGGTGATGCCGGCGTTGGACACGAGCACCTCGACCGGGCCCAGCTCGTCCTCGATGCGGGTGAACGCCGCCTCGACCTGCGCGCTGTCGGTGACGTCGCACGGGATGCAGAGCAGGCCCTTTGCCTCGGCCTCGTCCGGCGGTGCGCTGCGGTAGGTGATGGCGACGCGGTCGCCCTGGGCCTCGAAGGCGCGTGCGGTGGCGAGCCCGATGCCCTTCGCCCCGCCCGTGACCAGCACGACTCGGCTCACGTGGTTCCTCCGTCTGGGGTGTCCGCGGCGGACCCCGTGCCGCCTGGTGCTTCGCCGGCGTCGACCCCGCCCCACCGGATCAGCGCGCTGGCCCACGCCATGCCGGCGCCGAACCCGACGAAGAGGATGACATCTCCGGCGTGCACGCGCCCATCCTCGATCGCGGAGCACAGCGCCAGCGGGATGGACGCCGCCGAGGTGTTGCCGGTGCGGTCGAGGATCGTCACCGTCTTCTCGACGGGGATGCCGAGCTTCTGGCAGGCGGACGCGACGATGCGGACGTTGGCCTGGTGCGGCACGGCGAGGTCGATGTCGGACGGCTCGAGCCCCGCACGTGCGAGGGTGCGGCGGGTGGAGTCCACCGTGACCCGCACCGCGCGGCGGAACACCTCCTTGCCGTCCATGATCATGAACCCGCCGGGGTCGGCGTAGAGCAGGTGCCGCCCGGAGCCGTCCGAGCCGAGGTCGCTGCCGAGCAGCTGGCCCGGCCCGTCGACCGCCTCGAGCACCACCGCCCCGGCCCCGTCGCCGAACAGCACCGCGGTGTTGCGGTCCTCCCAGTCGACCATGCGGCTCATGGTCTCGGCCCCGATGAGCAAGATCCGGTTGAGCCCGGTCGCGATCAAGCCGTGCGCGGTGACGAGCCCGTAGACGAACCCCGAGCACGCGGCGTTGATGTCGAGCGCCCCGCCCGTGATCCCCATGGTGTGCTGGACCACCGAGGCGGTGGCGGGGATCTGCTGGTCCGGGGTGCTCGTGGCCAGGAGGACGAAGTCGATGTCGGCGGGTTCGAGGCCCGCCTGCTCGAGCGCTGCGCGACCCGCCTGGATCGCGAGGGCGGAGGTGGAGTCACCGATGCGACGCTCACTGATGCCGGTGCGGGCGCGGATCCACTCGTCACTGGTGTCGAGGGTCGCTTCGAGATCGGCGTTGGTCAGCACCTTCTCGGGCAGGGCCGAGCCCCACCCGGTGATGATCGCACCGCGCCTGCCGGGCATCAGTGCTCGCCGGTCCGGAGCCACGCGACGGGTTGGCTGGCGATGACGCGCTCGCCGGCGACGGCGAGCACGCCGACCACCGAACCGCAGAAGGACGACACGACGGGGTGCTCGCCGACGTGGCCGACGACCTGCCCCCGCTCGAGCGCGAGCCCGGGCGCCAGCGCCGGAACCGGCGTGAACACGCCCGCCGCGGGGCTGACCACCACGCGCTCGGTGGCGAAGAGGTGCTCGCCCTCGTGGGCGCCCGCCGGCTCGTCGACGTGGCCGTGGAGGAGCTCGAGCAGCTGATCGAGGTGCGCGGGGTCGGCCACGGCCATCGCCTGTGCCCCGGGCAAGGTGCGCTTCGTCATGCCGGTCAGCGAGGACCCCGGGCCGAGCTCCACGAACATCGTGGCGCCGAGCTCGTCGAGCACGTACAGCGACTGGCGCCACCGCACCGGGCTGCACAGCTGGCGGCCGAGCAGCTCGGTCCAGTCGGCGCCGTCGACGTGGGGCTCGGCGTCGACGTTGGCCACCACCGGGAGATCGGGGTCGCGCAGCTCGGTCGTGGCGACCGCCTTGCGCACGCGGTCCTGGGCCGGCCCCATGAACGGGGTGTGGAAGGCGCCACCGACCGCCAGCGGGAGCAGCCGCTTCGCGCCGAGCGCCTTGGCCTCCCGGTCGGCACGGGCGATCGCCTCGGTCGAGCCCGCGATCACCACGTCGCCCGGGCCGTTGTAGTTGGCCACCCACACGTCGTCGCCGGCGCGGTCGCACGCGACCTCGACCTTGTCGTCGTCCAGCCCGATCACCGCCGCCATGGTGCCCTGGCGCTCCTCGGCGGCGAGCTGCATCGCCTCGCCGCGCTCGACCACCAGGCGCACGCCGTCCTCGAACGAGACCGCGCCGGACGCGACGAGCGCGGTGTACTCCCCGACGCTGTGGCCGGCGTAGAGCGCCGGCTGCACGCCGAGGCGCTCGACGGCGTCGAGCACGACGAGGCTCGCCACCACCGTCGCGAACTGGCTGTTGCGGGTGGCCCGCAGCTCGGCGGCGTCGGCCTCGACCAACAGGTGGGCGACGTCGCGCCCCGATGCCTCCGACGCCTCGTCGACGAGCTCCCACGACGGGTGGTCCCGCCAGGGGGCGCCCATGCCGGGGGATTGGCATCCCTGCCCTGGGAACGTGAAGGCGATCATCCCGGCGTGCGGACGGCTCGTCTTCTCGTGGTGCGGTGCGGCGGTGGGCATGCGAGCGAGGGGATCCCGGGGGTCGAGTTGGCGCCTCTGACCCCAGCGCCGCGGCGCAGGTTTCAGATCACCGGTGGATTTGTGGTTCGGCGCAGGGGCCGTGGTGGCGTCGAGGGGTCGCACCATGGCCTTCCACGGTGCCTCGGCGAGGTGCAGCGCCGGCGACGGACCGATGAAGAGCGCGTGAACGAGCCCGGTGTGCAGGTGCGGGGGAGACGGCCGCGAGACGTGCCGTGAGAGGTGCCGTGAGAAGTGTGGGACCCGGGGGCCGGAGCGCACAACCTCGCTGACACCGGCGACACTGACGCCACCGTCAGCCGTAGACCCGCTCGAACTCCTCGCGGTTCTTGGCGAGCTGCTGCTGGCGGTACCCGGCGAGCGCGGCCACGCCGGCGCCCACGATCGCCAGCAGCGCCACGAGGATCGGGCGCCCCCGTCGCTTCTTCGATGTGCGCCCGGTGCGTCCGGTGCGTCCGTCGGACGTGCGTGCTCTGGCCACGGATGCCCCCAGGGTGCGTGCAGGCCGGCGCGCGGCGGGCGGCCGGTGGGTGAGCCGGCCGCGTGGCCGGCGGGGTGCCCAGGGCGGGACTTGAACCCGCACTCCCTTTCGGAAACCGGATTTTGAGTCCGGCGTGTCTGCCAATTCCACCACCTGGGCCAGGTGCGGCCGCCACCGTAGCAACCGCGACGAGCAGGCCCGTCCCTCCTTCCGCCGCGCCACTGGCCCTACACTCCGGTCGATGTCACGTTCCCTCGTCGAGCGCCGGCTGACCGAGGTCTCCGAGCGACTCAAGGCCCTCCGCCACGACCTCGCGGTCTCCGAGGAGCAGCTGAGCCACTTCGTCGACGAGGCCGACGATGCCCGCCTGCGGGCGCTCGCGTCCGAGACCCCCTTGGCGCAGCAGGAGCACCGTGAGGCGCAGAAGCACGCCGATGCGATGCAGCGCCACCGCCACGAGGTGCAGACGGAGATCGAGCAGCTCGAGCGGCTCCAGGACGAGCTGCTCGACCGCATGCTCGAGGGCTGACCCCGGCGGATGGGACAACGCCGGGGCGGCGGATACGATGCGCCGGTTCTGGACCACGGCGTCGCTCGGACGTCGTGGGCGAGCCCGAGAGGACGTTCGTGCCGACCCGTGTCGTGATCGCCGAAGACGAGGCCATCATCCGCCTCGACCTCAAGGAGACCCTCGAAGAGGAGGGCTACGAGGTCGTGGGCGAGACCGGGCGTGGTGACGAGGCCGTCGAGCTGGTGCGCCGGCACGAACCGGACGTCGCGATCCTCGACGTGAAGATGCCCGGCCTCGACGGGCTGTCGGCGGCGCGGGAGATCACGGCCGACCGCATCGCCGCGGTGCTGATCCTCACGGCGTTCAGCCAGCGCGACCTCATCGAGCAGGCGCGCGACGCCGGCGCCATGGCCTACCTCGTGAAGCCGTTCCAGCGCAGCGAGCTGATCCCGGCGGTCGAAGTGGCGATCGGCCGCTTCCGCGAGCTCAAGGCGCTCGTCGAGCAGACCCAGTCGCTCGAGGAGCAGCTCGAGACGCGCAAGGTCGTCGACCGGGCGAAGGGCCTGCTGCAGGACGAGCACCACCTCACCGAGCGCGACGCGTTCAGCTTCATCCAGAAGACGGCGATGCGCGAGCGCAAGACGATGAAGTCCGTCGCCGAACAGGTCCTGGCCGGTTCGCTGACCCCCTGAGCGCCCCCAGAGGTCCCCCGCGGGCCCCGGAGGCCCCCTGAGCGGCGGGTTCGCCGCCCGTCTCGGCTGTCACCCCCCGTCGATAGAGTCGGACCCGTGGCGAACTACCTGTTGATCGACGGCAACTCCCTGACCTACCGGGCGTTCTTCGCCCTCCCCACCGACATCGCCACGGCGAGCGGCCAGGTCACCAACGCGGTGTACGGGTTCACGTCGATGCTGGTGAACCTGCTGCGTGACTACACGCCCGACCACGTCGCGGTCGTGTTCGACCGGCCCGAGAAGACCTTCCGCCACGAGGCCGTCGCCACCTACAAGGCGGGGCGGGCCGAGGCGCCCGACATCCTCCGCCAGCAGATGGGGTTGGTGCGCCAGGTCATCGAGGCGTTCAAGATCCCGATGCTCGACCTCCCGGGGTACGAGGCCGACGACATCATCGCCACCCTCGCCACCGTGCTGCGCGACCGCGGGGAGGACGTGCTGATCTGCACGGGCGACCGCGACGCCTACCAGCTGGTCGAGGACCCGCACGTCAAGGTCCTCTACACCGCCAGCCGGGGCGTGTCCGAGGTCAAGCTGTACGACGAGGCCGGCATCCAGGAGAAGGCGGGGGTCCTCCCGCGCGACTACGTCCAGTACGCAGCGCTGCGGGGCGACAACTCCGACAACCTGCCGGGCGTGCCCGGCGTCGGTGAGAAGACCGCGGCGAAGCTCATCAACACCT
Source organism: uncultured Iamiaceae bacterium (assembly GCA_964446345.1). GTDB lineage: Bacteria > Actinomycetota > Acidimicrobiia > Acidimicrobiales > Acidimicrobilacustridaceae > CAYUOL01. The sequence continues at coordinate 22 of CAYUOL010000369.1, read as the reverse complement.
ACGGCGGCATCGACGGCATCTA
>CAYUOL010000368.1:0-6441 GCA_964446345.1 uncultured Iamiaceae bacterium | reverse complement strand
TGGGTCGTCATGCGCTCGCGGACGACCCGCTCCATGCGGGACAGACCGATGCGGACCTGGTTCTGGATGAGCTCGCCGACCGAGCGGATGCGGCGGTTGGCGAAGTGGTCCTGGTCGTCGAGCCGGTAGCCCGGCTCCTGGGTCATCAGGTGCAGCATGTAGGTGGCCGACGCGAGGACCTCGCACGGCGACAGCACGGGCTGGTCGGCCTCGGGCTTGTCGAGCTCGATGCCGAAGAGCTCCTCGATCTTGTCGAGCTCGGGGCCGAGCTTGCGGTTCAGCTTGTAGCGCCCCACGCGGCTGAGGTCGTAGCGGCGGTTCTCGAAGAACGCGTTGCGGAAGTAGGCGCGGGCGGACTCGACCGACGGCGGCTCACCCGGGCGGGCCCGCTTGTAGATCTCGAGGAGCGACTCGTCCTGGGTCGGCGACAGCTCCTTGTCCTTCTCCCACTGCCCCTCGAGGAAGTCGAAGTGCCGCACGAGCTTGTCGAGGAAGCCGGGGTAGTTCTCCTCGTCGTAGCCCAGGGCCCGCAGCAGCACGAAGAGGCTGAGGCGGCGCTTGCGGGCGACGCGGCAGCCGGCGGTGACGTCCTTGCCGGGCTTCTGCTCGACGTCGAACTCGACCCACTCGCCGCGGTAGGGGTGGATGGTGCCGGTGACCAGCTGGTGCTTGGTCAGGTTGCGGAGGCGGAACCGCTCACCTGGCTGGAAGATGACGCCCGGGGAGCGCACCAGCTGCGACACGACGACGCGCTCGGTGCCGTTGATGATGAAGGTGCCCTTGTCGGTCATCATGGGGAAGTCCCCCATGAACACCGTCTGCTCCTTGATCTCGCCGGTGGTGGCGTTCATGAAGCGGGCGCGGACGAAGATCGGCGCGGAGAAGGTCATGTCCTTCTCTTTGCACTCCTCGACCGTGAACTTCGGCGGCGGGCGCAGGTCCTCGTCGTCGGGGTCGAACTCGAGCTCGAGCTGGAGGGTCTCGGTGAAGTCCTTGATCGGGGAGATGTCGCGGAAGGTCTCCGCCAGCCCACGGTGCAGGAACCACTCGAAGGACTCGCGCTGGATCGCGATCAGGTCGGGCAGGCCAAGGACGTCATCGAGGTTCGCGAACGAGTAGCGGTCGCGAACGGTGTTGATCGGCGGCAAGGATCACTCCTGGGTCGAAGCGGTGGAGGTGTCCGCCAGCGCTGCCTGAGCGCGCGCCATCCAGGAAGACGATCTGGGGGCGACGAGGCGAGCGAGCACGGCTCAGCAAGCCTAGGCGCGGACGCGTCGAAGGGCAACCCACGATTTCGTGGGCACCCGAATCAGGGGATCAACCACTTCTGCCCTGTTCAGCGTCGCTCTCGTGCCCCCGGAGGGGATGGCCACAGGCCGCACGAGATTTCGGAGAACCGTAAGCCGAACCGGCCCCGGGGTCAAGGCATCTCCGTGTGACGAAACCGTGACGAACGCCCATTTTCGGCAAGAACCAGGCGGTTTTCCCTAGGGCGAGGCCGGCCCCGGGAGGTCCGCCCGGAAGGCCTCGTAGGCCGCCGCGACCTGCGCGGCGCCCCACCGGCCGTCGTGCACCACCGTGCGGTAGCGCAGGGTCAGCGGCTCGCCGGCGGCCAGCGCCCGCGGCCCGTCCCACAGGAACGCCGCGTTCGCGAAGTTCGACCAGCTCTCGTCGGTCGCGGACGCGGCGTACGTGTCGGCCCTCGTGCTGGCGTACCAGGGCACGGGGTGGTTCGGGTTGCCCGGCGCGTCGAGCAGGGCGATCCCCGCCGGGGCGTCGCCGTCGGCGCCGCCGACGAGCCCCGACAGCCCGAGCCACGGGCCGCGCGCCCCCAGCACGCGGTCGCCCTGCGCCCCGTCGGCGGTGCTGAGCACGGTGTCGTGGAAGTCGGGGCGACCCCGGAAGGTCAGCCCGCCGTAGCCACCCCACGTCGTGAACGGCGTGCGGTCGAGCACCACGTCGGCCCGCGGCACGATCGTGGTCTCGAGGTCGATGGCGTACGCGGCGTCGTCGAGGGGGACGTGGGTGAGCCGACGGTCCTCGTCGATGATCACGCTCTCGCGATCGGGCCGCACCCAGCGCAGCGAGCCGACGATCGAGAGCCGCCCGTCCCCCGCACCCCCGTCGCGCCCCGGGTGCTGCTCCGGGTGCTCGACCTTCGGCGTCGCCACGTGGCGCAGCACCCCGTACGCGTCGTACTCCTCCCAGAAGTTCTCGCCGTTCACGAACTTGATCGTGAACCAGAGCCCGTGGTGCCACGGGTGGTCGTCCGGCGCGTCGACGCTGAGCACGTGGCCGGCCGGGGTCACCACGGGATGGACGAACGGCCGGCGCCGCGCCCCGTGCACGTAGGTCCACCGCGGCCGGCCGTCGACCTCGACGACGATGGCGGCGCCCGCGGGGTGGTCCTCCTCGTGCCGCGCGGACACCCGACCCGGCGCCGCCGGCGTGTCGCTCATGGTCGACCCTCCGGTCGCCATCCCGCGCGGAAGGGGTGGTCCGGCGGCAGCGGCAGCTCCACCTGCCGGCCCGCCGCCGACGAGGCGTACATCGCCGTGACGAGCTCGAGCGATCGCCGGGCGTCGTCGAGGGTGACGGGCAGCGCCGCGCCGCTGGTGATGGCGGCGTGGAACAGCTCGAACTGGCGCTGGTAGCTCTCGGGCTCGCCGCGGGCGTCGACCGCGGCGAGCACGGCGTCGACCGCGGCCTGAGCGCCGGGATCGGCCGCCGTGAAGGTCCACGGGTCGCTCGAGCTCGTGTACGCCGCGTCGTTGCTCTCGGCCGTGAGCCCGCGGAAGCAGAAGCGGTGACGGGAGATCTCGCCGATCGAGCCCAAGGTGGCCGACAAGGTGAGGTACCCCCCGCCCGTCAGCTCCGCCGACGCGGACACGGTGTCGTCGGTCTCGATCGCGTTCACCCGGGTGGCGACGCGGGCGAAGACCCGGGCCACGTCGCCCGCGACCGGGCGGGTCACGTAGGTGGCCATGTCCAAGCCGTGCACGCAGTGGCTGAAGAGCGTGCCGCCGAGCTCGGTCGCCCACCGGCCGCGCCACGGCACCGCGTAGTAGTCGGCACCGCGCTGCCAGGCGACCTCCATCGACGCGGTGAAGAGCTCGCCCGTCAGCCCGGCGTCGACGAGGGCCCGCAGCTTCTGCAGCCCGCGCCCGTAGCGGTACTGGAAGACCGGCATCAGTCGCGGCGGGCCCAAGCCGTCGCCCACCACGCGGTCCTGCTGGGCGGCCTGCACCGCGACCAGCTGTTCGAGGTCGCGGAGCGAACCGACGAGCGGCTTCTCGCAGACCACGTGCTGGCCACCCTCGAGCACGGCCGTCGCCTGCTCGAGGTGCAGGTACGGCGGCGTGCAGAGGCTGACGACGTCGACGTCGTCGGCACCCACGATCTCGCCGAGGTCGCTGGTCGTGCGCACCGCACCCAGCCGCGCCGCCACGGGGGCGATCTTCGCAGGGTCGGTGTCGCACAACGCCGTGACGGTGAAGAGGTCCTTGCGCCGGCGGAACCCGTACACGTGGGCCTGGCCGATGCCGAGGCCCACCACCGCGACCCGGACGGGAGACGGGCTCATGCGCCGCCGGGCCCGTCGACGATCAACCGGGCCCGCAGCTCGTCGAGCACCGCGGGGTTCATGCCCCCGTGCTCGACCAGGTAGCCCTCGACGGAGCCGTGGCGCTCGCGCAGGCCGGCGAGCGCCGCGACGAGCGACTTGCGGGGCGCGGTGAACAGCGGCATGAACGCATCGATGTCGAGGCCCTGCTCCGCGAGCAGCGGTCGGAGCTCCTCGACGCGCCACTTCGAGCGGTAGCGGTTGGTCAGCTCGAAGTCGTCGAGCACCGTGGCATCGTCGACACCGAGCACGCTGAGCAGCAGCGCCGTCGCCAGGCCGGTGCGGTCCTTGCCGGCGGTGCAGTGGTACAGCAGCGCACCGTCGAAGACGCTGCCGTCGACCTCTGCCGTCGGTGCCTCACCGCGGTTGTCGCCGAGGTCGGCCTTCGCCGCGGCCATGACGATCGCGACGAACACGTCGGCGTGCTCTTCGAGCATCGTCTCGTAGAGCAGGGCCATGTCCTCCACCGAGAACTGCTCGAGCCGCCCCTTCTCCATGAGCTCGCGCAACGGCACCCCGTCGATGGAGCCGTCGCCGATGGGCAGGTTGACGATGGTGAACGGGCCGTCGGCGGGCACCGCGCTGGGTTGTGCCGCGAGCTCGTGCGGGCCGCGCAGATCGATGATCGTGCGCACGCCGAGCGCCCGCACCACCGCCAGGTCGTCCTCGGTCAGGTCCGCGAGGTGATCGGAGCGGAACACGCTCCCCCACCGCACGTAGCCGCCCGATGCGACCGCGTACCCGCCGATGTCGCGCAGGTTGTACAGGCCGTCCAGGTGGATCTGGCGCTCGGCGACCACCACGAACGGCCCGCCCGGTGCGAGCAGGTGGATGAACACCCGGTCGCTGGGGCCCACCCCCGCCACGCTGGCCATGCGCGGCCCGGCGAGCTCGATGATGTTCGTGCCGGCGTCGTCGGGCGAGTCGCTGACGAAGACGGCGACGTCGGTCGGTCCTCGCCAGGTCACCAGCAGCTCGTCCGGCGCCACCCGTTCGACGTGCGCGTGCGTGATGCGGCCGTCCATCGGCGTCACCGTAGCGACTCCTCGCCGGCGACTCGTCCCGCACGACGCATGGCGTCCCCGGGCGCTCACCCGCGCGACGCGCGCGGCGCGCCGCGGGCCCTTGGACCCTTCCGGACGGGGATCGAAGCGTGTTCGCTGGACCCGTGACCGATGCCCGACGAGCGAAGACCAAGCGTCGTCCAGCGAGCCGAGGTCGACGTCCTCGCACGGTGCCTCGGGCAGCGGTGGCTGCGCTCGTGGGGAGCGTGCTGACCGCAGCCGCGTCCGTGGGGGCCGTCGTCGGTGGCCCGACCGCCGCGACCGCCGAGCCCGTGGGGACGATCGAGACGTTCCACGCGACAGGCATCGGCGCGCCGTCGGGCATCACGGCGGGTCCCGACGGCAACATGTGGTTCGCGAACAGCTCGGCGGACACCATCGGCCGGATCACCGCGACGGGTGCCGTCACCACCTTCTCGGGGAGCGGCATCGACGGGCCCAACGACGTGACGACGGGCCCCGACGGCAACCTCTGGTTCACGAACTACGCCAACAACTCGATCGGGCGCATGACGCCGAGCGGCGGCATCACCACCTTCACCGGTGCCACCATCAGCTTCCCGTACGAGATCGCCACGGGAGCCGACGGCGCCCTCTGGTTCACGAACAAGGGCGGGGACTCGATCGGGCGCATCACCACGACCGGCATCGTCACGCGCTACCTCGGCGTCGGCATCAGCCTCCCTTCGGGCATCACCGCCGGGCCGGACGGCAACATGTGGTTCACGAACCAGAACAGCAACCGGATCGGTCGCATCACCCCGACCGGGACCGTCACCACCTTCACGGCGACGGGCATCGAGAACCCGTACGGGATCGCCGCGGGCCGCGACGGCAACCTCTGGTTCACGAACTGGTCGGCCTCCCCGTCGATCGGCCGCATCACGCCCACCGGGACCGTCTCGCTGTTCACCGCGCCGGGGGTGAGCGGGCCGACGGACATCTCGGCCGGGCCCGACGGGAACCTGTGGTTCGCCAACTACGGGAGCAACTCGATCGGGCGCATCGACACGTCCGGTGGCATCGTCACCTTCCCCAACACCGGTCCCGGCCAGCCCTGGAGCATCGCCGGCGGACCCGACGGCGACGTGTGGTTCACGAACCTCGGCGACAACTCGATCGGCAAGATCACCGCGGTCGCCGGGTCGTTCTTCCACCCCCTCCCGCCGACCCGCCTGCTCGACTCCCGGGGCCCGACCGGCGGGTGGGGCGGTCCCCTCGGCGCCGGCACCCCCAAGCTGCTCCAGGTCACCGGCGGCGCGCTCGCCATCCCGAAGACCGCGACCGCCGTCGTCCTGAACGTCACGGTCACGGGCGGGACGGCGAACAGCTTCCTGACGGTCTTCCCGGCCGGGGAACCGATGCCGAAGGCCTCGAACCTGAACTTCGCGCCCGGGCAGACCGCACCGAACCTCGTGACCGTCAAGATCGGTGCCGGCGGCAAGGTCGCGTTCGCGACCGCCAGCGGTGCGGTGCACGTCGTGGCCGACATCCAGGGCTACTTCGCGCCCATCGCCGCCGATCGCTACACACCCAAGAGCCCGACCCGGCTGCTGGACTCGCGCACCCCGACCGGCGGGTGGGGCGCCCCGCTCGTCGCAGGCAGCCCCCGAGCCCTCCAGGTGCGCGGCATGGCGGGCATCCCCACCGGAGCCGACGCCGTCATCCTGAACGTGACGGTGACCGGGGGCAGCGCCAACAGCTTCCTCACCGCGTTCCCGACCGGCAGCGCCGTGCCGACGGCGTCGAACCTGA
>CAYUOL010000367.1:0-6467 GCA_964446345.1 uncultured Iamiaceae bacterium | reverse complement strand
CTCCAGACGCTCTGCGAGAAACTGCTCGTCCTGGGTGATGTACGCCCCCGTGTCGGGGTAGAGCGACACGAGCCCGTCGTCGGGCGTCACCACAAACTTCAGCGGCCGTTTGTCGGTGCCCCAGAGCACCTCGGCCTTGCCGTGCGTCGAGGGCGAGGCGAAGACCGGGTCGACGATCTGGGTGGCCAGGAAGCTCGAGATGACGACCTTCTTGAACAGGCCGCGGAAGATGAGCTCGAAGGCCTCGGCGGACTGCACGAACCGCGGGTCGGCCTTGGCGTTGAGCTGCGGGACGAACTCCTTCACGCGCACGATCGGGCCGGCGACGACGTGGGCGAAGAACGTCAGGTACACCGTGAAGTCGAGCAGCGGCACGGGCCGCAGCTCGCCGCGGCCGACGTCGACGACGTAGCTGATGGCCTGGAAGGTGAAGAAGGAGATGGCGATCGGCAGCAGGATCTGCAGCGGCAACGTCAGCCCGAGCTTCTCGGCGATCACGCTGAACGACTCGAGGAACCAGTTGGAGTACTTGAAGTAGCCGAGGACCAGCAGGTCGACGGCGACGGCGATGCGCACGAGCCACAGGCTCGTGGTCGTGCGCTCTCGGGTCGGGCCGAGGGCGTTGAACACCGCCATCGCGAAGGTCTGGTTCAGCAGGGCGACGCCGATGAGCAGGAAGAGGAAGCGCGAGGACTGATCGATGCGGTCGGGGAACGCGCCGTTGATGAAGATGTTGCCGGCGAGCAGCATGGCGCCCACGACGAGCGGGGCCCAGATGCTGCCGGCGCTGGTGCCGCGAGCCCGGCCCGCCGGTGGCGCGTCACCGTCGCCGCCGCCGGCCGCGGCGCGGTCGTCCTCGTCGGTCAGCTCGTGCTCGTCGGTCAGGAGGTCGTGGTACGCATCACCGGCGTCGGGCTCGGCCTCCGCCGCACCCTCGGCCGGTCGCCGTCGGTGCGACACGCGGGCGCCGCCGGTGGTCGCCTCCGCCCCGCCGATCGTGCCGAACGCCGCCTTGAGGATCACCGACGTGGCCGCCGCCGAGCCGGCGATCAACGCGACGATCAGCAGGTTCACCGCGATCGGGGTCTGCCCGGCGCTCGCCGTCGGGTTGAACGGATCGAGGTAGAAGACGCAGCTCGCCAGCAGCAGGAACCAGCGCCACGCCTTCGGGTACGGGCGCAGCATCCAGCTCCCCGTGAAGACGATCACGAAGAAGACGGCGAAGTCGATGGTCGGGAAGAGCATCTACGGTGCAGCAGCCAGGGTCGAGGGAAGCGTCTTTCGGGGGGAGGCAGGCAGGCCGTTCGCGCTCGCGCGAACGAGATCGGGTCGACCTCCGGCCGAGTTCATCATCTTCACAGCTGGGACGGACCGTGACGAGGATGCTTCAGGGATGCTTCCGGTGATGCTTCAGGGATGCCCAATGGTGGCGGGAACCGGTCGTTTCCGGCCAGTCGGAGCCGCGGATGCGCCTGCTCCGGCGTCGCGTCGGGGATCTGCTCCGGGGCCTGCGGTGGGGCGTGCTGCGGTGCGTCCCGGGTACCTGATCTGATCCTGGGGCGGTGCCCGGTCAGCGGGGCGGGGAGGCCAGGCCGAGGTGCGCGGCCAGGGCGGCCCGCAGGGCCTCGACCGCGTCCGTGCCGGCCGCCCGGGCCTCGGCGTAGCCCCGGGGGCCGTCGGCGACGGGGAGGACCACCTCGAGGTACACCTTGATCTTGGGCTCGGTGCCGCTCGGGCGCACCACCACCCGGGCACCGCTCGCGAGGTCCATCACGAACGCGTCGGTCGGCGGCAACCCACCGCCGGCGGCCATGTCGAGGGCGTCGACCACGGCATCCCCCGCGAGCGCAGCGGGCGGAGCGGTGCGCAGCGCCTCCATCACGGCGCGCATCTGATCGTGCGCATCGGTCCCGGCGAAGCGCACCGACCACGTCCTGGTGGCGTGGTGGCCGTGGCGCCGGCTGATCGCCTCGAGCTGGTCCCACACCGTGCGACCGTCGGCCGCGAGCTGCGCGACGATCCGGGCGAAGGCGATCGCCGCGCTGACGCCGTCCTTGTCGCGGACGTACTCGTCCACCGAGAACCCCAGCGCCTCCTCGTACCCGAACACGAACCGGAGCGCCGGATCGACGAGCGCCGGACGCACCACCCACTTGAAGCCGGTGAGCACCCGCTCCGCGTGCACGCCCCGAGCGGCGGCCTGGGCGAGCAGCAGTGAGGAGGACACGAAGGTGGTGACGACGAGGCGGTCGTCGCCGTCGGTGCGGTCCAGCACGTGCTCGGCCAGCAGCGCGCCGATCTCGTTGCCCGTGAGGACCGTCCACCCCTGACGGTGCGGGCGGCGTTCGGCCCGGTGCCCGGCCCGATCGGCGGACTGGCCCGCGACCTGGTCCGCGATCTCGTCGGTGAAGGCCGGGACGGCGACACCGAGCCGATCCGCGTCGGGGTCGTTGGCGATGATCAGCTGGGCATCGGTGCGTCGCGCCGTGGCGATCGCGAGGTCGAGGGCGCCGGGCTCCTCGGGGTTCGGGAAGGCGACGGTCGGGAAGTCGGGGTCGGGCGCGACCTGTTCGACCACGGGGTGCACATGGGTGAACCCGCTGCGGCGGAGAGCTTCGAGCGCGACCGACGCGCCGACCCCGTGCATCGGCGTGTACACGATGGCGAGCGCACCCTGCTGGAGGTCGGGCTCGCCGCCGGCGACCGCGACGACGTGCTCGAGGTACGCCTCGATCACGGCGCGGTCGAGGCGCACGATCGCCGGATCATCAGCCGCCGCGAGCGGAGGCGGCTCGGGTCGCGCGGCGACGGCATCGATCCGTGCGGCGATCTGCTCGTCCACCGGCGGGATGATCTGCGCGCCGTCCGCGAGGTACACCTTGTACCCGTTGTCGCGCGGCGGGTTGTGGCTGGCGGTGCACATCACGCCGGCGTCGGCTCGGAGGTGGCGGATGGCGAACGAGAGCAGGGGCGTCGGCACGATCTCGGGGAGCAGCAGGGCGCGCCCCCCGGCCGCCGCCACGACGCGGGCGGTGTCGAGCGCGAACACGTCCGAGAGGTGGCGGGCGTCGTAGCCGATGACGATGGTCGCGCCGGGCGGCAGGTGCTCGACGAAGCCCCGGGCGGCTTCGCGCACGACCACGCGGTTCATCCGGCGCGGTCCGGCGCCGAGCTCGGCCCGCAGGCCGGCCGTCCCGAACGTGAGGCGCCCGGCGAAGCGGTCCTGCAGCTCGGCGAGCGCCTCGGCATCCCCGCCGATCGCGGCATCGAGGCAGCCGCGGAGGTGCGCCGCGGTGGCCTCGTCCGGATCCCGAGCCACCCACTCCTCGACCGACCGACGCAGCTCGGATGCGATGGTCAGCCCGCCGGCCTCACTCGTCACGGCCGTACAGTCTGCCCGATGCTCGAGGAGGTCCGAACCAGCTGCGCCGAGGTCATGGCGCACGCGACCTGGGTGACGATCCGCCCCGACCGCGTCGAGGCGTACGCGGCGTCCTTCACCGACGCCGAGCGGCGCGATCCCGTCGACAGACCCGCCGATCCGTCGGCCGACGGCTCGGCCGACGGGCCCGAGGCCCGCATCGCTCTCGTGCTCGCGCTGGACGCGATCAACTTCGGCTCCGGGTACCACCCGGTCGTGCGCAAGCGCCCGGGGTGCTCGGGCGCGGTCACGATGGCGACTGCCCTGCGGGAGTGGGCTGCGTCCGCGGGACCGATCACGCCCGAGCGGCTCGTGTCGCTGGAGCGCGACGACGTGCACCGCATCTTCGACCAACCCGACGACGGTGGGCCGGTGCGCGAGCTCATGGGCCTCTTCACCACCGCGCTCCACGACCTCGGCGCGCTCGTGGCGCGCTCCGGTTCGTTCGCCGCCTTCGTGGACGCCGCGGACGGGTCTGCCGACCGACTCGTGCAGCAGCTCGACGAGATGCCGTTCTTCCGGGACCGCGCGCGCCACCACGGGCGCGAGGTGCTCTTCTACAAGCGGGCCCAGCTGAGCGCCGCCGACCTCGCCCGAGCGTTCCACGGCGGGGGCCCCGGTCACTTCCACGACCTGGATCGCCTCACGGCCTTCGCGGACAACCTCGTGCCGCACGTGCTGCGCATCGACGGCGTGCTGCAGTTCGATCCGGCGCTCGTGGCGCGCATCGACCGCGAAGAGCTGCTCACGGTCGGGAGCGCCGAGGAGGTCGAGATCCGCGCGGCCGGTGTCCACGCCGTCGAGCTGCTGCGCGACGCACTCGCGGCCCGGGGCCACGCCGTGCGCTCGAGCCGCATCGACGAGCTGCTCTGGCTGCGGGGCGGCGCCCCCCGGTACAAGGCGCACCCCCGCCACCGCGCGCGCTCGGTGTTCTACTGAGCCCGCCGCTCTAGCGGCCGGAGCCTCGCAGGGTGCCGGTCACCGGCGACTTGTCCTTCACGTACACGAAGCACACGAGCGCCCGGTCCCCGGCGCTCCACGTGGACGACAGCGGGAAGAACGCCCCGAAGTCGAGGGACGACCTCGTCATCGGCGAGCCGGTGTAGGGCTCGAACTGGGGCGCGCACGTCTTGATCACCTGGGCGCGCATGCCCTCGTCCCCGGGGTAGGCGCCGCCGGGGACGTTGATCTCGCTCTTGACGAACACCTCGGCGTCGTGGGGGGCGGCGCAGTCGACGGTCTTGATCGACCGACCGACCTCGACCGTCTTGGAACCCGCGGCCGATCCCGGCACCTCGGTGTTGAAGCACGTGCCCACGGTGACGTTCGCGTAGTTCTGGGTGCTCTCCCCCGTGACGGCGTCGCTGACGACCGCGGTGGGCGCCTTGACCGTGCCGGAGCGCAGGGCGAAGCCGAACGCCAGACCCAAGATCCAGCACACGACGACCGTGATCTCCGCAGCCTTCGCCAGCCCCCGGCCGGTGAGCGCGTAGGGCTGCCGGGCGATCTTCTTCTTGGCCGCACTCGCACATGCGGCGGCCGGCACGACGAAGAGCAGGCCGGCGATGAACCCGAACCCGGCGACCAGCAGCGGGAGGAACGCCAACACGAAGGCGACGATCGCCAGCGGTTCGGTCTTCAGCGGTCCGACCGGTGGGCCCGGGGGGCCGGGAGGCGGGTACCCGGGACCGGGGTACCCGCGGTGCGGCTCGGCGAACGCCGACGGCGAGGCACCGCGGGGCGCGCCCGGGGCACCGACCCACGGCGGTGGCGCCGCGGCGTCGCCGATCGGCAACGGCACGAACGGGCGCGCGGCGTCGTCCAGGACCGGGGGCGCGACGTCACCGCTGCCGGGCGGCGGGACCGCCCATCGCGCCGCCGCCCCGCTCTCCAAGATGCTGGGCACCGGCGTCGCCGCGGTCTCGCGGAACTGCTGGGCCGCCTCCGGGCTCAGCTCCTGACCGCCGTGCGCGACGGGCAGACCGGCCCGCGCGCACACCTCGAGCGCCTCGCCCGTCGTGAGGTGGAACTCGTCCGCGAGGTCGACGAGCCGCAACCGCTGCTCGATCGGTGCGCGGTCCCACCCGTCGTCGTCTCGCATCCGTCGCACCCTAGCGCTGTGACCGCAGACGGTTTCGTGGCGGTGACGGCCTGCGTCGGACCACCCTCCCAGGATGCCCCGACTCCGGCTCGTGGGCCCGCCCCGCCGCGACGGGAGCGGCGGTAGCGTCCTTCCATGCCCGCCGCGCCCGCCGCCCCCGTCACCATCGACGAGATCGTCATCGCCGATCCCCCGGAGGCCTGGCGCGATGCCGGGTTCACCGTCGATCCGGACGGCACCAGCCGGGTGGGGCAGGTGCGGTTGCGCTTCGTCGGGCGCGACGCCGGCAAGCGCATCCTGTCGTGGTCGCTGCGCGGCGTCGCCGACGAAGCGCGCGGCCCCCTCGACGCGGGGTCCGTCGACGGCCTCGCGACGACCGGGAGCACCGCGCCGATCGCCGCCGCCGCCGCTCACCCGAACGGGGTGACCTCGATCGACCACATCGTCTTGGCGACGCCCGACCAGCAACGCACCGTCGCCGCGATCGAGGCGCTCGGCCTGCCCGCGAAGCGCACGCGGGAGACCGACACGTACGGGGCGCCGTTCCTCCAGACCTTCTTCCGCGCCGGTGAGGTCATCGTCGAGCTCATCGGTCCCGAAGCCCCGAGCGGGGACGGGCCTGCCGGGTTCTTCGGCCTCGCCTTCAACGTCGAGGACCTCGAGGCGACCTGCTCGTTCCTGGGTGCGGGCGTCGGTGCCAGCAAGGACGCCGTGCAGCCCGGACGTCGCATCGCGACGATGCGCCACAAGCACTTCGGCATGTCCGTCGCGGTGGCGCTGATGACGGCACCCGCCGCAGGCGCGGGGCGCTAGCGCCGCAGCAGGGAACATCGTGAGGGTGCGGCGGATCACGGTTCGCCGCTCGCCAGGACGCAGGACGAAGGCCCACGTGTTCCGTGCGGCGAGGACGAGGACGCCGCGAGCGGCGAAGCTGGCCGTCGCACC
>CAYUOL010000366.1:0-6503 GCA_964446345.1 uncultured Iamiaceae bacterium | reverse complement strand
CGTTCGCGCCGCCGCCGATGTCGAGGAAGTTGGCGGGCTCGCCGCCGACCTGGTTGACGACGTCGAGCGTGCTCATGGCGAGACCGGCGCCGTTGGCGATGATGCCCACGTAGCCGTCGAGGCCGACGTACTGGAGGCCCTTCTCGTGCGCCGCCGCCTCGCGGTCGTCGCGCACCTGGGTCTTCTCGTACTCGTCCCAGCCCTCGTGGCGGAACACGGCGTTGTCGTCGAGGGTGACCTTCGCGTCGAGGGCGTGGACCTTGCCCTCGGGCGTGAGGATCAGCGGGTTGATCTCGCACAGGTCGGCGTCGCCCTCGACGTAGGCCGTGTAGAGCTTGGTCAGGATGTCGATCGCACCGTCGGTCGCCTGCGGGTTCAGGTTCGCCGCGGCGACCCACTCGGCGGCGACCTCGGGGGTCAGCCCGTCGACGGGGTCGATCCAGATCTTGGCGATCGCGTCGGGGTTGGTCTCGGCCACCGTCTCGATCTCGACGCCGCCCTCCTTCGAGAGCATCCCGAGGTGCTTCTTGGCGCCCCGGTCGAGCGTGAAGGACGCGTAGTACTCCTCGGCGATGTCCGAGGCGTGCTCGATCCACACGATCTTGACGATGTGCCCCTTGATGTCGAGGCCGAGGATGGTGCCGGCGTGCTCGCGCAGCTCGTCGACGTCCTTGGCGAGCTTGACGCCGCCCGCCTTGCCGCGACCACCGACGTGCACCTGGGCCTTCACCACGACGGGGTACCCGACGGCCTCGGCGGCGGCGACGGCGTCTTTGACGTTCTCGACCGGACGACCGTCCGAGACCGGGATGCCGAACTGGGCGAAGAACTGCTTGCCTTGATATTCGAGAAGATCCACGCGCTGGAACCTAGTCAAGTTCCAGACAGGTCAACCAAAACGCAGCGCACGGCGGCGTTCTCGTCGCGGTGTGGCGTCGCCCGCGACGCCGTACGGCGACCGGAACGGCGGGGTCGGTCTCGTCGGGGTCGGGCTACTTGGCGGCCGTGGTCCCCGTGCTGGCCGTCGTGGCGGTGGTCGAGCTCGCCGGAGCCGTGGTGGTGCTCGACGGGATGACCGTCGTGCTCGAACCGGTGGGGGCGCCGGCGACCGTCGTGCTCGAGCCGGGTACCCCGGAGCCCGGCGTCGCGGCGACGGGCGTGCAGACCTGCACCAGGTCGACCACGAAGTAGAGCGTGTCGTTGGCCGCGATGTCGGCGCCCTTGGCCTGGTCGCCGTAGCCGAGCGCCGGCGGGATGACCAGCAGGCGTCGGCCGCCGACCTTCATGCCCGCCACGCCCTGGTCCCAGCCCTTGATGACCTGGCCCTGCACGGACGGGTCGGGCGAGGCGATCGTGAAGGTGAACGGCTCGGCGTTGCGCGTCCACGAGGCGTCGAACTCCTTGCCGTTGCTCTTGGCCTTGCCGACGTACTGCATCGCCACCTTGTCGCCGACCTTCGCCTCGGCGCCGGTGCCCACCTTGATGTCCTTGGTCTCGAGCTGCGTGGGCGCGGCGCCCTCGGGGATCGTGACCTCGGGCTTGCCCTCGGGCGGCACGACCGGCGTGGTCGGGTCGCAGGCGTAGTTCGGCGTCGTGGTCGTGGTGGCGAGCGTGGTGGAGGTCGCGCTGCCGGGGATGGTGCGGGTCGGCTGCGTGGCGGTGTCGGCGGAGCCACAGGCGCTGAGCAGCAAGGCGCCGGAGAGCGCGCCGGCCAGGACCAGGAGACGTCGAGACATGGAGGACCTTTCGAAACGGCGCGCAGCGGCGGTGCCGTGCGTCGGGGGGCCGCAGATCGGCGGCGTCAGATACGGGGCGTCACGCTAGTGCCCGCGCCGCAGGGGCTGGTCGCGCGGCCGGCGGACTGGCCGCCTGCGCGCGATGTTTGGGATCCTGGCCGGCCGCCGTCGAGCCGCCGCCGGCCAGCTGTCCCCATGGAACCTCGCCCGTGAGCCCCGTCAAACCGGCCAAGAAGCGCAGCCCCCGGTCCGTGGCGATCGGCGTGGGCTTCTTCGCGCTCGGCACGGTGTTGGTGCTCGCGCTGTTCATCCTCGCGATCCCGAAGCTCAGCCAGTCCGGCAAGATCGAGGTCAAGCTCGGGTCGGACACCTTCGCGGCCGGCCCCGCCCGCTCGCTCGTCGACGCGGCCCGCGAGCAGCCGCTGCTTTTCTCCGACGTGGCCAACGGCCAGCGCGACATCTTCCTCGTCCACACCGGCGACGATCCCCTCAAGGGCTGGGTCGCCTTCGACGCGCACAAGCCGGGCAAGGGCCGCGAGTGCTCGCTGCAGTGGGACAAGGCCAGCGCGTCCTTCCGCGACCCGTGCGACGGCACCACGGTGCCCGTCGACGGCGCCGGCCTCCCCCACTACCCCGCGGCGGTCGACGCCGACGGCATCGTGATCATCGACCTCAACGCGGAGCGCCGCGGCACGACGACGACGTCGAGCGCGGCGCCGACCCCGACGAGCAGCAGCATCGTCGTCACGGGCTCCACCCCGAAGTAGCACCCCGAGGCACCACCCGAAGCAGCGGCCCGATCCCCGGCGGGGGATCAGTCGAAGAGGTGGGCGAGCTCGGCCTTCTGGACCTTGCTCGTGCCGGTGCGGGGGAGCTCGTCGACCTCGACGAAGCGCGTGGGCACCTTGTAGTCGGCGAGGCGCTGGGCGGCCCACGCCCCCAGGTCGAGAGACTCGAGGTCGGCCCCCGCCGCCAGCCGCACGACGGCGCCGGGCACCTCGCCGAGCCGCTCGTCGGGCAGCGCGACCACGACGGCTTCCAGCACGTCGTCGTGCTCCTCGAGCGCCTCCTGCACCTCGAGCGCGTAGACCGAGTACCCGCCGCGCTTGATCACGTCCTTCGCGCGCCCGACGAACATGACGGTGCCGAACGGGCCGCGCCGCGCGAGGTCGCCCGTGCGCAGCCAACCGTCCGCCGTCACCGCCGAAGCGGACGCCTCCGGAGCGTTCCAGTAGCCCTTGATCACGCCGGGGCCCTTCACCCAGAGCTCGCCGACGGTGCCGTGGGCGACGTCGTCGCCGGCCTCGTCGACGACCTTGAGCTTGTAGCTGGGCAGACCCACGCCGACCGACTCGCCGAGCCCGAGGTTGATCATCGGGGGCGAGATCTTGGCGGCGACGCCGCCGCCCACCTCGACCATGCCGTAGCCCTCCACGAACAGCGCCTCGCCGAGCGGGCCGGCGACGGGCAACGTCATCGTGGCGCCCATCCGCTTGAAGTGCTGCGCCAGCTCCTGGGGCATCGCGTCGGCGCCCGAGCCGAACACCCGGATCGACGACAGGTCGTAGGACTCGGCGTCGGCCTCGAGCATCATGCGGTACATCGCCGGCACCCCGATGAACATCGTGGCCCGGCGCCGCTCGATCGCGTCGAGCACGTCGGTGGGGCGGAACTTCGGCAGCACGTAGACCGGGATGCCGGCCACGGCGAAGCCCATGAGGGTGGCGAAGCCCATGATGTGGGCCACGGGCAGGGCGAACACGGCCTCGTCGCGGCGCAGCGCCGCGGGCCACACCGCACCGGCGAGCACCTGGCCGACCAGCGCGCGGTGGGTCAGCTCGGCGCCCTTCGGCTTGCCGGTCGTGCCGGACGTGTAGAAGAGCGCCGCGATGTCGCCCGGATCGGCCTGCGGCGGCTCGGCCAACGGCGTGAAGCCGTCGACGTCGTGGGCGCTGCGCACGATCAGCGACGCGCCCGAGTCCCGCATGACGTGGGTGACCTCGTCCGGCCGCATCTGCGCGTTGATCGGCACGGGGATGGCGCCCGCTCGCGACGCGGCCAGGCACAGCAGGAACTGCTCGTAGCCGTTGGGCGAGGCGATGACGACGCGATCGCCCAGGTCGATGCGCTCCGCGATGCCGCCGGCCCAGCGGTGCACGCGCTTGGCCGCCTGCTCGTAGGTGATCCGCAGGCCGCCGTCGGCCTCCTCGACCAGCCGGCTGCTGCCGTGGATCTCGGCGAGGTGCTGCATGATCGACCCCAGCGTCTCGTCGCGCCGCATCACGAGCTCGACGCGCCGCAGCGACCGGACGGGGTTGATCATGGGGAGCACCACGTCACCGACCGACTCGCGGGCAAAGGGTCACCTCGCGGGTCTACCCCCCATGAGAGATCCGTGCCAACTTTCTCATCCGCGGCCGGCCCCTCGGCGGCGAGCGGTCAGAGCTTCTCGAGCGGGGCCCAGCTGAGCAGCAGGGTCTTCTCGCCCACGCCGGCGAAGCGCACGACCGCCTCGGTCTTGTCGCCCTCGCCCCGCAGGCTCAGGATGACGCCCTCGCCGAACTTCTTGTGCCGCACGTCGTCGCCGACCTGCAGGCCGAGCTGATCGGCGCCGCTCTGCACCGGCGGCGCCGGTCGGAGCGCGGACTCGACGATCCGCTCGCGGTGGGCTTCGTACCCGGCGCCGCGCTCGTGCGGTCGGGCGCGGCCGCGCAGCCCCTCCTCGTCGTCGGGGTCGTACGACGACACCGCCGGCCCCCGCCGGGACGGGTTCATCGTGCCGCCGCCGGTCGACCCCGAGCCGTACGCGCGAGAGCCGTACGACGAGCCACCCGATCCCCACGATCCTCCGGATCCTCCCGAGCCCCACGAGTCGGACGACCGCCGCGCCCCTCGCCGCGAGCCCTTCACGTCCTCGACCAGGTGCTTGGGGATCTCCTCGAGGAAGCGGCTCGGCGGGTTGTACTGCGTGCCCCCGAACAGGTTCCGCACCCAGGCGTGGGTGACGTAGAGCCGCTCCTGGGCGCGGGTGATGCCGACGTAGGCGAGGCGGCGCTCCTCCTCGAGCTGGTCGGGCTCGCCGATCGAGCGGAGGTGCGGGAACACGCCGTCCTCCATGCCCACGAGGAAGACCACCGGGTACTCGAGGCCCTTCGCCGAGTGCAGGGTCATGAGCACGACCGACGAGTCGTCGTCGGACTCGAGCTCGTCGGTGTCGGCGACGAGGCTGATCTGCTCGAGGAACTCGTCGACGGACGTGAACTCCTTCGCCGCGCCGACCAGCTCGGCGAGGTTCTCGATGCGACCTTCGGCCTCGACGCTGTGCTCGGCTTCGAGGTCGCCGAGGTAGCCCGACTTCTTGACGACCTCTTCGAGCATCGGGCCGGGCCCGGCCGGGATCATCGTCTGCAGCTCGTCGAGCAGATCGAGGAACTGGCGCACGCCCTTCACCGCCTTGCCCGACACGCCGGCGTCCTCGGCGTGGCGCAACGCCTCGACGAACGGCACGCCGTGCCCGCTCGCGTAGCTGTCGAGCCGCGCGATCGAGCTGTCGCCGACGCCGCGCTTGGGGGTGTTGATCACGCGCTTGATGGAGACCTCGTCCACCGGGTTGTTCGCGGCACGGAGGTAGGCGATCACGTCCTTGATCTCGCGACGGTCGTAGAAGCGCGTGCCGCCGATGACCTTGTAGGGGATGCCGACGCGCATGAGCTGCTCTTCGACGACGCGGCTCTGGGCGTTGGTGCGGTAGAAGACGGCGATGTCGCCCCAGCGGTGGTGCCCGCCGTCGTGCAGGTGCGCCATCTGGTGGGCGATCCACTGCGCCTCGTCGCCCTCGTCGTCGGCGTGGTAGCGGACGATCTTCTCGCCGTGCCCCTGCTCGGTCCACAGCTCCTTCGGCTTGCGCCCGAGGTTGTTGGCGATCACGGCGTTGGCGGCGTCGAGGATGGTCTGGGTCGACCGGTAGTTCTGCTCGAGCACCACGATCGTCGTGTCGGGGAACGCGTGCTCGAAGTCGATGATGTTGCGCACGTCCGCGGCGCGGAAGCCGTAGATCGACTGGTCCTGGTCGCCGACCACGGTGACGTTGTGGCTCAGGGCGCCGAGGAGGAGGACCATCGCGTTCTGGACGGGGTTGGTGTCCTGGTACTCGTCGACGAGGATGTAGCGGAAGCGCTGCTGGTAGTGGGCCAGCACGTCGGGGTGCTCGCGGAAGAGGCGGACGGTGTTCGACAGCAGGTCGTCGAAGTCCATCGCGCCGGCCTTGAGCAGCCGGGCCTGGTACTCGCGGAACACGTCGGCGATCTTGCGCTCGAAGATCTGGGTGGCCCGGGCCGTGTACTCGTCGGCGCTGAGGCCCTCGTTCTTGGCGGCGCTGATGGCGGCGTGCACCGCGCGGGGCGCGAACTTCTTCGGGTCGAGGTTCTGGTCGCGGATCACGTAGCCCGTCAGGCGCACGGCGTCGGCCTGGTCGTAGATCGTGAACGACGACGGGAAGCCCAGCGCCGAACCGTCGCGGCGCAGGATGCGCACGCAGGCGGCGTGGAACGTGGACACCCACATCTTCTTGGCGACCGGCCCCACGAGCTTGGCGACCCGCTCCTTCATCTCGTTGGCGGCCTTGTTGGTGAACGTGATCGCCAGGATCTCGAACGGCGAGACGTTCTCGTTGCGGATGAGGTGGGCGATGCGATGGGTGAGGACGCGGGTCTTGCCCGAGCCGGCGCCGGCGATGACGAGCAACGGGCCCTGCGCGTGGACGACGGC
>CAYUOL010000365.1:0-6509 GCA_964446345.1 uncultured Iamiaceae bacterium | reverse complement strand
CCACGGTGCCGGAAACGCCCACGACCGTCGATGACCATGGCGGGGGCCGCGACGACCAGGGCGGGCGCCGCGAAGACCACGACGCGGACGGCCAGGGCGACGGTGGCCAGGGCGGCCGCGGGCGCGACCATGCCGAGGACACGCCGCACCCGGAGTCGACCGACGGTCGCCGCGGCCGCACGCCGACCACCCCGGCGCCGCCGCGGCCGGCCCCGCCCACCACCGTGCACGGGGACGACGGCCCGGGTCACGACGTCGGTGACGATCACGGAGGTCGCCACGACGACCGGCCCGCGACCACGCAGGTGACGACGACCGTGCCCCGGGCCACCAGCACGACGGTCGACGATCACGGCGGCCGCGGCACCGACGACGGCAGCGGCCATGGCGGTGAGCGTCGCGGCCGGGGGCAGGACGACGGCGCCGGCCACGCCTGAGCGCTCGCGACCGACCTCGCCCGCTGGGCGGGCCACCGATCCGCCCACCGGTCGGGGCGGTCGGGCCGGCGCCTCAGCCGATCGGCGCCAGCGGGAGGCTGAGGGTGATCGACGCTCCGCCCCCGGGTGAGGTGCCCAGGGCGAGCGACCCTCCGGCCGCCTCCGCGGTGCGGCGGGCGATGTCGAGGCCGAGGCCGGTCGACCCGCCGCCGCTGGTGCCTCGCTCCAACACGTTCTCATCGGGCCAGCCGGCGCCGTTGTCCATGACGACGAGCCGGCTGGTCTCGTTCTCGACCTCGACCTGCACGCGGAAGGCCACCCCTTCCGCGGTGTGGGCGAACACGTTGCCGAGCAGGGCGTCGAGCGCGGCATCGAGGTCGTCCGCCGGCACGGCCACGAGCACCCGGTGCGGGGGCACCTCGAGGGCGAAGGGTCGGCCCTGCTCCTCGGCCAGCGCGCTCCAGAACCGCACGCGGGCCGGCACCGCCGCGGTGAGATCGGTGCGCACCGTCATGGCGACCCGCTGGGGTCGGCGGGAGTCACGGATCAGGCGGTCGACCGAGCGGGTGAGCTCGTCGACGTCGCCGACGAGCCTTTGCTTCGACTCGCCCTCGGCGAGGGCCTCGACGTCCAGCTGGAGCGCGGTGATGGGGGTGCGCAGCCGGTGGGACAGGTCGGCGCTCGCTTCCCGCTCGGCCACGAGGAGCTCGTCGATCCGCGTCGCCAGGCGGTTGAGCGTCCGGCCGACCTCGACGATCTCCGGCGGTCCGCCGACCTCGGCCCGCGCATCGAGGTCGCCGGCGCTGAGCCGCTCCGCGGTGTCGGCGAGCGCGTCCACCGGCTTGACGATGCGCTTCGCGAGTCGGTCGGCGACGAAGGTGGCGACGAGCACCAGGATCACGCCGAGACCGGCGAGCAGCGCCCACGCCGGGTAGACGCCCAGGCGCAGCTCGGCCTCGGGGACGAAAACGCGCACGACCTGCGTGCCCCGCCCGTTGTCGACGGGCTGGAGCACCTGGATGCCACCCTCCGTCTCGCTGTTGAACGCACGGTTGCTGCGGGCGAGATCGATGTCGGCGTCGGCCGGCGCCGGTGTGCCCAGGACGGTGCCGTCGCTGAGGAAGATCGTCAGGGAGGTGCCATCGGGGTTCGGGAGCTGGTCGACGAACTGCCGCAGCTCGTCCGTCGTGGCGAAGGTCGCGACGACGGGGACCACGACCTGGGCGCGCCGTTCGGCGTTGGCGACGGCGCGGTCCTCGGCCAAGGTGCGCACGAGGAACAGCAGCGGGACGATGAGGGCGAGGACGATCATCGAGGAGATCGCCGCGGCGGCGAACGCCAGCTGGCGACGCATCCGCTACCGCGCCCGCTCACGCATCCGGGTCCACGACCTTCACGCCGACGCCGCGGATGCTGCGGATGTAGCGCGGCGCGTCGGCGGACTCGCCGAGCTTCTTGCGCAGCCACGACAGGTGGACGTCGACGGTCTTGTCGGCGCCCCCGTAGGGCTGTTGCCACACCTCGGCGAGGAGCTGCCGCTTGGTCAGCACGTGCCCGGCGTTCAGTGCGAGGTGGTGCAAGAGGTCGAACTCCTTGCGCGTGAGGTCGAGCGGCGTCCCGTCGAGCGACGCTTCGTGGCGCACCGCGTCGATGCGCAGCCCGCCCACGACGACGGGTCCGCGCTCGGAACCGCTGACGGCCGCCGCGCCGTCCGATCGTCGCAGCACCGCCCGGATGCGCGCTTCGAGCTGCTCGGCCGAGAACGGCTTGACGATGTAGTCGTCGGCGCCGGCGTCGAGGGTCAGCACGATCTCCTCGTCCTCGTCGCGCGCCGTTGCGACGATCACCGGCACGGCGCTGACGGCGCGCAGCATCTTCAGGACCTCCCGCCCGTCGACGTCGGGCAACCCGAGATCCAGGATCACGACATCGGGCGGTTCGTCGACGACGTCGCGCAGCCCGGCCATCCCCGTGGACGACGAGCGCACGGCGTGGCCACGGTCGGCCAGGGCCCGGGCCAGCGCCTCCCGGATGCGGGCATCATCCTCGATCAGGGCCACGACGCTCACGCCGAGAGGCTACTGCCGCGGCAGGAGACGTCTGCGTGGGTGCCCGTCGGGGGACCGGCGAGATCTTGAGCAAGTCTTAGGGTTCGCTTAGCCGCCGCGACCGCCACGGTGCTCCAGACTGCCCGGGTGGATCCCGACCGCGACGTTCCCGTGGATGGTGCCGTGGCGCCGCCGACCGACCCGTCGCCGACCGTGCGACGGCGCGCCGGCATGGTCGTGGTCTGGATCGCCGGCACCGCGATGGCGATGGCACTGGCCACCCTGGCCGTGCAGATCGCCGGCGCGAAGGTGACCACGCGCCCGGCGGCGACCGTGTCGCGCAGCCAGATCGAGACCGAGATCGCCCGCGATCGGTCGACGACGACCGCGGCGACAGCCGCCGGCGGGTCGGTGCCCGTCGACGTCGCAGGTCCGGCGGCGGGAGCCGACGCGTCGTCCCCGAGCGCACCCGGTGCGCCCTCGAACGCTCCGGGGCCGAGCCCGACCACCGCGCCGCCGAGCACGGCGACGCCGCGAACGACGACGACCGCGCCGGCTCCAACCGGCGGGCGCGCCCCGACGACCGTCGCGGCAGGGGTCCCGCCACCACCGCCGCCGACGTCGGCTCCCCGGCCGGACCCGACGACGTCCCCCACGACGGCGCCCGTCACGACGGTGCCCGTGAGCGAGCAGACGTTCGTGCTCACCGGGGGCTCGGTGCGCGTCCGGTGCACCGGGACCACGGCGCAGCGCCTCAGCTCCAGCCCCGCCCCCGGCTACGCCATGGACATCCGGTCCTCCGGACCGCAGCTGGTGGAGGTGCGCTTCGACGCCGCGTCGCACCGCTCCTAGCTCAAGGCGACGTGCAGCGCCAGCGGGGCCATCACCGCTGAGCCCCGGGAAGAGGACCACGGTGGGTCCGGCGGAGGCACCCCTGGGCCGTCGTGAGGTGGCCGCCGGCGGCGGGTCACTGCTGGCGGGCGATCCAGCGATCGATGAGCGTGCGGGCGATGGACATGGCCGGGGGGATCGTCGGGAGGTCGTCGGCGCGGTACCACTGCGCATCGATGATCTCCTTCTCGTCGATGACGATGTCGCCCGATGCCCACGTCGCTTCGAACCCGATCATCAGTGAGTGCGGGAAGGGCCACGGCTGGCTGGCGATGTAGTTGACCTCGGCGAGCTCCACCCCGACCTCTTCGCGGACCTCGCGGTGCACCGCCTGCTCGAGCGTCTCGCCCGGCTCGACGAAGCCGGCGATGCAGCTGTACATGGGGATCGGGAACGCGGCGCCCCGTGCGAGCAGCGCCTCGCCGTCGCGCTCGATCAGCGTGATCACCGCCGGTGCGAGGCGGGGGAAGGCGAGGAGGCCGCACGAAGGGCAGCGTCGCGCCCGCTCGCCCGGTGCGGGTTCGGTCGGTGTGGCGCAGCGTCCGCAGAAGCGATGGGTGCGCTCCCACTCGACCAGCTGCACGGCGCGCCCGGCGAGCGTCCAGCGCACGTCGTCCACGCGCCCGTGCAGCGCCATCAGGGGAACACCGATCGCGTCGAGGTCCGCGAGGTCGGCGCCGTCGAGGTGGTCGCCGTCGCCGTCGAGGTCCACCGCCCAGCACGCCGCGCCGTCGAGCAGCCCCAGCAGCATCCCGGTGGCGTTGGGAGCGACGTCAGCAGGGTGGTCCTCGAGCAGCGCCACGTTGCCGCCCCGGACGACGACGGTCAGGGAGCCCGACCAGTCGGCGGGCAGCTCCTGCACGGGTTCGAATCGTTGCTCCACGTCTCCACCTCAGCTCGGCCGGCGCCTCATCGTGGCACGTGGGCCGCCGGCGCCGTCAGCCGGACCCCGGCGGCGAGGTCGATGCGCCACCCGCCGGCGGCGTCCTGGATGTCGATCGTCGTGGTGCCACGAGGGACGTGGCCGAACGCGTTGTCGAACCGGTCGTCGCGGGCGATCGGGACCTCGCGGCCCGCGACGCGCAGCGGCGTCGCCACCGTCGTCTCGAGCGGTCCTTGCGACGGCGAGGGGAAGCGGACGGCGAAGCCCGGATGGGCACCCGTGCCGTCCCACCCGGGATCGTCCACCACCGGGGTGGTCGATCGCAGAGCGTCGCAGAACGCGGCGAACGACCCCGAGGCGTCCACGTCGCCGACCTCGACGATCCACACGTTGTCCGCGCCGCCCTCGGCCACGAGGTCGAACGGCTCGCGGAGGCCGTTGGTGAACACCGCCGCAGGATCGTGACGGCGCCACGCCACGGGGCGCCACGACCAGAGCGCGACGTAGGCGCCGCGGCGCCGGCCGAACGTCCACCCGTCCGCCTCGACCACCTCGTCGAAGCACTCGGTCGGGAAGAACGCGTGGGTGTAGGGCTCGTACGCGAACGGCGCGAGCACCTCGTCGGTCGGCGCGGCGAACGCGGGCTCGTAGCAGTGGATGGCGGTGCGGCGGTGCTGGACCGAACGGGGGAGCGTGCCGCTGCCCGTCCAGTACCGGTCGTGGTCGAGGTAGTCGCCCGCGTTCGGTGAGGGCGGGTTGCCGGGGTGGGTGGTGAAGACGACGGCCCGCTCGTCGAGCGTCGCCTGCCAGATGTGGTGCTGGAAGCCCGCCGTGCCGGGCCGGTAGCACTGGGCGGTGGAGAGCATCACGTGCGCGTTGCGCCACGTGCAGGTGTGGACGCGTTCGAGCAACCCGGCGTTGGTCATCGGGTGCAGATCGGCGGTCAGCTGCTGGATGACCGCCGGATCGCCACCGGTGAAGTCGCGCACCACCTTGAAGAGCGCGAAGAGCTTGGTGTCCCACAGGTCGTGGGCGTCGAGCGTCGCGACCGTCAGCGGCACGAGCTGCCACGGCGTGAGCGCGCTGCGGTCCCACCAGAACGGGACCATGTCGGGGTCGGTGTACGAGAGGCCGTCCTCGCGCTGCGGGTCCTCGGTCACCGGTCCGGCCGGATCGATGGGGATGCCCATGCACTCGAGGTCGAGGAGCTCGTCGGTGGTGTTGGCGATGCGGCGCAGGATCGCCGGCGGCCGGTAGCGCGCCGTGCGGGCGAGCACCGTGGCCGACTCGTTGCGGGGCAGCAGGTCGGCACCGTCGCCGTCGTCGACGGGCCAGGGCTCCGTCGTCGAGTCGAAGCACAGCTTCATCCCGGCGAACACGGGCTGGTCCACCGCGCGGGACTTGTCCTTCATGTAGGACCGCCCGTGGGTGACGCCGACGTTGCCGCGATGGCAGTGCAGGGCGAGGTCGTAGAGCAGCAGGTCGAGGAACGACGCCGCGCGGTCGCGCAGGCGGGCGTCGTCGGCGAACTCGGCCAGGGTGACGAGGGGCGCCAGGTCCTTGGCGTAGTACACGTCGGAGTGCCACTCGCTGAACCCGTCGACCGCCTTCTCGTCGAACCACGCCACCAGCCGGTCGGCCCCGCGCGCCCGGTGCTGCGCACCCGTCATGCCGGTGACGCCGAACCGATCGTCGGGGAACGCCTGGCCTGCGAGGTGCTCGCACGTGTGGAAGATCAGCCGGTGGTTCTCGGACCAGTACCACCGTTCGTCCGTCGCCTCGATGGCGACGGGATCGGTGTACCAGTAGCGGAAGGCCCGGAAGCGGTCCGCGAGCGCGTCCGCCACATCGCCCGGGAGGTCTTCGCGGTAGCCGTACCAGAGCGTGAGCAGCCGGAGGATGTCGAAGTCCGCGCAATCCAGCCAGCCGTCGATCCGGACGAACCAGCGGGCGAGCACGGTCTCGTCGAGCACCGACAGGTCGATCTCGTGCGCCGGATCGCGCCGCGCCCGCTCGAGGTGATCGATCACGTTCAACGGTGACGTCGGGACCAGCACCCCGGTGGCGACCGCCAGGTAGGCGTCCTGCTGCGCGCGCCACCAGCGCGCGTCCTCGAGACCGTCATCACCGTTCGTCGCATCCATGGGCACAGCATGGTCGCTGCACCGCCACGAGGCTCGCAGGGGCGAGCCGCGACCTCACGGGCCACGTGCTGAACTGTCCTCGTGCCAGACTCGGCGCCGTGTTCGC
>CAYUOL010000364.1:0-6524 GCA_964446345.1 uncultured Iamiaceae bacterium | reverse complement strand
GCCGGGGCCTAGCGGAGATCTCGGAGTGCAGAGCGCAGCAGAACATGACCAACACGAAGAACACCCCGGTCGAGGCGTTCGAGCGGGCGTTCCCCATGCGGGTGCTGCGCCAGCGGCTGCGACCGGGGAGCGGTGGGGCGGGCATGGCACCCGGAGGCGAGGGCATCGAGCGCGACCTCCAGGTGCTCGTCGACGCCACCGTGTCGTTGATCACCGAGCGGCGGGTCTCTCGACCGTGGGGCCTGGCGGGGGGTGAGCCGGGAGCGGTGGGGGAGAACTGGTTGCTGCCCGGCGGCGACGAGGAGCGTGCGGAGCGCCTGCCCGACAAGTGCACGATCCCGTTGCGCGCCGGCGACGTCCTACGGATGCGCACGCCCGGCGGCGGCGGCTGGGGGCAGGCGGCTCATTGAGCTTCATGCGATCGGTAGCTCCGAACGGGGACCGATGGTGGCCTCAGATCCGTGATGGATCGCGATTGCGGCAGCGAAACATACATCGATGTACGAAGAACTGCATCTAGGCTCTCGGCGATGGACGACGATGTGTGGGCATGGTGGTCGCAGCGGTTGTACGACGAGGGGTACCTCGACGGGGACCTCATCCTCGAAGAGCTCTTCGTCCACGTCGACACCGAGGGGCACCCGTGTCGTTGTGGATGCCACCCGTCGCTGGGGTCGAGCAGCCACGGAGGTGACCCGTGCCCCTGCACGCGCACCCGGGAGGAGCGCGCCGCGTCCTGGCGTGCGTGGCTCGACGAGGCGGATGCGGAACGCAGCGCGTGGGAGCGATCCGCGGAAGGTCGGGCCGAGCTCGCTCGACTCGCGCACGAGCGAGACGAGCTCGACGCGTGGATCGCGAGCGACGACGGCGTGCGTGTGGATCGCTGGGGCGGCTGCTTCCCCGAGCAGTGGTGGGGTTCGGTGGACGGGCACACCTACTACTTCCGCTCGAAGCGCGGCGTGTGGTCGATCGAGATCGACCTCCAGCCCACGGGCGGCAGCTATCGCCGCGTCGTCGCCGACGACGCCGCGGTGGCTGCACTCGCGGAGGATCCCACCGTGCTCCTGGTCGACGGCGAGGTCGAGGTGGACGAGGACGGGTTGCGCACCGTCCGCGTCGCCGTCCAGCACGGAGCGGTGATCGCGCACGGCTTCGAGGCCGACGTCCACGTGACCCCGCTCCACCGCGCGCGGTTCATCGTCGACACGATCCGGGCACACCTGCGCCAGTTGTCGTGCGCGCACCCGAGCGCTCGGCGGTTCTGTCCCGAGTGCGGCGCTTCGATGGCATGAGCGCCGCCGTCCGGGGGCGGTTCACGGGCCCCGATCGGTCGTCTCTGGCCGCGTTCCGGACGCCGATCGAACGTTCTGGCCCGTCCGTTCGAGAGCGCCATCACGGGCGACGACAAGGGGCAACGGGAGGGGCGACGGGAGGGGCGGAGGGTGCGTCGCGAGATTTGGCTTACGGCGTCAGCGCGAACCTAGGGTGGGCGGATGGACATCACCGGAGCTTCAGCAATTGTCACGGGGGGCGCCTCCGGGCTGGGAGAGGCCACGAGCCGCCTTCTCGCCGAACGGGGGGCCAAGGTCGTCGTGCTCGACATGAGCGACGACAAGGGCAAGGCGCTCGCTGACGAGATCGGCGGCGCGTTCTGCCACGCCGACGTCACCAACACCGACGACGTGATCGCCGCCATCGAGACCGCGAAGGAGATGGGCCCGCTGCGCGTGCTCGTCAACTGCGCCGGCATCGGGTGGGCCACCCGCACGATCGGCCGCGACGGCCAGTACGAGTCGGCCCACGACCTCGACGTGTTCACCAAGGTCATCTCGGTGAACCTGATCGGCACGTTCAACTGCATCCGCCTCGCCGCGACGGCCATGAGCCAGACCGAGCCGCTCGACGAGTACAACGAGCGGGGTGCGATCGTGAACACCGCATCGGTGGCGGCCTACGACGGCCAGATCGGCCAGGCCTCCTACTCGGCCTCCAAGGGCGGCGTCGTCGGCATGACCCTGCCGGTCGCTCGCGACCTGGCCGCGGTCGGCGTCCGCGTCAACTGCATCGCGCCCGGCCTGATCGACACGCCGATCTACGGCCAGGGTGAGGCCTCCGAAGCCTTCAAGGAGAAGCTCAAGCGCGACGTGCTCTTCCCCGATCGCCTGGGCTTCGCCAGCGAGTTCGCCTCGATGGCGGTCGAGCTCGTCACGAACAGCTACATGAACGCCGAGAACATCCGCGTGGATGGCGGCGTGCGCATGCAGCCGAAGTGATCCCGCGGCCTGCTGCGGCAGGCGGGCCCCGCGCGGAGCGGGGCGGGACACCAGGCCAGAACGAGCACAGGACGCAGTGCTGACGCGGAACGGGGACCCGCCACCGGGTCCCCGTTCCGCGCTCAGGGCGCGGCGGTGGTGCCCACGGTGCTGCACAGGTCGAAGCCACCCTTGACCTCTGCCAGGGTGGCCGGGTCCTGCCCGATGAACCCGGCCAGCTGGTCCTCGGTCATCTGCGCGATCTTCGACGTCTCGCACTTCGCCTGGGGCGAATCGGGGTTCGGCTGGTCGCTGGTCAGCACCGTGGTGAGCTCGGCGCGGCTCATGCAGCTGAGCGCCACGTTGATGAACGCCGTGGCCTCCGTCTTGGTCGGCACCTTCTTGCTGTCCAGGATCGCCTTCAGGCCTGGGTCACTGTTGACCCTGTCCTTGAGGCAGCTCTTCTGGGTGTCCCCGATCGGGAGCGCGTCGATCGCCTGATCGGTCGTGACCGCGCTGCCGGGGGTCGAGCCAGGCGTCGAACCCGAGGTCCCGCTCGCCGTTCCCCCTGAGGTGGTCGACGTCGCTCCTGATCGACCAGAGGTGCCGGGGCCGCTCGTGGTTCCCGAGGTGGACGAGGTCTCGTCGGTCTTCGAGCACGCCGCGGAGAGCGAGAGCACGAGCGCGATCGTCAGGATGGTCAGGACAGGGGTGCGCGTCATGAGGTCCTCCGTGCCGGTGGATCGTCGTGCGCAGCTCCTACCCGTGGCGCTCGGTCCAGATGTCTCCTTGTCGCGTGAGCTGCACGCGGGGGCGGGCGAAGCCCGGAGCGGCAGGGGCCGGGGCCGAAGAGGCGCGTGTCGCCGAATGAGTGGCATCCTGAGCGCTTCCACCGCCGCTCGGGCGGCCCGTCCCGAGTTGGTGCCGAGAGAACGACGGAGGTCCTCCGTGCTACGTGCGCTGTTCCTCGCTCCGCCCGGAGCGGGCAAGGGGACGCAAGGTCCGTCGTTGGCGGAGCACTACGGCGTGCCCTACATCGCGACCGGCGACATGCTGCGCGAGCACGTCGCGAACGACACCCCGTTGGGCCGCGCCGCCAAGGTGCACATGGACAGCGGGGGCCTCGTGCCCGACGAGCTCGTCGTCGAGATGGTCTCGGGGCGCCTGGCCCGGCCGACGCCCCTGGCCGGCTTCGTGCTCGACGGCTTCCCGCGCACGTTGAACCAGGCGCTGGCCGCCTACGAGTGGGGCAAGGACCACGACCGGACCTTCGATGCCGTGATCTCGCTCGAGGTGCCGCGCGACGAGCTGGTGCGACGCGTGCAGGAGCGTCAGCGCAAGGCGGGGCGCCAGGACGACGACCTCGACACGTTTCGCCATCGTCTCGACGTGTACGACCGCGACACGCAGCCGCTCATCGCGTTCTACCGCGAGCGCGGGATCCTCCTCGACATCGCCGGCACAGGCACGGTCGAAGCGATCCGGCGACGGATCCTCGACGCGCTCGCCGCCGCCGGCCACGGCGTCGACCGCCTGGGCCCATCGGACGCCGACGTCGCGCCCACCCCGAGCTGACCTGCTCGGGGCCCGGCGGGTTTGAGTAGCTGCTACTCAGGCCCGGCTCGGCATCCGCTGCGAAGCTGAACCGACGGGGACGGTGCGGAGGCCGGGCCCACGACGAACAGGAGCAGCGGCCGGTGATGCCGTTCGGGTACCCCCAGATCCAGATCAACTTCGCGGGGTTGACGTGGACCGGTGCCATGGCACCGGGGGTGTCGACGATCAACGCGATCGATCCGAGCTTCGACGGCGACGAGTTCCTGACCTTCGCACAGGGCACGTTCCTGCGGATCCACGAAGCGCGCACCGCCGGGCGGATCGACGACATCCGGCCCGTCGTGAGCGAGACGATCTGGCCGTCGTTCCGGGCGGCGATGGCGAAGAAGGCGCCGGCGGTCACCTCCATCGAGCACGCCACCATCTACGACGCGCGCCGGGATGCGTCGGTGGACTCCGTGACCGTGCGCTTCGCCGCCAAGACGGCGGCGCGCAAGAAGAACGACCTCGTCGAGGACTGGACCTTCCAGCGACCCGCGGTGACCGGCGGGCAGAGCGTGCCGAACGAGTGCCCCAGCTGCGGCGCGCCCCTGACGCTCGACGACAACGGCGGGTGCCGGTACTGCCGGGTGCACGTCACCGGGGCGCGCGGCGGCTGGAAGCTCGTCAAGGCGGTGCCCCCGCCGACCCCGGCGCGCACGGGGGGCGGGACCCGACTGTGGCTGATCTTCTGGATCCTCTTCATGATCCTGATGACCGTGGTGCTGCCGATCGGGATCATCATCGCCGTCAACCGGACGACGAGCAGCGCGTTCGACAGCTTCGGCCTCAACGGGTCGCCGACCACCCTCGACGGCCCGGCGGCCCAGTCGGGCACCAACGAGAAGGTGACGCCCGGCCAGAGCCCGAAGGTGCCGGTGGGCAAGGGCGTGGAGGGCCGCGCCACCATGACGGGCGCGATCGCCGGCGAGTTCGCGGGGACGACGAGCACCACCGGCGGCAACGCCGGCGTGTGCACCAGCCGCGCCCCGAAGGTCACCGGTCTCAGCTACTCGCTGGTCGGCGCCGAGACGGACGAGCACGGCAACGAGATCAAGACGCTCTCGTTCGCGCTGCAGCTGCCCGCCGGCAGCAAGGGACCCGGGACGTACGACCTCGCCAGCGCCGCGCTGCAGCTCAGCGCGTCGGCGACCCGCGCGCCCGGCTCGACCGGCCTTCCCCCGAGCCAGGCCTGGACCGTGGGGCCCGGCACGACGGCGACCTTCCGGCTCGAGGCGGACAACTCCGGCGAGCTGCGCTTCACGGACCTCCAGCCGGCGTTCCCGACGAGCGACGCCTTCGGCCAGCCGCTGTCGGGCTCGATCACCTTCCGCTGCACCTGACGGCGCCGCGGGGGCGCAGGTCAGCGCTTGTCGGCTTGCTTGTCCGTCAGGTCCTTCGCCAGGTCGCCCCCGAAGCGCTGGGTGAGCGCGTGCGCG
The DNA here is from genome assembly GCA_964446345.1 of uncultured Iamiaceae bacterium. Taxonomy (GTDB): domain Bacteria; phylum Actinomycetota; class Acidimicrobiia; order Acidimicrobiales; family Acidimicrobilacustridaceae; genus CAYUOL01. The sequence goes on along the minus strand of CAYUOL010000364.1, from coordinate 1,237 downwards.
ACGCCGGGGAACACCTCGGCGAAGGTCGTGGCGGCCTTCATGGCGAGCGGGGCCACATCGAGCTCGCCCTTGTTCTTGGTGATGCCGAGCACGACCGCGTCGGCGACCTGCTCGGGGGTGCTGGTGCCCATGCCCCGCGGGAGCTCGATGTCGGCGTCGGCGAACATGCCCGCGTCGCTGACGAAGCCCGGGAAGACCACGGACACGCCGACGTCGCGCTCGCTCATGTCGAAGCGCAGGCCCTGCCCGAAGCCCCGGAGGCCGAACTTGCTGGCGCTGTACATCGAGGTGCGCGGCGACGACGTCTTGCCCGAGAGCGACGAGATCAGCACGATGTGGCCGCGCCGACGTTCGGCCATCGAGGCTCCCAGCTCGCGGGCCAGCACGATCGGCGCCCGGAGGTTCACCTCGAGGCCGCGGTCGATCTGCTCGACCGTCAGCTCCAGGATGTCCCCCGACGCGGGCAACGCCGCGTTGTTCACCAGGATGTCGGTGTCGTGCGACCGGGCGACGAGGTCGTCCACCGCCGACCGGTCGCTGAGGTCGCAGGCCACGACCTCGGCTCCGAGCTCGTCGCCCAACGACGCGAGCACCTCGGCCTTGCGCCCCGTCAGCACGAGCGACGCGCCCTCCCGCGCAAGCCGTCGCGCGATCGCGTGGCCGATGCCGCCCGTCGCCCCGGTCAACAGGACCTTCGCACCCCTGATCTCCATCGCCTCCCCCTCCGTCGCGCAGGAGCGTAGCCCCCGGCGCCGCGAGGCCTTCCGGTCAGCCGCGTGCGTCCCGGGGGCGGGGGACGGTGGTGGCGGCGCGCGCCCGCTCACAGGCGCTGCGCACGTGGCAGCCCTTCAGGTGGTCGTTGACGACGCCCAACGACTGCATGGCGGCGTAGGCCGTGGTGGGGCCGACGAAGCGGAACCCGTTGCGGCGCAGCTCCTTGGCCAGGGCCGTGGACTCGGCGGTCACCGCGGCGATGTCGCCGAGCACGACCGGCACCCGCCGGCCGCGGCGGCGCGGTTCGAAGGACCACACGAGCGCCGCCAGCGAACCGTGCCGCTCCTGCACCGCCAGCGTCGCCGAGGCGTTGGCGATCGCCGCCTCGATCTTGCCGCGGTGGCGGACGATGCCGGCGTCGGCGAGCAGGCGCTCGATGTCGCGCTCCCCGAACGTGGCCACGACGGCCGGATCGAACCCGGCGAACGCCTCGCGGAACGCGGGCCGCTTGCGCAGGATCGTC
>CAYUOL010000363.1:0-6585 GCA_964446345.1 uncultured Iamiaceae bacterium | reverse complement strand
GGTCGAGCGGGCGCTCACGCTGGCGCCCGATCTGGTGCTGCTCGACCTCCACCTGCCCGACATCGGTGGCGAAGAGGTGCTGCGGCGGCTGCGCGCGGAGGGCTCGATGCGAGACGTTCCGGTCGTCGTGGTCAGCGCGGACGCCGACCCGCAGCTGATGCACCGGTTGGTCGCGGCAGGAGCGACGGACTACCTCACGAAGCCGCTCGACGTCGCGGAGCTGCTCGACGTCATCGATGGCGTCGGTGCTCCGGCGGTCTCCGCACCTTCGGTCCTGCACATCGAGGACGACGCGGCGAACCGCCGCCTCATGGCTCGGGTCTTCGGCCAGCGGCTCCCCGACGTCGCGCTCGTGTCCGCCGCGACGGGGGCGGAGGGGATCACGATGGCGGGCGACCAGCCCGCGCTCGTGCTGCTCGACGCCCACCTGACGGACATGTCGGGGGAGGACGTGGTCGACGCCTTGGCGCGCGACCCGGCCACGCGCGACATCCCGATCGTCATGGTGTCCGGCGACCCGGCGGGGGCCGACCCTGCCCCCGCCGTCCAGGCGCACATCACCAAGCCGATGGACCTCGGCGAGCTCGTGGCGGTGGTGCGGCGCTTCGTCCCCGCCTGATCCCGCTCACGACGTGAAGGGGAGCCAGAACTCCTCGTGCAGGTCGTTGAGCGCCGACGACTTGATCCCGTTCCGGGAGAACGTGAACAGCGTGTCCCCGATCACCAGCGAGCGCTCGATGCGGGCACCCGTCGCCGGCGGGATGCAGGTGACCGAGACGCCGGCCGTGGGCGTCGTCGGGCAGATCGGGGGCACCGGCTTCGGTGCGCAGCCGGTCTCGGGTGGGCAGGGCGCCGAGGTCGTCGTCGTCGGGGCCGGGGCGCACGCCTGCGCGCTGCAGTCGACGGGGCGGGGAGCCGCGGTCCCGCTCGTGGTGGCGGCTGACGGAGCCGACGAGCACATCGCATCGGGCGGGCACGGCGAGCCGCAGTCGCCCTCCCACACCCCGGTGGTGCCGGCGCGGTCGAGGTCGTCGCACCCCCCGGTGGCACCCGGGCTGGCGGGGTTGACGACCCGGCCGAGCTCGGTGATCGCGTTGCGATCGAGCGTGAGCCCGATGGCGCCGGTGAACGGCGGGACGTACTGGCGCGTGGTGCACGGCTGCGGGTTGACGACCGTGGTGGGCACCCGGGGCGCGCCCGATGCGTTCGGCGGGCAGTCGCCCCCGATGAAGCCGACGTACGCGCGGTCGACCGGGATCATCGCCAGCTTCGTCGGCTCCCAGTACAGGAAGGCGTGGAAGTCCTGCTCGACCTCGGACGTGCTGTTCCACAGCACGTACTTCTGCAGCTCGCGCGGGTTCGCCAGATCGGCCACGTCGAACAGCGACACCTTCGTGCCGAGGGAGCGACCCTGCTCGGTCGCGTCCTGCCCGATGCCGACGAGCAGGTTGTCGCCCATCGGGTGCAGGTAGGCGGAGTAGCCCAGGATCTTCAGCTCGCCCACGACGCGCGGCGCGCGGACGTCGCGGAGGTCGAGCGTGTAGAGCGGGTCGGTCTGGCGGAACGTGACGACGTAGCCCTGCTTGCCCACGAAGCGCACCGCCTTGATCTGCTCGCCCCGGCCGAGGTTGCCGACCTGGCCGACCTGCTGCAGCTCGCCGTTCGTCTCCTGCAGCACGCGCACGAAGCTCTCCGTGCCGGCGCAGCGGGTGCACCCGCGACTGGAGGCCGGGGCGCTCGTGGTGGCGACGCGCAGCGCGCCCTCGTCCTCCGACATCGAGTACTGGTTGAGGATCGTGCCGTCCACGTCGCCCGAGGCGCGGTACACGGCGGGCCCGCGAGCCTCGATCGAGAACTTGTGGATCGACGTCGCGTCGCGCAGCGGGATCGGCGCCGGCGGCGCCGTGGTCGGCACCGTGCCGGTGCCCGGCACGCGCGAGGGGTTGCGGGGCTCGTCGTAGTACGACGGCGTCGCCACGTAGAGGTTGGCCTTGGACGCGTAGACGGTCTGGCCGTCGGCCATGATGCCGACCGCGTCCGCAGGGTTGATCTCGCCGGCGTTGACGTCGAGCGACACGACGGCGAGCACGCTGAACCCGCTGAACGTCTTCGGGTGGCTGACCTTCGCGCAGTCGAGCAGCGGGCGCGACGTGGGGTTCGTGCCGTTGCCGATGTGCGCTTCGGGCAGCCAGTCCTCGATCTTGGAGTCCTCGACGATGCGGCGGTTCGCGTTCTCCGAGGCCTGCTCCGCGAGCGCCGAGGACGACGACGGGTTCACGAACGGCAGCTGCGCCGGCGTCGACGTCGTGACCACGCGCGCCTGGCCGTCGACCATCCGCGCACTGACGAAGGTGCCGTCGATGCGGACGTTGCTCAGGATCCTCATCTCCGCCGGCTTCGCGATGTCGATGAGCGTGAGCAACGTGCCGGGAACCGGCGCGCGTTCGGGGCGGGACGAGACCGGCTCGGCCATCGGCGCGTTGGCGTCGATGACCAGCACGTGATCGCCGCTGAGCAGGATCTGTCCCGTGCCGCTGCCCGGCAGGGCGATCGACCCGGCGTTCACCGGCGCGGGGCCGGTGACGTCGACCTCGACGAGGCGCCGGTTCGCGAGCGCCAGGATGCGCTTGCCGTCGGTCTTCACGGTGTCGGGTTCGTCGACGCCCTTCTCCTGCACGTTCGTCTCGGAGTGCGCGGCGTCCGGCGCCTGGCCGGTCGTCTCGTTCGTCGCGGCGGTCGGGGTGTCGGTGCGCGACTCGCTCTGACCTTCCGTCGTGGCGCCCTCGCCGTTCGACTTCGGCGCCGCGGGCCGGGCCGTGGTCGTCGGCGCCGTCACCGGCACGGTGGTGGGCGATCGGCGGGAGCCGTCCGCGTCCTCCGCCACCGTTCCGGGCATGGGGTCCGTCGAGCCGCGCAGGCCGTACGGTCCGACCCGCTCGAGGGCGGCCTTCTTCACGTGGTCGAGCAGCTGGTCGCAGGCGCTGAAGGGCTGCAGCGCCGATGCCAGCTGCAGGTTGGGGGAGGCGACCGGCGCCGGCCCCGACCCGCCGCCGGCGTTGGTCCCGTTGGGGCGATCGCCCGCGCTGTTCGTCGCGGACGAGCAGGCCGTGGCGGCGAGGGCGCCGGCGACGAGCAGCGTGAGGACCCGAGCTCGGCGGCGCCGGGCCCGCCCCGATCCCGGTCGCGCTCCCGATCGCGCTCCCGGTTGCGGTGGACGGACGGTCGGCGAGGCGGGACTCGTGGCTGCGCGCATGGTTCCTCCTGGTGCTGCACCGGGCCGCATCCCTCGCGGCGCCCGGTGGCGATCGTGCGCTTTGGACGGGCGGCGGGTCGATCCGGTTCCCGGGAGGCGGGAACTTCTCGCGCCCACACCCCCGAAGGGGGGTCGGACGGACCGTTCTGGGTGTTTTGGCCGGTCAGGGGTTCACCTCGGGCCTTCGGCGGCCGATGGGTCGAAGGCGTGGGAAACGTGACCGAACCCCGACGCTTTGCCCTCGGCGATCTGCCGGTCGCCTTGTTGCTGCTCGCGCCCGACGGTCGGGTGCTCGAGGCGACCGCCGACGCCGCCGCGCAGCTCGGGCTGGGGGCGATCGACCTGACCGGCACCAACCTGCTGGCGCTCGTCGACAGCCCGCAGCGCTCGGCGCTGCGCGACGCGTTGAAGGGCGTGCTCGACGAGCCGTCGGCCACGCCGACCGTCTCGACCGAGATACGCGTGGGTGCGGTCCTGCACCGGGTCGAGCTCTCGCTCCGGGCGCTGGCGGCGCCGGGTGCTGGCGGGGACGCCGCGCTCCCTGAGATCGTCCTCGTCGGGGTGCAGAGCCGCGCAGGGGAGCGGCGGCTCGAGGCGACGCTCGACGCGCTGGCCGACACCACCTTGTTGCTCGACATCAACGGTCTGGTCGAGTGGCAGTCGGGCTCCAGCGCCGCTCGCCTCCCCAACGGCGCCGAGTCCGGCATCGGCATCAACCCGCTCGAGCGGTTGCACCCCGAGGACCTGCCCAACGTGCTCGACATCTGGGCGGAGGCCGTCGTGGCCGAGGGCACGCGCGTGAGCTACACGGCGCGATCGCGGGCGGTCAACGACGACGACCTCTGGCAGCTCATCGAGATCCGCGGCTCGAGCCAGCTGCAGAACCCGTACCTCCAAGCGATGGTCGTCCAGATCCGCAACCTCGACGAAGGCGAGGTCGTCGAGTCGGTGGCGGAGGAGGACGGCCCGATGCAGTCCCTCGCCGATGCCGCCCCCATCGGCATCGTCGTGACGGACGCGTACAACCGGACGATCTACCGCAACGCGGCCGCCAAGGCCCTGCTCGAGCAGCCCGAGCTGCGGCCCGACCGCGAGTGGCGCCAGCTCGTGCGCGAGGAGTACCGAGGCGAGATCGAGGCCATCATCCAGCGGACGGCGATGGACGGAGAAGCCGGCGCCGCGACCGTCGTGTGCGACCTCCCGTCGGGCACCGAGCGGTGGCTCGACATCGTGGTCACCGCCCGGCACAGCCACGGCACGCGCTCCACCGGCCTGATCATCACCATGGAGGACGTGACCGGCGAGGTCGAGGCCAAGGCCGAGACCGAGCGCCTCACACAGATGCTCGACGCCAGCTCGGACTACGTGGCGGTGTTCCGGCCCAGCGGCGAGCTCATCTACGTCAACGCGGCGACCAAGGGCCTGCTGTCCGCGCTGCGGGCGGAGGGACGCAGCGGCAGCCTGCGCGACCTCATCGACGACGACCCGCGACGGCTCTGGATCCAGGAGGCGCTGGCATCCCTGGCGACCGCCGACGTCTGGACCGGGGAGCTTCCGCTGAACGCCGGCGGCGGCCGCACCATCCCCGTGTCGGCGCTCGGGGTCGTGCGCTGGCGCGCCGACGGCGAGATCGACTGGGTGGCGATGCTGTGCCGCGACATCTCGGAGCTCAAGGCCGCCGAGGAGCGCCTGCGGCAGCTCGCGACGCACGACAGCCTCACGCAGCTGCCCAACCGCGCGCTCTTCAACGATCGCCTCGACCACGCGATCGCGCGCCACCGTCGCGATCAGCAGGGCGTCGCCGTCATGTTCTGCGACCTCGACGGCTTCAAGGCCGTGAACGACGAGCACGGGCACGCGGCGGGCGACGTGCTGCTCGTGACGGTGGCGGACCGGCTGCGGGGCATCATCCGCGAGACCGACACGGCCGCCCGGGTCGGCGGCGACGAGTTCGTCATCGTCGGGGAAGGGGTCACCTCGCCCGAAGAGCTGGCCACGGTGGCCGAGCGCGTGATCGACGCCGTCAGCCAGCCGGTGCGGCTGCCGAACGGGGCGACGGTCCGCGTCGGCATCTCGGTCGGCGTCGGCGTGGCCCGCGCGGGTGACGCCGACATCGACGCCGACACCCTCCTCACCACCGCCGACACCGCGATGTACAGCGCCAAGGCGCGCGGCGGCAACACGTTCCGCATCGCATAGCGCTTCGTCCTCGGAGAGCTCGCTGGCGCTCGCTCTCCTGCGGCGAGGTTCGTCGGGGGTCGCTTCGCTCGCCCCGACGTGCTCGGGCTCCCTTCGGTCGCTCGAACCCTGCGTCCGCACGACTTCGTCGCACGAACGCGCCGGGGGGCCCGGCCCCCTGCGACCCCCGCTCCACCCTGACGGGTCGGCTCAGCCGCCTCGTGGCGCGGTCCTGTGGTGCTCGAGCCGCGGGCGTTGCTACTTCGTGGAGGGCTTGAAGGGGGGTCTGGTGGCTTCGTAGGTGGTGATGTCGGCTTCGTTGGCGAGGGTGATGCCGATGTCGTCGAGGCCCTTCAGGAAGCGCTCCTGGGTGGCGGCGTCGAGGGGGAACTCGATGTCGATGCCCAGCTTGTCGACCTTGAGCGTCAGCGTCTCGATGTCGACCTGGATCTCGAGCGTGGGGTCCTCTTCGATCGCCCGGAGCAGCAGCTCGCCGACGTCGTTCGGCACGGTCACCGGGACGAGGCCGTTCTTCGTGCAGTTGTTGCGGAAGATGTCCGCGAAGCGCGGCGAGATCACGGCCTTGAAGCCGTAGTCCATGATCGCCCACACGTCGTGCTCCCGGGAGGAGCCGGTGCCGAAGTTGGGCCCGGCGACGAGGATCTCGGACTCGCCGAACTGCGGCAGGTTGGTGACGAACTCGGGGTCGTCGCGCCACTCGGAGCAGAGGCCCTCACCGAAGCCGGGGCGCTCGACCTTCGTCAGCCAGTCGCTCGGGAGGATCTGATCGGGGTCGACGTCGGAGCGATCCAACGGGGTGGCGGTGCCCTGGACGACCTTGACTGCTTCCATGTCTGCGTTCCTCTCGAAGGTGCGGGTGCCGAGGGAGGGGGCCCGCGGCGTCGGCGACGGCCGGTGACGGTCAGGCGATGTCCGCCGGCGTGGCGAACGTGCCGGCGATGGCGGTGGCCGCGGCGACGCCGGGGGACACGAGGTGGGTGCGCCCGCCGCGGCCCTGGCGGCCCTCGAAGTTGCGGTTGCTGGTCGACGCCGAGCGCTCACCCGGGGCGAGCTTGTCGGGGTTCATGGCGAGGCACATCGAGCAGCCCGGCTCGCGCCAGTCGAAGCCGGCGCCGACGAGCACCTCGTGCAGC
>CAYUOL010000362.1:0-6607 GCA_964446345.1 uncultured Iamiaceae bacterium | reverse complement strand
CGAGGAGGGACTTGAACCCTCACACCCTTTCGGGCACAGGAACCTGAATCCTGCGAGGGCCATCCTGGCCTGTACCAGCTGATGCTGAATAGTGCCGCTGAGCTGCGGATTTACGAGGTGCCCGGGATGAGCTGTCCTCGCCAATCCCGGCCTGTGCAACCCAGTTGGGTTGCAGTTTGGGTTGCAGAGCCGGCGGCGAGATCGCGATGAACGACGACCACGTCGGCGAATACACCCCCCTGACCTTCGGTGAGTCCCATGTTCCCCAGACGGAGGCCACGCGCCCTGGCGATACGGCGGGCCATGGCAGACATGCTGGTTGCACCTCGATCGCCGACCAGCTCCTCGAAGAACGCCGAGCGACAAGAGCGCCGCCGGGTCGGCTACCCCGGCTTCGCCGAAGAGGGCCGGGCCATCGGGCGACGACTCACCAAGGGACCGGGGCGAAGAGTTCGGCCGCTCCCTCGCACACTGACCGTGATCGCGGTCGATGAACACCTCGCCGCGCGGGTAGTGAGCGGCGACTCGCCGATGGACTTCCCGACGACGACGACATCGCGTTGACCGCCGCTCGGCAGTGGCGGCTGAGGCACGCAGCCACAAGCCCGTCGGCGGGCAAGCTCACCGGGATCATCGACGCGCTGGCCCCAGGCGGGCTCCAGACGTTGCGGTTCCCGCACCCGGAAGTGCTCCACATCTCGGGTCATACGCGCCCACACCCCCCTTCGCTGCCCTCATGTTCGGTAGTTGTGACCTTGCCGAACCACCACGATCGGGTCTGCTTCGCCACCTGAGAACAAGCCGGACCCGAAGCCAACCCTTCGTTGCTGGGCACCGCGGGGCCTTGTTTGGCGTGGCGGGCCTGCCGGGACCGGGGGCGGCCAGGGTGGCCGCATCCGGAGGCACTCGCGGCCGGTCACATCGAGCACACAGGCGTAGACCGACATGTAGAACGTCTCGACGCGGACTCGGCCGACGGCGCCTTCCGCGTCGAGGTAAGGCCAGATCGCTTCGGGCGATCGGCCGGCCGTGAGCTCGGCGGTGACCCGGTCCGCATCGGGCTGGCGCCGCGAGGCCGGGAGCCTTGGGCCGGCGCGGGCACCGTTCGGAGCGCCCGCTCGGCGAGTGCGCGCCGGTAGCGGCGAGGCCGAGGTCTTCGCGTTCCGGCAGCGACAGCGGCGGGCCTCGCATGGTGGGGTCCCAACCGTCGGTGGTCGCCGACAGTACAGAGTCATCATGACCGGGACCGTGCATCGACCGTTGGAGCTAGCCTCCCCGGCGAGGGGCGATATGCCTTCGAGCCCAATCCGATTGGGCCGTACTGTGACCTAGCGCTACTGACCCGTGCTACTTGACCCGATTATACTCTGGCGCCGTCGGACGAAGTCTCCATAAGGGGTTGTCCAAATGCGGGATGAGCGAAATTTGGTGCGCACCAAGGTGGCGGTCGTCGGCGCGACTGCGATGTCGTTGGGTGCGTTCGTCGGTACTGCGGTGGTCTACGCGCCTCCGCCCGCAGCAGCCGACACGCCATTCACCCAATGCACGACAAATCCCAATGTGCACTGGCGACAATACCATCAGCCAGTAAAGGTCCGAAACGAGATCCTTGACGGCCCGTATCCAAATGCTGTGCTGTGGGCCATGATCGGTTGGAACGACACCGCGAAGGATGTGGTCGCCAATGACTCCGACTGGGATTTGGTGTTTCGTACGTACAACGTGAACGACATCAGCACAGGATACTTTGACCCGATACTCCCGGATGCGCACTGTGGCTACGAAGATGGCGGCGTCATGTTGAATCGTGCCAACAACGATTCGAAACAGTGGCAGCAGGTTGCCAATTCGACAACCCACGAGATGGGCCATGGCATGGGATTGACTCACTGGGCGTCGATCTGGGGTAACTGCTCGGCGGATTCCATAATGCTGGATTCTCGGGCCAAGAACTGGAACAGCTACTGCACCTGGAATTCACCGCATTCCGAAGACTCGGCTGCGATGCAGACCGTCTACGGGGGCTGAGATGGTCACCGGAGGTGATCTCATGTATCTCATTCACACGCCCGCGTCTCGACGAAACTGCGCCGTTGCGCTTGTACTTGTGGCATTGGTAGCGGTCGGCGGTGCCTGCTCGACCGGGTCTCAGCTGCAGACGTCAAACTCCGCAGAGCCAGGAACGGTCGTTGAGCAACCAACCAAGGTAACGCTGGAGCCGAACGCAAAAACACCCGTCGATTCATCTGGCGCGTTCCTGATGCCACCTCCCGAGGTCTCATGGACGGATGTGCCAAGTCTGGCCTACCTAGAGGCAAGGTCTGAGGCCGTCCTGGTTGTCGAGGGAAATCCTGCTCCCGACCGTGAAGTGTTTGTCGACAAAGTAGAATCAGAAGGCAGCAGGGGAGAATCCGTCGAGTCGACCATTTCGTTTCGCGGACGGGAATTCAAGATCGTGGCAGTATTGGCGTTCACAGGAAAGGGCCCAAGCCCACTTCCTGGCTCATCGGTTATCGTGAGTCATCTAGAACGCTCAACCCAGACATCGAGCGGAGGTCGAGTCTTGGCGCGGACGGACCCCGACGCTGTTCGACCGGAAGCAGGTTGGATGACGGGCGCCTCGCATTACCTCGTGGGAATCAACGCTGGACCCTCGGGCGCGCCGTACATCTTGTCCGCCGGACCAGGGGGGGTGTGCCCGCTACGACCCGACGTTCGGGGAGGCCTGACGGTTGACCCTGCACGCGCTGCGACAGCGCTATGTCTATCGCTTGGCGACGGTAGCGTAATTAGCTCCCCGGCTCCTCCGCTCAGCCCCTCGGCACCGCCTAGCCCCTCGGCACCGCCTAGCCCCTCGGCGCCGCCTTCGCCGAGTTCCTCGGCACCACCTAGCCCCTCGGCGCCGCCTTCGCCTAACTCCTCGGCTCCGCCTGGCTCCTCGGCTCCGCCCGCCGGCCAGAATCGTTCGATAACTTCGGCCGCTTGACGGAACCATTTCGAGCGTGAGACCCGTCAACATTCGCAAGGCAACAACATCTGACGTGGGGTTCGCGTACGCAGTGGCTGCGGCTCGTCCCGAACGGTGGTTGCGAGTCACACACAGCGGTCTGCCAAACCCCGACGCATTCTGGCGCACCCTCGTGGACCGGGTGGAGCACCTGTTCGTACTTGAAGTTGGTGGGAGCCCAATCGGGCTATCGTCAATTTTCGATGTTGACAAGGTTGCGGGAGTTGCCTGGGTCGATGTAGTTGTCATTCCAGGGACTGACGACTCAACGTCGCTGGCCAGTCAAGCCATTGTCGAATTCATCAGGGACAATCTGTGCGGAGTTCGCAGATTATTCAGTCGCGAAGCTGTGTTTGTTGAGTCACCATTTGCAACCTTCTCGACTCAGACCTGCGCAGCAATTCTGCGAGAATCCTTGTATCACGACGGAACATTCTTTGACGTGCGAATTACCACTCTCGACCTTGAAAGTGATATTTCAATAGCACCATGCGGATAATCGAATGGTACCCGCGCTGTGTATCGCGGCCGGCGACGCCAGCAGATCACGACTTTCTGAAGGACGTGTACGTACATGCTGCTTGGGGTCCTCGAAGCGAAACGGACCCGGACGTTGATTGGATGACCAGGTTGTATTCTGGTGTTCTAAGTCGACATGTGTTGGTAGCCGGAGGATCTGATCGCGTTGGGACGGTGTGGGCGTATCGGCCAGACTTCAAGAACCTAACCTGCCACGTAGGTTTCGCCGCGAAGCCTGGAAAGAGAGACGGCATGGTCCTGCTGGGCGCAGCTCTCTTTATCACTGCCCTGTTCGAGGAGTGGCCATTCCGACGCGTTCTCGGCGAGACAATCGAGCCTGTATTTCGCCAATACTCCTCAGCCGACAAGTTCTTTACCGTGGATGGCCGTCTGCCGGCTCACGACGTATACAACGGACATTCGGTTGACCGAGTGCTGTTGTCAGTTGGCCGCGACGAATGGTTTGAAAACGCTGGAGCTTACATTCGTGCTTGGCGAACCCAGCTCAAACCGCACTCCAGCGCGTAGACGGCTGCGGATTTGGCTATTGGTGACCCGCCAACAAAGGCTCACCGGTTTCCGGGCAACACGGAACTCCCCAATTCGATTTGGCGATTTGGACCCCGATCGTCTTGGCGCACACCATCACAGACAGCACCAGCCGCCCGGAAGCCAACGGCACCCCGAGAGCCTCCAAGAAACCCAGGGCGGTTCAGTTCTCGAAGCCTTTCAAAGTCTGGAAACGGGTCGGCAGCTGTCAACAGCTCAGAGTGTCCGCGGCTGGCGGCGGTCCGCCACAGCTGCGATGCCGGTCCTGCTGTCACGAGTACTCGTTGGCGAGATAGCGGCGGCGCAATTCATTCCGCTGCAACTTCCCCGATGGCGTGATTGGCAACCGGCCACGGCCGATGAGGACCACGGCGAACGGACGAGACCCTGTGAGTGGCACCACGGTCTTGTGAACCTCGTGGACGAGGCCCCGCCGCGACTTCTCGGACAGTGTGTCGTTGGTTTCAGGTTCGACAGCCACGATCCAATCTCCCGAAGGCAGGCCCACGATCGCGGCTCGTCCTGCGCGCACGCCTATGACGCTCCCAATGGCCGCCTCGACGGTCGGCGCGTAGAGGTTGCGGCCGTGCGTGACGATGTATTCGTCGGACCGTCCCGAGACGATGACCAATCCATCTTCGACGCAACCGAAGTCACCAGTGTCCATCCATCCGCTATCTGCTGCGAGAGGCATTCCTGTCAGTGCGTCCACACCCGTCGATGGGCCGCGTACCTCCAGGTGACCAACCAAACCCGATGGCTCGTCACTTCGAATCGAGTAGCCCGACAGCGTCCGTCCGCTAGCAACCAGGGTGCTGACATCCGCTGCAGTCATGTCGATACCAGCGCGCTCGAGCCGATGTTCGGCCAGGGCTGCGGTAGATAGATGCAACTCCGTCCAGAGGTCAGAGGCCGGCGTGAGGCTGATGGCGAGCCCAACTTCGGCCATACCATAGGCGGGACAGAACGCCTCGGGTCGAAACCCTGACGCCGCGAAGGTCTGCGAGAAGTCATGGAGAGTGGTCGCTCGAATTGTCTCGCCGCCGGCGATTGCGAAGCGTATGTGCGATAAGTCGTACGAACCGGGTGCGGCCCGGTCGATGCACAAGCGGTAGCCAAAGTCGGGCGCCGCTGTGACTGCGCCACGCCATTCTGAGATGGCTGCGAGCCAGAGTGAGGGGTTTCGTAAGAACTGCATCGGATCGAGGATCACGATGTTGCCTTCACCGACGTACTTTGGGCTCGCCGAAACGAGGCTAGTGAGAAGCATGCCGACGAGACCCATGTCATGCGACAGGGGCAGCCACGACACCGAGCAGTCACCAGGTATCGGCTGAATGACTTCGACTATGGAGGCGATGTTGGCCCCGATCGCGGCATCGGAGAGCAGGACGCCTTTCGGGTGTCCGGTCGAGCCGGAGCTGAACTGCACTAACTCGAACCCGTTGCCGCATGCGCCCGCCACTGGCCTCTCGCCGAGCTCGGAGTGGGGCACGATGTTGAGGTTCGTGGGCGAAACCAGTTCGGCGTAGTCGTCCATGACGACCAGGTTGGTGATCCCTTGTGACGCGCATGAGTCGCGCAGAAACTCAAGATAGGTGAGCGGATCGCTGGTGCGCGATGGGATTGGCAACGAAACCAACCGGGCACCGGTCTCGATTGCTCCGAGCAGCAACTCGATCGAGCTACGGTCGTTCGTCATGAGGGTCGCGACGCCCGCTGCTGGTCCGTCCGAGCCGAAAAACGTTCGCCCACGGTCTAACAGGTCGGCCGCCGTGAGGCGTTCCGGGTCCATCCCAATGACGAGTCGAGCCGAGTCGACGCCGTCGAGCACCATGTCGGACAGTTTTGGCCTCTGTTCGGCGAGTTCCGGAATTGTCACGTTGGGGCCGTTCCTGAGACTTCGGGGCTGGAATAGAGCTTGTCGTTGACGACTGCCCAGCCGACGTTGACCCGCTCGCAGTAGGTGAACAGATCTGACAGCTGGTTGATGAACCCGCGCCCGGGGTAGTTGAGGGACGTGTTGCACAGCACACCGATTCCTGTGAGGCGACGGTGTTCAACGAGCAGGTCGTAAACGCGTCTGCCTGACTTTGGTGTCACGGACTGCACCCGGGCGGTGTCGTTCGTGTGGGTGACGGACGGCAAGGAGGAGGGTTGGAGAACGTGTCGGAAGTACAGCATGTAAGGGTCCGGAGTTGCGTCGTCGAACCACTTGGCGAGGTCTTCCTCCAGGCAGATGGGAGCAATTGGCCGGTACGGCTCTCGTTCCTTGATCCGGTTGAGTTCGTCCTTCATGAGTGGATCGCTTGCCGAGGCGAGCAGTGACCGATGTCCAAGTGCCCTCGGTCCAATCTCGCACCGGCCCTGAACCCAGGCGACAACGGATCCCGTCGCGAGCACTGTCGCAACTGACCGGAGATCAAGAGCGCGCTCGGACCAGCCCCAAGCTTGCGCGGCGGTATCGACCACAAAGTCCGAGCCCGAATACACGTCCCAGTCAAGGGCGACTGGACCGCCGAGTTGGATGAT
>CAYUOL010000361.1:4727-6609 GCA_964446345.1 uncultured Iamiaceae bacterium | reverse complement strand
GCGAGCGACGAACCGTGATCCGCCGCACCCCTCACAATGTTCCCTGCCACGGCACGAGCGACGTCGCGCGGGACCAGGGTCGCGTCTCGCCGAGCGGTAGAACCTGTTCTAGTGTGGAGGGTCGGACGTCGTCGACCGGGAGCGCATGTGGACTTCGAGGACACCCCAGAAGAAGCCGCGTTTCGGGCCGAGGTGCGGTCCTTCCTCGAGGCGCACGCCAGCCTCAAGACCGGAACCGATGCCGACTGGTCGCGCGGCAACATGGCCGAGGACGAGGCCTCGATCGCGGCGTACAACGGGCGGTGCGCCCAGTGGCAGCGCACGCTCTACGAGAACGGCTGGGCGGGCCTCGCCTGGCCCAAGGTGTTCGGCGGCGCCGGTCGCACCCCGGCCGAGGCGATCATCTTCGGTCAGGAAGCCGCGCTGTTCGACGTGACGTCCGGGTTCATCGCCGCCGCGCAGCAGCTCGTCGGGCCGCCGATCATGCGTCACGGGACGCCCGAGCAGCAGGCGCGCCACCTCGGTCCGCTCCTGCGGGGCGACGAGCTGTGGTGCCAGCTGTTCAGCGAGCCCGGCGCGGGCAGCGATCTCGCCGCGCTGGCGACGAGAGCGGTCCGCGACGGCGACGAGTGGGTGGTGAGCGGGCAGAAGGTCTGGACGTCCGCGGCCCAGCACGCCGACTTCGGCATCCTGCTCGCCCGCACCGACCCCGACGCGCCGAAGCACAAGGGCATCACGTTCTTCATCGTGGACATGCGGACACCCGGCATCGAGATCCGTCCGCTCGTGCAGGCGACGGGGCTGTCGCACTTCAACGAGGTGTTCCTCGACGAGGTGCGGATCCCGCACGCCAACGTCGTCGGCGAGGTGAACGGCGGGTGGGCGCCTGCCCGCACGACGCTCGCCAGCGAAGCCGGGATGATCAGCGGCGCCGGCCAGACCTCGAACTTCCACGCCGTGCTCGAGCTCGCCCGCCAGTGCGGGCGCACGGACGACCCGGTGATCCGCCAGGGACTCGCGGACGTCTACACGCGGGAGCGGATCCTGAAGTTCTTCGCCATGCGGATGCAGACCGCGATGATGCACAAGCGGGGGACCCCACCGGATCCATCGGTGCTCAAGAACTTCTTCACGCAGTCGCTCTCGAAGCGCGTCGAGCTGGCGGTCGAGCTCGAGGGCGCCGCGGGGATGCTGGCCGGCCGCGACGCCCTGCACGACGGCTTCTGGCAGAAGCAGGTCCTCGCGCAGTTCGCCTCCCGCATCGGCGGGGGGACGAACGAGGTGCACAGGAACATGATCGGTGAGCGCGCGCTGGGGCTGCCACCCGAGCCGCGGCTCGACAAGGACCTCCCGTGGCGGGACATCCCGAAGTCCTGAGCCGGCCGACCGCCCGCCGCGAGCGTCGCGACGGGGCAACGCCGGTTCCGACTGGTTGAATGAGCGCGTGAACGTCCATCGGTACCGGTTGCGGATGTCCCGCTTCACCCGGATCAGCCGCACGATCCTGCTGAGCGTGCTGGCGATCGCGTTCGTGCCGATGTTCCTCGGCGGTGTGGACCTGCAGTACCGGGTGCTCAGCCTGGCTGGGTTCGCGTCGTCGCTCTACGGGTTGCGCATCGTGCTCGGCCCGTCGATCGAGGTGCGTGCCGACGGGTTGACGATCCTCCAGCACTGGCCGTTCCGCCGCGACCTGCGCTGGTACCAGATCCTCGAGGTCGACGTGATCCCGGGCTACTGGATGCTGAGCATCGAGCTCAACTCGGGCGAGCGCATCGACCTGCCGTGCGTCGAGGACGTCGACGCGCTCTTCGACGACATCGAAGAGCGCCGCCACCTCCTCGACGCCTAGGCCCGACGACGGCTTCTGGCGCCCGCCGCGACC
>CAYUOL010000361.1:0-4627 GCA_964446345.1 uncultured Iamiaceae bacterium | reverse complement strand
GCCCAGCGCACCGATCGACAGCGTTGCGGCTCCTCACCGCACAACCAAGTGCGCCTCGTCGCCGCGCCTTGCGCTCGGCGCCCCGGGCGGCCGCCGCGAGCACCAGCTGCCGACGCCGGACCCAGGCGTCGAGACGCCTCGTCGAGACGACGGCTTCTGGCGCCCGCCGCGACCGCCCAGCGCACCGATCGACAGCGTTGCGGCTCCTCACCGCACAACCAAGTGCGCCCCGCGCACCGATCGACAGCGTTGCGGCTCCTCACCGCAGAACCACGCTCGATGCGTCGCCGGCTTCGAGACGCCACGTCGACCGGGGCCGCCTTTGTTCAGAAGTTGGTAAAGATCTGGCCAAATCGCGCGGGTTGTGGCCGTGGGCGCCGATGCTGCAGCGTGGCCTCTTCCGTCCCCGTCCGTCGCCGACCCTCCTTGCCCTGGCTGGCCGGTGGGGGCGCGCTGATCGGCTCGCTCGTCGCCGTCGCCGTCCCGACGATCCAAGGCGTTGTCGTGTGGCGCACCGCCCGCCCGGAGGTCCCCGGCCCCCACCCCCAGGACGGGCTGCTCGTCGGGTGCCCGCACGACACGTCCCCGCTGAAGCTCGTGTGGCTCGGCGACTCGCTCGCGTCGGGCGTCGGCGCGCAGACGGCCGATGCCGCGTTCCCGCGGCGAGCTGCGGCGCTCTGCAGCGCCGCCGAGGGTCGTTCGATCGACCTCTCGTGCTTCGCGCAGCCGGGTGCGTGTGCCGCGGACGTGCTGCGCGACCAGGTGCCACTGGCGCTCGAGCACCTCTCGGTCGGATCGGTGGCCGTGGTCACGGTCGGATCGAACGACGTCGGCAGCCTCAACCCCCGACGGTTCCGTCGGGAGTACCGAGCGATCCTCCAGCGGCTGACGGCGTCGGGCGCGACGGTGATCGCGGTCGGCCTGCCCCACATCGGCTCCGCGGCGGTGATGGCGCGGCCGCTGCGCACCATCGTCGGCTTGGTCGGCCGCCATGCCGACCGCCAGGTGCGGCGGCTCGCCGCCGCCAACGGTGCGGAGTACGTGAGCATCGCCGTGCGGGCGCCGTGGGGCACGAAGCCCAAGACCTACCTCGCGGCCGACAAGTGGCACCCGAACGACGACACGTACCACCTGTGGGCGGGACGCGTCGCGGCGCTGCTCGGCCCGCTGCTCGCGGCACGCGCCATCTGAGCCCCTCGGCTGCCGGTCACACGGTCCGTGCCGCCCGGCTGCTCGATCAGATCTTGGCGTCGCGGTCGGCCCAGTACGGGTCGCGGAGCTTGCGCTTGTAGAGCTTGCCGTTCGGGTCGCGCGGGAGCTCGGCCATGAAGTCGATCGTCTTCGGACGCTTGAACTTGGCGAGCCGGTCCTCGCAGAACGCGAAGATCTCTTCGCGCAGCGCGTCGTCGGCCTCGACGCCGGCCTCGGGCTGCACGACGGCCTTGATCTCCTCGCCCCAGTCGGGGTGGGGGATGCCGAACACCGCGACGTCGGCGATCTTCGGGAACGTGAGCAGCTCGCCTTCGATCTCGGCCGGGTAGATGTTCACGCCGCCCGAGATGATCATGTCCGACTTGCGGTCCTTGAGGAACAGGTAGCCGTCCTCGTCGAGCAGGCCCCAGTCGCCGACGGTGAAGAACCCGTCGCGGCGGTTCGCGTTGGTCTTCTTCTCGTCGCCCTTGTACTCGAAGTTGGCCATCGCCAGGCTCATGTAGACGGTGCCCTCGATGCCCGGATCGAGCAGCACGGCGTCGCCGCCCTCGTCGATGGCGGTGTCGTCGTAGATGCGGATCTCGCTCCCCGGCCACGCCACCCCGACGCTCCCGGGCTTCTTCAGCCACTCCTGCGCGGTGATGATCGTGCCGCCGCCCTCGGTCGCCGCGTAGTACTCCATGATCGCGTCGCCCCACCACTCGATCATGCGCCGCTTCACATCGGGCGGGCAGGGCGCGGCGGCGTGCACCATGCAGCGCAAGGACGAGACGTCGTACTTCGCCCGCACGTCCTCGGGCAGCGCGAGCAGGCGGTGGAACTGCGTCGGCACCATGTGGCTCGTCGACACCTTGTAGGTGTCGATCAGGCGCAGCATCTCCTCAGGGGTCCACTTGTCCATGAGCACGACCTCGTGGCCCATGTGCAGCGAGTTGGCCGTCCACATCAGCACCGCCGTGTGGTACAGCGGCGACCCGGTGATGTGCACGTGGTCGTCCGCCGGCTGCACGCCGAACATGCCTTGGAACCCCGCGTAGAGCTCGCCGAGCACGTCGGGATCGATGTCGACCAGCGCCCGCTTGACGCCCTTCGGCTTGCCGGTCGTGCCCGAGGTGTAGTGCATGGGGGCGCCGGCGATGCGACCCTCGGGTGCCGTCGTGGGCTGGCCCTCCTTGAGCTCGGCGAAGGGGCGGAAGCCGTCGATCTCGCCCACGGCGAAGCGCCCGTTCTCGGGTACGGCGATCTCGGTGGCCGCCTTGGCGATCTCGTCGGCGAACCGGGCGTCGGTGACGAGCACCTTGGCGTCGCTGTCGTTCACGATGTAGGCGATCTCGGGGCCGACGAGGTGGTGGTTGATCGGCGTGAGGTACAGGCCGATCTGCAGCGCACCCAGGTAGAGCTCCATCATGGCGAGCCCGTTGGGCAGCACGCAGGCGACGGTGTCGCCGGTCTCGAGGCCGAGCGCGCGCAAGCCGTGGCTCACCTGGTTCGCGGCGGCCAGCAGCTCGCCGGCGGTGTGCTCGACCTCGTCCGGGGTGATGAGGGCGACCCGGTCGGGATCCTCCGTGGCCAAGTTCCAGAACCCGAGTGCCATGCTGCTCCCTCGTTGCCCACCGGCGCGCGGCGAGGCCGTGCCCCCCGCGCCCGGAATCTGACGGTCCGTCAGAGACTAGAACCGGTTCTCGTTCCGGGCAAGCGCCGCGGCGCTGGCCGCAGTAGAACCGGGGGATGGACATCGACGTGATCCCGACCGTGGCCGAGGCGGTGCTCGCGCCGCTCGATCAGGACCTGCCCGCGCTGCGGGAGCGCTACATCGACCTGCACCGCCACCCCGAGCTGTCGTTCCAGGAGGTGCGCACCGCCGGCATCGTCGCCGATGCGCTGACGGCCTCGGGGTACGAGGTGACGCCGAGCGTCGGGCGGACGGGGGTCGTGGGGATCCTGCGCAACGGCGACGGCCCGACCGTGGCGCTGCGCGCCGACATGGACGCGCTCCCCGTGAAGGAGGAGACCGGCCTCGACTACGCGAGCGAGGTCACCGCCACCGACGAGACCGGGCGCGAGGTCGGCGTGATGCACGCGTGCGGGCACGACGCCCACACGACCTGCATGATCGGCGCCGCGGACCTGCTGGCCCGGAGCCGGGATGCCTGGAGCGGCACGGTCATGTGGCTGGCGCAGCCGGCCGAAGAGCTCATCGCCGGCGCCCGCTCGATGCTGCGCGACGGGTTGTACGACCGGTTCGGCACTCCCGACATCGTCCTCGGCCAGCACGTCGCCCCGTCGCCGGCCGGGCTCGTGCTGCACCGTCCCGGCCCGATGATGGCGGCCACGCTGGTGATCAACATCCGGGTCGTCGGTCGCGGCGGGCACGGCTCGCGACCCGAGACCACGGTCGACCCCATCGTGGTGGGCGCGTTCATCGTCGCCCGCTTGCAGACGATCGTGGCGCGCGAGCTGGATCCGACGCACCCGGCGGTGGTCACCGTCGGCGAGTTCCACGCCGGCACGCGCCCGAACATCATCCCGGGTGACGCCCGGTTGTCCGTCAACATCCGCAGCTTCGACGACCGCGTGCAGGCGAAGGCCGTCGCCGCGATCAAGCGGATCGTGATCGCGGAGGCCGAGGCGGCCGGGTGCCCCGAGCCACCCGAGATCGAGTTGCACCACAACGGTCCCGTCACCGCCAACGAGGTCGAGGTGGTGGCCCGCCTGCGCGCCGCGCACGAGGCGTACTTCGGCGAGGGCCTCGTGATCGACCTCCCTCGACCGGTGATGGGCAGCGAGGACTTCGGGCTCTTCGGCCGTCCCGACGGCGACGCGACGGTGGCGTCGACGATCCCCACCGGGTTCTGGCTCTGGGGCGGCGCCGGGCAGGCACAGATCGAGGCGCAGCCGGGAGAGAACGTCTTCGAGAAGATCGCGGCCCTCCCGAGCAACCACCACCCCGGCTTCATGGTCGACCCCGACCCGACCATCAAGACCGGGGTCGAAGCGCTGACGGTCGCGGCGCTGGCCTACCTGGACGCCTGACGACGCCGCGGACCTCGGTCGTCCGGCGGTTCAGTACGTCGAGGTGTTCTCGAAGATGCGACGCGGGTTGTCGACGAGCATCGTCGTGATCTGCTCCTCGGTGACGCCCTTCTCACGGAGGTAGGGGAGCACCTCGTCGCCGATGTGCTGGTAGTTCCACTGGGGGAGGAACGCGAGCACGTTCGGATCGATACAGTCGATGTAGCAGGCGGCGTCGTGCGCCAGGACCATCTGGCCTGCGTAGCCACGGGCGCACAGCTCGACGACGATGTCGGCCCGTGCCTCGAAGGTGGTCTCGAGGTTGATGCCGAACCGATCCATGCCGAGGACGAAGCCGGCGTCGGCCAGTGCGGAGAGGTGCTCGGCATCGCTCGAGTCGCCG
>CAYUOL010000360.1:0-6634 GCA_964446345.1 uncultured Iamiaceae bacterium | reverse complement strand
ACCGGTTCCGTGGCGTCCGTCCCGGGCGCGGGGCGATCGATGTGGACCTCGACCGGCGGCATGTCTGCGGCGCGGAGCACCCCGAACGAACGGACGGTGAGGTCCTGCACGGAGCCGTCGTCGTCGACGGCGATGCACTCGGACGTGACCCAGCTCAGCGCCATGTGCGCCGCACCGATGCAGTAGGAGCGCAACACGGTCTCGTCGAGCGGATCCCCGCACGCGACGCGCACCTCGATCGTGTGGTCGGCGCCCACGGTCGCCTCGGCCCGCGCGCCGTTGGGGGCGACGACGACCGCCGGCCGGGCGTCGCCGCCGGCCGCGGGCAGAACGGACAGCGCGTCGCGCAGGACCGCCGCCTCGACCCAGCCGGCTCCCCGGATGTCCACGCTCGTCGCCGGCCCGGCGACATCGACCTCGACCACCTCGACGGCGGGGAGGACGGCGCGGATCGCGTCGACGATCCCGGGCGTGCGCGCGACGTGGACGACGCCGGATCCGTCGCGGCGCAGGCCCGCCGCCAGTGGGGGCCGCTTCGGGCCGAGGCGCACGGCGTCTTCGCGGGAGAACAGCGCTCGGACGGGACGACCGTGCTCGTCGGCCAGCGCCCGGGCGGCGGCCCCCACCGGCGACGTCACCTTGGCGCCGAAGGCCCCGCCGTTGGCCAAGGGTGAGCGGGGCTCACCCCCGGGCTCGCACCACGCCGCGTCGGTCTCGAGGTACGCGGGCTCGACCCAAGACGTGCACAGCGTGCGATCCCACTCGCCGGGCGGCACCGGGATCGGCGGCGCGGCATCGACCGTCGTGCGTCGCCCCTGCACCTTGCCGGCTGCACGGCGGGCGTCGGCCAGGGTCTCGGCCACCACCCATGCGCCGTTCGCGTCGAGGACGGCCACCAGCGCGTGGGCCGGCGCGGTGTCGTCGGCGAACCCTCCACCGCCCACCGGCACCTCGAGGTCGAGGTGCTGCGCGGCGTGGCCCTCGAGCGTCGCCCGCCGTCGGGCAGCATCGAGATCGCGGTCGGCGAGCGCCACCGCGGCGCCCGGTGCCGTGGGGGCGCCGGTGCGCGCCGCGACCGCGTCCACGATCGTGTTCCACCCGGTGCAGCGGCACAGGTGGGCCGCGAGCGCGTTGTCGACGGCCTCGCGCGCCGGGGCGACCTCGCTCTTGGTCAGCAGCGCATCGAGGCGGAGGATGATGCCGGGGGTGCAGAACCCGCACTGGCTGGCACCGGTCGCGCAGAAGGCCTCGGCCCACGACCTCCGGTCCTCGTCGCCGAGCCCTTCGATCGTCGTGATCGCCCGGTCGCGCACTCGGCGCACGGGGGTGACGCAGGCGACCCGCGCCGCACCGTCGACCAGCACCGTGCAGCACCCGCACTGGCCCTGGGGGCTGCACCCGTCCTTCACCGACGTCAACCCGAGCTGCTCGCGCAGGACCGCGAGCAGCGACGCCGACTCGTCCGCCACCTCGACCTGCGCACCGTTCACCGTCAGCTGGATGCTCACGGGGTCGCCATCGCGTTCCGGGCGACGCGCCCCGGAAGCGCCCCGTTGGGGTGCTGCTGATCCGACATGCCCGGAGGATAGGTTCATCGCCCATGACCTCCGAATCGGGCCGACGCGGACGGGACGGCTTCGTCTCGCCGCCGATCAGCCGGCGCAACCTGCTCCTGGGTGCCGGCGGTGCGCTGGTGCTCGCAGCGTGCGGTCAGTCGAGCTCCACGTCGAGTGGATCAGGCACGACGGCAGGCGCCGGCCCCAAGCTGAACCTCGCGCCGCGCTTCGACATCAACCAGTACGCCACGGCGGGCAGCGAGCAACGGATGGTGGTGTCGCTGGTCGACTCGTCCGGGGTCACGCCGAGCGATGCGCCGCGATCGATCGAGGTGACGATCACCGACAAGGACGGGAAGGCGGTGGGCCAGCCCGTCACGGCGATGGCGCAGAGCGACGGGGTGCCGGTGCCCTACTACCCGGTGCGGTTCACGTTCGACGCGGCCGGCACCTACAAGATGCAGACCGCGCAGGCTGCGGCGCAGGCGTTCAAGGTCGGTGCCGCCGGCTCGATGCCCTTCGTGCAGCCGGGCGCGAAGCTCAAGAGCGTCAACTCCCCGACCGTGGCGAACGCCCGCGGCGTCGACCCGATCTGCACCCGCTCGAAGGGGATCTGCCCGCTGCACGAGCTCGACCTGGTGGACGCGATGGCGGCGAACAAGCCGACCGCGCTGCTCATCTCCACCCCGAAGTTCTGCCAGATCGGCGTGTGCGGGCCGGTGCTCGAGCTCTTCCTCGAGCAGCGCGCGGCGTACCCCGACATCCAGTTCATCCACGCCGAGGTGTACAAGACCCCCGACGCGAACCCGGCCGATCCCAGCGCCGGTGGCCTCGCCCCCGTCGTCGAGGCCTTCGGCCTGAACTTCGAGCCGTCGCTCTACCTCGCCAGCGCCGACAACACCGTCGTGCGGCGCCTCGACAACGTGTTCGACCGCGCCGAGATCAAGGCCGGCCTGGACAAGCTGCGCTGATCGTCCTCGGACGACGCCGGCCACCACCGGGGCCGCGCCCGCAGGGATGAGCTACGAGAACGACTGCCCGCAGCCGCAGGTGCGCTGCGCGTTGGGGTTGTTGATCGCGAAGCCGGCGCCCTGGAGGCCGTCCTTGTAGTCGAGGGTCGCGCCCTCGAGCAGCTGGGCGCTCGACGGGTCGACGACGACCTTGATGCCCTGCAGCTCGGTGGTGACGTCGTCCTTCTCGAGCTCGGAGTCGAAGAACATCTCGTAGCTGAAGCCCGAGCAGCCACCGGGACGCACCGCGACCCGGAGCATCAGGCTCTCGTCGCCTTCTTGCGTGATGAGGTCCTTGACCTTGAGAGCAGCTGGTTCAGTGACGGTGATCACGAAGGGGCCTCCTGAGCGCGTCGTGCTGGCAGGGTTCAAAGGGTAGCGCCTGTGTTCCGGGCATCCACATCGTCGCGGCGCCGGGCGGATCGGCCGGGCGCCCGTTCACGCGGGTGCCGCCACGTCGACAGGAACCGGTGGTTCCTCGATCCGCAGGTCGACCTGGCACGGCCGCCGGTCGACCAGCGTGTGGAACCGTTCGATCTCGACGTCGGCGAAGCAGCTGACGAGACCCTCGACCAGGCCCCGGTGGAGGGCGCAGATGAGGTGCGGCTGCTGCTCGGCGAGCTCACGGAACGGGCAGTTCGCGAACGCGATCGTGGCCTCGTGATCGCCCTCGGCCGTGGCCGGGTCGAAGCCCAGGCGGGCCTGCTCGCCGATGAGCACGTCGAGCCCCGGGGTCTCCGGTGCCCAGCGCCGCCCGTCGTCGATGCCCTGGTCGCGGCCGGCGTCCCGTAGGTCGGTCTCCTCGAGGCCGCCAGCCGCCGCGGCCCGCAGGAGCATCCGCGCCAGGGTGGGGAACGGCGACGGCTCCAGACCGAGCGACGGCGCATCCGCCGACAGCGAGTAGCGGTGCTGGGGGCGGCCGACCCCGCCCCGGGCCTCGGTGTCCACGAGCAGCAACCCCACGTCGCGCATGCGCTCGAGGTGCGGCCGCACGGTGTTGACGTGCAGATCGAGCATCTCGGCGATCTCGGCGGTGGTGAGCGGGATCGGCGAGCGGGCGAGCTCGAGGTAGATCGCGTACCGCGTGTTGTCCCCCAGCGCCTTCAGGATGTCGAGTCGCGGGGCTCGACCGGATGCGGAGGCGATCTCGGTCACCCGGCCAGATTACACGGGCTTTCCCGGTAAAATGCGGTCGTGCCTCCCACCGCCGCCCCGTCCCCCGACGACATCATGCAGCTGCTGCGCGGGGTGATCGACCCCGAGCTCGGCAGCGACATCGTCGATCTCGGCATGGCCAAGGGCGCGGTGATCGACACCGACGGCGTCGCGACGGTCACGATCGCCCTGACCACCGCTGGCTGCCCGCTGCGGGCCCAGATCCAGAAGGACATCCGGGCCCGCGTCGAATGCCTCCCGGGCATCACGAAGGTGAAGCTCGAGTGGACCGAGCTCACGGCCGGCGAGAAGTCCGCGGCGATGGCCAAGGCCCGCTGGAACATCCGCGAGAAGGCGCCCGACACCGAGATCCCCGCCACGACCAAGGTGATCACCATCGCCTCCGGCAAGGGGGGTGTCGGCAAGTCCTCCGTCACCGTGAACCTCGCGGCCGCCCTCGCCGCGAAGGGCCTCACCGTCGGGGTGATGGACGCGGACATCTGGGGCTTCTCGGTGCCGCGCATGCTCGGGGTCGAGGGTCGGCTGCAGGGCGACGACGGCGCCGCCGGAGCCGGCGAGAAGAAGATCGTGCCGATGGAGAAGCCCGTCGGCGACGGCCTGTTGAAGGTCGTCTCCATGGGGTTCCTCGTCGAGGACGAGGAGTCGGCGCTGATGTGGCGGGGCCTCATGCTCAACCGCGCGGTGCAGCACTTCTTCGAAGACGTCCGCTGGGGGCCGATGGACTACCTGCTCATCGACATGCCCCCGGGCACGGGTGACGTGCAGATGGGCGTGGCCAAGATGCTGCCGCGGGCGGAGATGATCGTGGTGACCACGCCGGCGCTCAGCGCGCAGAAGGTCGCCACCCGCGCGGTGTCGTTGGCGCGCAAGAGCTACCTGCGGGTCGCCGGGGTGATCGAGAACATGAGCACGTTCGAGTGCGACCACGGCGGCTCGTACGCGCTCTTCGGAGAAGGGGGCGGCGCGGCACTCGCCGCCGAGGCCGGCGTGCCGCTGCTCGGGCAGATCCCCATCGAGCCGGCCGTCGCCCACGGTGGCGACATCGGCGAGCCCGCGGTCCTCGGCGACGGGCCGGCCGCCCGCGCCTTCCGGTCGATCGCCGACCTCATCGTCACCGAAGCGGTGCCCCCCGTCGCCATGGCGGGCTGCTCCGCCCGCATGCTCGACGCCGCCGTCGCGGCGCTCGACGCCGTGACGCCGGCCGGCGACCCCGCCACCGCCTGACCGGGGAGCCCCTCAGCCGAGCAGGGCGTCGAGCTGGGCCACGTGCTCGGGTGGGGCGACGAGCCGGTAGCTGGCGATGATCAGCTCGTCGACGGCGTCCCAGTCGACGGCGTCGTCGAGCCAGACGAGCGTCCAGCCGTGGTGGCCGGCGATCGGGTCGGGTTCGTAGGCCTCGCCCTCGACGAGCGCCGCCTGCACCTCCGGCTCGGCCTTGAAGAGGATCGACGCGCGGTCGTCCACGAGCTCGAACGTCGCGTACGCCTTCGCCGCGACCCGGAACGTCGGGTGGCCGAACGGCGTCACCTCGGTGGTCTCCGGGAGCAGCAGGCAGAACGAGCGGAGCCGGTCCAGCGCGTCGTGCAGCACCGCGGGGTGCGCGCCCTCCGACGTCGGGCCGAAGCGCGCCACCTCCTCGTCCCCGGCGGCCGCCAGCGCCCGTCGAGCGTCGTCGTCGATCGCCGCGAAGGCGCCGAACTCAGGGATGGAGATCGCGTCCTCGACACCGCCCGGTGCCGTGTCGACGGCCGCATCCGAGGCTTCGTCGGGCGCTTCTTCGGGGGCTCCAGCCCCGGCTTCAACCGGGGCTCGGGTGCCGTCGTCGATGGCGGCGGCGTCGGCGGCGTCGGGTGCGCCGGCGTCGTCCGGTGGCGTCACGACCGACCGCGGCGGGCGGCCACCAGCGCCGGCACGACCTTGGCGCCGCGCAGCGGCTCGAACTCGTCGCTCCGAGCGGTGAGCTCGGCGTCCTCGTCGGCACTGAGCTCGAGGTCGGCGGCTTCGATGTTGTGGTCGAGCTGGGCGATGCTGCTGGCCCCGGGGATCGCCACGACGTTGGGCTTGCGGATCAGCCAGGCGAGCGCCACCTGGGCCGGCGTCGCCCCATGGACCTTGCCGATCGACCGCAACGTCTCGACCAGCGGCGTGACGCGCCGCAGGTTCTCGGGCACGAACAACGGGTTGTTCAGCCGCGCCGGGCTCGACGGGCGGTTCGTCGCGTCGTAGCGACCACCGAGCACGCCCTGCCCGAGCGGGCTGTAGGCGATGACCATCCGGTCGTGCGCCTGGGCGTACGGCAGCACCCCGCGCTCGGGCTTGCGCTGCACCAGGCTGTACTGCACCTGATCCGAGAGCACGGGCCGGCCGAGCGCGGCCTCGGCCTCGGCCCACTGCGACGCGCTGAAGTTGCTCACGCCGACGTGGCGGATGATCCCGTCGTCCTGCAGCCGCTTCATGCCCTCCATCGTCTTCGCCACGGGGACCACGGGGTTCGGCCAGTGCACCTGGTAGAGGTCGATCGTGTCGATGCCGATGCGCATCGACGACAGCCGGCCGTGCTCGTAGGTCTTGTCCGCCGTCGGGAGCACGGGCCAGATCTTGGTGGCGACGAAGGCGTCGTCGCGCCGCCCTTCGAGTGCCCGACCGACGATCGCCTCCGACACCCCGCGCGCATAGATCTCGGCGGTGTCGATCAAGTTGACGCCGCGATCGAGCGCCCGGTTGACGATCTCGACCGCGACCGACTCGTACTCGCGTCCGTAGCCCCAGTCGCTCGATCCGAACTGCCAGCATCCGACCCCGATGGAGGACACCCGGACGCCGTCGACCTCGATGTGCTTCATGCCGGAAGGCTAACGAGACCCCCGCCGTCGTGTCGGCGCGTGACGAGCG
>CAYUOL010000359.1:0-6639 GCA_964446345.1 uncultured Iamiaceae bacterium | reverse complement strand
GAGGCGCCGGCGTCACAAGACACGGGCAGCAGCCTGCCGCCCGGCGCCACCGCCGGGCTCGACGACTGGGATCAGAACGGTGAGCCCGATCCCACGTGCGGCACGCAGGACTTCGGTGGCGGCCTCGTGCTGCGCATCCCGTGTGAGATCGGCACAGCGCACGCGCCGCCGGAGGGGACGGTGCTGGTGAAGGACTCGCTCTACCGGCTCCCCGGGCCCGACACCAAGGCCTTCGAGGATGTCTCGGCGACCTTGCTCGGCGCGCGCGACGCCGACGGCAACAAGGTGGCATTGGTGTTCTTCAACTCCGACGCGATGTTCGGCGTCGGCAGCTCGACGTTCGACACCGACGCGACCGGGATCTCGCTCGACGCGACGTTGAGGTTCATCGCCTCCGAGTACCCGGGCGGCACCGTGCAGGTGCGGGGCCACACCGACAACGCCGGGACCGACGCCGCGAACCAGCAGCTCTCCGAGGCGCGGGCCAAGGCCGTGAAGGACTACTTCGACAGCCATCGCGTCGCGGCCAAGTCGGTGACGGCCATCGGCTTCGGCGAGACGCAGCCGCTCGTCGAGAACCAGAACCCGGACGGCACCGACAACCCCGATGCCATGAACTTCAACCGCCGGGTGGAGATCGTCGTGACGGTGCCCGCCGGCCGCTGACCTCGTGGGCCTGCGGGAGCGGGGCGCCGCGCGAGAGTGGCGCGGGTGATGACCGATCCGACGTTGTCCAGGGTGCTCGCTGCCGCAGGGCTGCCCGACGACGGGAGCTTCGTGGCGACGCCGGGCTGGGTGAACCGGGTCTGGGTGGACAACGACGTGGTCGTCCGTCTCAGCGACGGGGAGCTGCGGGACTCGTTCGCCCACGAAGCACGGGTGGTCGGGCTGCTGGCCGGGACGGCGGTTCCCCACGCCCGGTGCCTCGGGACCGGCACGAGTGCGGACGGCACGTGGTACGTCGGCGAGCGGTTGCCTGGACGCACGCTGCACCAGGTCTGGAACGACCTCACGCCGTCCGCCCGGCGCGACGTCGTCACCTCGCTCGCGGCAGCCATCCATGCGCTTCACCGGGTCGAGGTGCCGAGCGACCTGAAGCCGGCATGGCTCAGCGATGCCCTCGCCTTGGATCGTCGCGACGCCGACCGCGCCCGCGTCGAGGCCACGACCTGGCTGGACGGACTGGCCGAATCCTTGCCCGGCGTGGACCGAGGCCTGATCATGAGTGCGCACGCGTGGCTGTCCGACCGTCTCGACCTCTTCGCGGGTGACGAGCGGGTGCTCGTGCACGCGGACCTGCACCCCTCCAACGTGATGGTCGACGGCAGCGCGGTCAGCGGGCTGATCGACTTCGAGTGCGCCCGGGCGCAGCCGGCCGACAACGAGCTGCACCGGTTGCTGTTCTGGTGCGCGCGCCCGCAAGACGTGCCCCCCGTGCCCGGCGACCCGGGACTCGACGTCGTGACGCTCCACGAGGTGCCGAGCTGGCTGCGCGAGGCCTACCCCGCGTTGTTCGCCGCCCCGGACCTGCGCGAGCGCCTGCACGTGTACGACATGCAGTGGGAACTGGCGCAGCTGCACCGCATGCGCACCGCGTCCTCCCTCACGGCGACCCAGCAGCGGATCCTTCGACTGCTCCACGGCCACGCACCGACCGACGACGTGCGCTGGTGAGCCCACCGCGTGCACGGGGGGCGACATGATCGGCCTGGGGCGCTTCGGCCGCACCGCAGGTCGGTGCGGACGACAAAGGCCCTGCTCCTCCTGAAGCGATCGGCCACACTTGCCCGGTGAGCGACGACCGGCGGGACACCGACGAACAGGCCGACGAGCAAGACGGGGCCGCCCACGAACCTGTTCCGGTGAGCGACCTCGGGTACGCGTCTTCGCTGCTGCGCGCGGCCGCCGCGCTCTCGCTGGCACTGTGGCTGATCGCGGTGGTGGCATCCACGCTGTTCCAGCTGGACCAGTTCAACGGGATCGATCAGTTCGGCGGGCCCCGTCGCCCGTCGCCGGTGCTCGCCGCCTTGGCGGCCGGATTGAACAACACGTGGGGCTACCTGCTGGTCGCGGTCGTGGCCTTCGCCGCCGCCGCCATGTTGGCGCGACCCGACGAAGCGGGCGGAGCCCCCTCGTCCCCCGGCGACGATGGTTGAGCTGAGGCGCAGTCGAGCCACCGTGCCTGCGGGCCCAGCCCGTTGGCGTCGGACCGCGGGACGATGAGCGTCCCCACAGCCGTGACGGCGGCAGGCGTGGGCCTCCGGCGACTCGGGTTGGCGCTCGCCGTGGTCTGGCTACTGGCCGCAGGCATCACGGCCGCCGACGCATGGATGCGTCTGGGCGAAGCGGATGGGCTGCACATGGCCACATCCCTTGTCGCCGCGGCGCTGCTGCGAACGTGGGGGTGGCTCGGCGCCGCGCTCATCGTCTACCTCGCCGGCGTGGCTGTCGGCACCCGCACGCAGCAGGTCCCACAGATTCGCTACCGCCCGCAGATCGTGCACGGCATCGAGCGCGACAAGGCGTTGCCCATCGTGGTGGTCGGCGTCGTCGTGGCCGCCCTGGCCGCCGCGATGATCCGGCAGATGCTGCGCTGAGCTCCACGTTCCCGCACCACCAGCCGCGCGACCGACGAGCGGATGGAGCACTTCCCCGAGCCCCCCGGCTCCGGCGGCCGCTCGAGCACGTGCCGGGCGTCATCGATGCCGCAGCGGCGCACGCCCTGCCACGTTGCGACTGGACGCCATGACCGGATCGGCCGTCAGGCCGACGAGAGGTGACCGGCTTCGACGACGGCCACGCCACGTTCGCCGAGGGATGCGCAGAGCCGCCGGAACTTCCATCTGCGCAGCTCATCCGGAAGCGCCACGGCCATCCTGTCGCCGTTGCTGAGCTGGAGCATCCCGACGGTCTGAGGTCTGAGCGATGGCGCCCGAGCCGGGATCCCGGCGCTCACGAGTGCGGTGATCGGGACGGTGCGAGTTCGCAGCGGGGCCTTCCACACCAGGTCTGCACCGTCGATCTGCACGGAGTAGGCCCGCCGGACGCCGTTGTTCCACACGATGTCGTACAGCACCCACGTGAAGAACACGACACCAGCAGCGCTGAAGCGCCCGCCGTGGGCGAGCGCCACCACCGTCCCCACGAGTGCCACAGCGGTCACCGGCACGACGGCCACAGACGCGGCCCAGAACCAGAAGGGCATGCCGTCGAGGCGAAAGCCGATCGGTTGATGATCGGCCTCACGCCACTCGACCACTCGGTTCTTCTCGCGCCACCGAGCACGACGGAAGAAGAAGAACAGCGCGGTCGACGCGATGGACCCGCCGGCGACCAGCACTGCGCTGGCTGCCATCCAACCGATGGCGTCGTCGCACTCGACGCGCCGTGAACCCCTTACCCAGTCCCCGAGGGACGGGCACTGGATGTACATCTCGCTTCCGCGCCCTGTCACGATGACGCCGCTCGGCACCGAGGCCGTCCCTTGCCCCGGATCGACCCTCCAGCTGATGGGCCCGAGGAGCAAAACGAAGAAGAGCGGGACGAGGAAGATCACGAACATCGCCGCCAAGACCTGGAGAACCCAGTAGATCGCGATCCGTCCTCGATCAACCGGCGGCGGTCCGATCTCCTTCACGACGCCATCTGAGCACGCGAGCGGGGCGACGCCCGATCGATTGCGATCGGGCGTGCGCCAAGACCACGAACGCTGCACCTCGACCACAAGAGCCGCCGCCATGCCGTTCCAGCCCGGTCGAGGGCGCCCCGGAGCCGCGGAGGAGCAGCACGCCGTTGGCCGCATCCGGTTCACTTGGCTGACGCGACCCTCGCTTGTTCGGCGCTGATCCAACCGGCACCGGCCAGCACGTCGAGAGCGACCGTCCGAACGCTCCGCTCATCGTTCTCGACGGTGAAGTCCTCGATCGCTCGATCGGCCAAGAGCTGCTCGAGCTCCACTGTCCGTTCGAGGTGCCACTGCCGGGACGGTCCGGGCGGCATGCGCTGCTGAATGCGATCCATCCGCAACGATTCGGCCGACACCAGCCGACACACGGTGATGTCGGCACCAGGAACCGCGGCGCGGTAGCGGTCCAGCTCGGATCGAGTCTCGATCACGCGAGCGAGAACCAAGTGCCTGACGCCCCGGCGCTCGTAGTTGGGCCAAATCGCGGCCAGGTTCTCGAACATCAGGTTGCCGTTCCAGGCGCTCGTGGACGGCCACTGCCAGACCAACGCGTCTAGGTCGATCGCCGCGTTCGGAACCCCGAGCTCGGCGAGGACATCGTTCGTCTCTGCTGCGATCGTCGACTTGCCGGCTCCACAGCTACCCGAGACCAGCAAGACCTCTATACCGGGCACTCGGGACCCCCGAAGCGCATCCGCACACGTCGGCCACCGCTGATCGATGGGTGCCGGGGCCTCCCACCGGAGCTCCTCCCGACCGGGCTCACGGATCGATCCGCTCCGACGTGCTCGAGCAGGCGGTGCACTTCGGGGCGCTCCCGACCGAGTCGACGCGCCCGAGACGAGCACATCGCTCGGATCTCGGGTTCGCGTTGCTCCACGGAGCGTCGGCTCCCAGTGGCGTCGCCATCGTGCGTGGCAGCACGGCGACCAACCCTTGTGCTCTCAACCGCAACGGCCCCCACAGCACCAGGCGGATCGCATCCTCCACGCGTTCACCATCGCCGAGCAGCCCGTCGGCGCCCCGCGCCACCGCAGCGATCAGCCGTGACGGGTGCCGGGCCCGGTGCAACGCGATGCGAGCGAGCACGACGAACTCGACCAGGACGAAGACAGCGATTCCGGAGATCCACACGCCGGCGACGATGACAGGCCGCCCGGGGGCATCGGGCTCCAACATCGTGAACCTCACGCCGAAAGCACCGAAGAGCACGGCCATCCACACCACGGAGGCGACCGGAACGCGCGGGATCGGCGGCACGGCGCGACCTTAGGACCAGGCTCGGTTGGATCGCTGGCGGTGCACACGCCTTCGCGCGCCAGCCAACGAGGAAGCCGCGTCGCCCCCGATCCCGTCGTGAACGAGGAGCCCCACTGCGGCCCGTCGCGGAGCGCGGCTAGCGGGCGGTGCGCCGCCGGCGCTCAGTCTCATGTGGTGGGTGCGCGCGCCGATGAGAGTCCTGTCGTGCGACTGGACGGAGACTGACCATGACGTTCCAAAAGCCGGAGATCCTGTTGTTCGATCAGCGCATGTGGGCGATGTACACCCACCCGCTGGCGGAGTTCGGACCGACAACCGGCGTAGGGCGACCGGACACGGTCGTCCCGTGGGGACTGCTGAAGCGCGAAGCCGGATGGATCTACCTCGGCGACAGCGCGCTGCTACGGGGGTACCAAGGTCGCTGGCTCATCGATCAGCACCACAACCTCACGTTGTCCCAGGTCGAGGCGAGAATCACACCGATCCAACCGAGCTCCGACCTGATTGGGTGGGCCGAGAGACAATCGCCGTGGAACATGGGCGGCTTCATCGTCCCGGAAGGCGCGATGCCCACCGCACCGCTATCTGAGCTCGTAGGGCTCATCCCTCAACCGGTCGACCCCCGCCGCTTGACGCCACGATGGGCTCCCCGCCACACCTACCTCGTCAACGACGGCCAGATCCTCATCGCCTCTTCGCCCGACGCGTTCGCGTCGGTCGTCGCCGGCGGCACCACGCAAGCCGTTGTGTCGACCGGCGGCAAGAAGACCGCCGCCGAGTTCGATCCAGCCGATGCCTCTCACATCGACCCCAGCGAAGCCGTGTTCACCGGCGACCTGTGCCACACAGCGATCCAGATCGAGGCGCCGGGCCGATGGCGGAAGGGACGCCTGGAGCGCAACGACGCTCCGCTCAACCTCGACAACGTCGCCGTCTTTGTGTGCCAGGACGACACACCCTCGGAGCGTGGATCCCGACCAATGACCGCGTTCAACACGCTGTCCGCTCGCTGGGTCGAGGTCGATGACCTCGTCTTCGATGGCCTGCCGGTGGTCGCCGACTGGTTCTCCGGGGACCTGCGCCTTAGTCAAGACGACCCGATCCGCACGTCGTCGAGTGGTGACTTCGAGCTGCGCACCGAGGTCTTGCTCACCATCCATGAGGGCAAGGTCAGCGCAACCTGACCATCGTGCTTCGAATCACCGCCCCAGACAACGCTCCGACGAGCGACAGAGCGAAAGCGACGTACTCCGCACACGTCAGCGCGGGCGGGTACTACCAGGACCCCGCGGACTCGGCCGGCTACGCCACCACCCGCCGTCACCCTGTGGGCTCCGTGCGCCCTACTCGTCCGAGTCGGCTTGCTTCAGCTGCCAGGCAAACGGAACGCCCGTCTCGCGGGCGTGATGAGTGCAACTGGTGCTGGCGGTTGTCATCGGTCGCTGGTGAGGATGCGGCGTTCGAAGGTGATGGCGAAGGCGTTGAGAGCGGGCTTCCAGCGGTTCATCCATCGGGTCGCGCCTTGGCCGGTCGGGTCGAGGCTGCGTTCAGCTACTCGATTCGGAGGCCGCTGATCGCTCGGGCGATGACGAGCTCTTGGTTCTGCTCGGTGCCTTCGAAGATGTCGTAGATTTTGTCGTCTCGTTGCCAGCGCTCTACTAGGTACTCGCTCGTTTAGACGTAGGGGCCGAGGA
>CAYUOL010000358.1:1406-6651 GCA_964446345.1 uncultured Iamiaceae bacterium | reverse complement strand
CGGCGTCACCCGCCCCAGCGGCGGCGCCTGCGACAAAGGCGCCATCGAGGTCTGATCCTCGCTACCCCGCCCTCCCCGGGTTCTTGAGAGCGGGCGGAAGCATTTGCGTAGGTCTACGGATGTCGGGCCACCGACCGCGTCCTACCTTCGCCCCGGCGGGAACCAGGTCCCCCGTCGCCCGGCGACGAGGGGATCTGGCGCGGCGTCGCGGGCGTCCCCGGAAGGAGGGCCACCACGCATGAACAGGCCCTCCACCAGCGGTTTCACGGCGAACCCCACGAATAGGCAACCGTTGCCGATGTTGCCGCCCGCGGGCCGTGCGACCGTGCTCTCGATGGCCCACGTCCCCCCGTTCGAACCGAGCGCGCTGCGCGACGTCCAGCTCTTCCGGCACCTCGACGACACCGGGATCCGCCGCGTCGCCGGCCTGGTGTGCCGCGTCCGCTTCGCCGCCGGCGGCCTGCTCGCCGGAGACGATCCCGACAGCCACGCGCTCCTCATCGTGGTCGACGGCACCGCCGAGGCGCAGCTCCGTGAGGGTGACGGGACGGTCACCACCGTGCGCGAGCTCGGACCCGGCGAGCACATGGGGGAGGCGCTGCTGCTGCACGCGCCGGAGCGCTCGCCCCGCGTCGTGGCCACCACCGACGTGATCGTCGACCAGATCAGCGCCCGCGACTTCCGCGCGCTGCTGGCCGAGTCGCCCGCGCTCGTGCCGCCCCTGCTCTGGTCGCTCGGCGAGCGCCTGGCCCAGCTCGAGGACGACCACCCCATCACCGACGAGAACCCCCGCGTGGCCTGACGCCCACGCGCCGACAGGACGACGAGAGGCGACGACATGCAGCGCACCGACGAGCAGCCCTTGATCATCGACGACCGAGCGCGCCCTGCGGCGTTGCCGCACGTGCGCCGCGCGGTGCTGCTCGTGATCGCCCTCGGCCTGGGGACGATCGCCGCCGTCGCGCTGCTGGGCCACGGCGACGTCGACGCCAGCCCCGTCTGCACCAAGACCTTCACCGGACCGACGAACGGTGCCTGGGAGACGGCGTCGAACTGGACGCCCGCCGGGCTGCCGGGAGCGACGGATGTCGTGTGCACGCCCGCCGGTCGCACCCTCAACCTCAACACCTCGGTCTCGGTGAAGGCGGCCGACCTCAACGCGCGCCTGTTCGTCAACGGGGCCGGGCACCTCCACCTCACCGACGCCACCGCCACGTCCGAGCTCACCGACCTCGCGGTCATCAGCGGGCAGGTGACGATCGCTGGCGCCGCGGACCTCGACGGGTCCAACGTCGTCATCCAGGACGGCCACCTGACCCACACCGGCACGATCACCGTGACCAACGGCGGGTCGCTGTACCTCTTCGTGGGCCGCATCGACGGTGGCGGCCGGGTGGACATCCCGACGGGCTCGATCGTACGGGCTCGGGGCGACGACGTGACCCCGAGCATCCCGTCCACGATCGAGGACGTGCACGTGACCGGTGGGTCGGTGCAGGGGTACGAGTCGACGATCTCCGGTGCCTACGGCATCCTCACGGATCTCGACGTGGACAACGGTGTGCTCTACGGCCGACTCGACCTCGACGGCACCACGACACTGACCGACGCCACGGTCCTCGAGGACACGATCGTGCGCACCACCGCCCGCGGGGGACCGGGCAACGCGACCGTCGACGGCACCACGGTGATCACGGGCACGCTGCGTTCGGCCGGCGCGCCGATCACGATGAGCCCGAGCTCGCTGTCGGTGTGCGGTGAGATCGAAGCCGGCATCGGGGCGGTCACGATCACCGCGACGACCGTCGCAACGACCGGGTGCGCGCCAGACGCGACCCCGACGATCGACGCGAACGGCGCCGCGATCGGCTTCACCGGTTCGGTTGACGTGGGTCCCGTGCTCGAGAGCCACACCGGCGCGGTCACGTTCAACGGTCCGGGCGCCTACCTGCGCCGGGGTGGCCACGCGCGCCACTCGGTCTGGGCGGCATCCTCTCCCGGCACCCTGTCGATCGCCCCGCAAGCGACGTTCGAGGTGTCCGACGACGCCACCGTCGCGCTCGCCGTCGCGGTGCCGCGCGAGGCGCGGCTGGTCATCACGGGGGACGACGACGACGCGGCGCGGTCGGTCGTGAACGCCGTCTGGATCGACGGCGGGACGGTCGAGGGTCGTCCGTCGGGAAGCGGCGAGCTCGGCGAGATGCGGGCCTTGATCATGCAGAGCGGCGACTACCTGGTCGGCATCGCCCCCCCGGACGGCGACGTGGTCTACACCACCTCACGGATCGAGGGCGCGGTGGCGCTCACCGGCCAGGGCACGATCACCGGTGGCGTCGTCGCGGGCACGCTGACCGTGAGCGAGCCCGCCTTGCTGCGCATCGAGCCCGAGAAGCGCACCCGCATGCAGAAGCAGATCGGCCCCTACGGGAACGTCATCTACGTGAACGTCGACGACTACTACCTCACGATCGAGGGCCACGTGATCGTGGCAGGCCACGGTCGGTTGGAGTGGCGCTACGGGGACCTGCGTGTCTGCGGATCGATCGAGGTCGGGCTGGGCACGTTCGACATCCTCACCGAGCACGTCACCATCCGGGACTGCAGCGCGGCGAACACGGCGGTGGTGCGCGTCACCGGAGGGAGCGTCCATGTGTACGGGACGATGACGATCACCCCGCGGTTCGAGACCATCGACGCGACCGTCTCCGTGTACCGCATCAACGGCGTGCCCCAGCCTGGTGACGAGGACGACTACCTCGAGCTGCTCTCGGGCGGATCGAGCGTGGCGACGACGTGGACCTTCACCGACGACGCCGACGGCGCTGCGCACGTGCGGGTGCAACAGGGCACCTTCACCGTCAGCGACCACAGCCGCTTCGACGTGCCCGACGTGCCGGGCCGAGCCTCGCTGGACATCCTGCCCGGAGCCACGTTGCGCTTCGGCGAGTCGATCCGCAACGAGCTGACCGGCGGCACATCGCGCATCGACCACCTGCGCGCCGTCGGGGCGTCGATCGACGCGCACGCCACGGATCCCGATCTGCCTCCGGGGATCGCCGCCGCCATCGTCATGTCTACGCTCCACCGACCGGAGCTCAGCGGTGGCGCACAGCTCACTGGGCCCGTGGTCTTCTCCGGCGACGCCACCACGACCGGCGACGTCAGCATGACGGGAACCGTGATCCTCGCTGACGCCACGCTCACGAACACGCCGCTGCACGGCTCCGGCACCCTCGTCGTGAACGGCACCTTGGTCATGGGCGCGGGTGCGGCGCTCCTGAACGGTGGCGCCATCGAACTGCACGCGACGGGTTCGGAGCTCTCCACCGTTGCGGGTACCAGCAGCGTGACCAACGAGGTGTCGGGCTCCCTGACGATCGACGGCACCATCACGTGGCCCAGCGCCCTCGTGGGCAACCAGGGTGCGCTGACGATCAACGGCAACGGCAGCCTGAAGGCGCAGTTCCGCCAAGAGGGCGGCACCACCACGTTGGCCACCGCCACCGCCACGCTCGACCCGGCCGGTTTCCCGGCGGTCTTCGCCGGCGGCACGCTGCAGGGCGTCGGCGTGGTGGCGGGCACGATCACGGACGACGGCGCCGCCGGCGCCTTCACGGTCAAGCCCGGAGGCGACGCCGCAGGGACCCTGCGGGTGACCGGCGACGTGACCACCAGGGGCATGAACCTCGTGGTCCAGGCCGGTGGCTTCGCGGCCGGGACCGAGCACGACCAGCTCGCGGTGACCGGCGCCGCCGGCACGAGTGGGAGCACCACGGGTCTCGGCGCGCTGACCGTCACCCCGCTGAACGGCTTCGTGCCGGCCGTCGGCGATCGCCTGCGCGTCGTGGCGGCGGGCTCGGTGCCCGGGCTGCGCTTCCCCACGGTCGACAACCAGACCGGCAGCTCGGGCTTCATCGCCGCCGTGGCTCCGCCGAGCCCCGCCGTCGGTGTCGACGCGATGGTCTTCACCCCACCGACGATCACCATCGGCGACGGTGCCGCGACCGAGCCGGCCTACAACAGCGGGACGTCGACGGCGCACCTGACGGTCACCATGTCGGGCCCGGCGCCCGCACCCATCACGGTGGCGTGGTCGACGGTCGACGGCACCGCACGCGCCGGCACCGACTACGACGGCGCCTCCGGCACGGTGACGTTCGCACCGTTCCAGACGACGGCAACGATCGATGTCGTCGTGCGGGCCGACGCGAAGAAGGAGGGAACCGAGACCTTCGGCGTCGACCTCGGCACGATCACCGGCGCGGCCACCCTTGCACCTGATGCTCACGGCGACGTCACGATCACCGACGACGTCTTCGACATCGCCGACGACTGCACCAAGTACGCGAGCGGAAACGTCGACTGGAGCGTCGCCGGGCAGTGGACGCCGGCGGGCGTGCCGGCGCCGTCCGACGTCGTGTGCGGCCTGCCTGGTTCGACCATCACCGTGGGAGGCAACACCAGCCGCTCGATCGTGGGGGTGTCGAGCCTCGGCACCCTCAGCATCGACGGCGGGTCGACCCTGACGTTCACGGGCGGCTCGCAGTGGACGGTCCGCACCCTGAACCTCTCGGGCCGACTGAACGGCCATGGGCAGCTGGCGGTCACCAACGGCGGCGTGCTGTGGGGCGAGTACGCCGGCAACGCCCTGCTGCGCATCGAGGCCGGCGCGACGTTGACCTGGTACGCCGGCGGCCTGCGCAACGCGGCGGCGCTGCACAACCTGGGCACGGTCACCTGGGCGTCGTGGAACGACGGCAACGACCGCACGATCCAGCTCTGCGGCGGCGCCCAGCTCGTGAACCACGCCACGTTCAACGTCACCGGCAACGAGAACCACACCATGTCCGACTGCGGCGACAGCACGTCGACGTTCACCAACGCCGCTGACGGCACGATCAACGCCACCTTCAACGGCGGCAACACCAGGTACGTCGTCGTCGACTTCGTCAACCAAGGTCAGTTCGGCACGACCTCGGGCTACGTCCAGCTCCAGCGTGCCAACAGCACGCCCCACACCGGCACGTTCACCCTCACCTGGCCGCTCTACCTCCGCACCGGCGGCGGCACCGTCACCCACCGCTTCGGCGCCACCGCGCTGCTCGACGGCACCGCCCCGCTCGTGATCGACACCAGCACCGCCATCGCCACCGCGGACGCCGGCGCCCGCTTCACCCACCTCCGCCTCGACGGTTCCGGCATCCTCCGGGGCAACCCGACCATCGTCGGCGACGCGACGATCTGG